>JBBIOE010000072.1:0-32345 GCA_037443525.1 Archangiaceae bacterium | reverse complement strand
CCGGCGGCGGCACGGGCGGCGCGACCGGCGGCGGCACGGGCGGCGGCGCGGGCAACGGCGAGACCTGCGCGTCCCCCGACACGCTGACCACCGGCTCGTTCACCGGCGACACCACCGGCATGGCCAACGACTACCACTGGAAGTCGCTCAACGGCTGCAAGGCCACCTCGAGCACCACCGGCCTCGGCGGCCCCGACAAGGTCTACCGGGCAACCATCGGCGTGGATCAGCGCCTCACCGTCACCGTGACCCCCGACCCGAACTGGGATCCGGTGCTCAACCTGGTCCAGGGCCCCTCGGCGGCGAGCTGCGACGTGGCCACGGCCGACGGCGGCTTCGGCACCGCCTGCCTCGCGGGCGTCGACGTCGGCCTCGCCGGCGAGCCGGAGACGATCAGCTACACCAACACCACCGGCGCCTCGATCACGGTCTTCTTCGTCGTCGACGGCTACGATACCACCGATAAAGGTCCCTTCACCCTGGACGCCACGATCGCGGCGATCCCGGCCGGCGACACCTGCGCCACCGCGGCCACCATCACCGGGACCCAGACCGCGCAGACCCTGTCCGGCTATGGCAGCGACTACGAGGCGGGCGACGGCTGCGCGTCGGGCACGCTGGGCATCGATCGCGTCTACAAGCTCTCGGTTCCCGCCAACCAGCGCCTCACCGTGAGCGCCAGCGCCGAGACCGACGGCGGCACCGTGCCGACCGTGAACCTCGTCACCGGAGCCTGCGACCCGATGCTCACCTGCGTCGCGGGTGCGAACGACTACAGCACGCCCCCGTACACCGCCATCTTCGACAACACCGGCAGCTCGGCGCAGGACGTGCTCGTCGTCGCCGACTCCTACTCGGGCACGATCCCCACCGGCACCTACTCGCTCGGCGTCACCTTCACCTCGCTCGCCAGCGCGCCGGCCGGTGACTCCTGCGGCGCGGCCACCACGGCCATCACCGCGGCGACCACCAAGCCGAGCGAGTCGCTCGACACCTACGCCAACAACTACGCCTCGCTCAGCCAGACCGGCTGCAGCTACGGCAGCGGCGCCGATCGCGTGTACGCGGTCGACATTCCGTCGGGTCAGCGCATGACGGCGGTCGCGACGCCGAACACCCCGGACGGCGGCTTCGACCTCACCGTGTCGGTGGTCGACTCCACCGTGGCCTGCGGCAGCGGCCCGTGCCTCGCGAGCTCCGACTCGAGCATCAAGGGCGCGGAGACGGTGATGGCCTCGAACGTCTCCGGCACCGGCACGCATCGCGTGATGGTGGTCGTCGACACCCGCACCGCGGTCCCCGCGGCGCCCGGCACCTTCTCGCTCGCGGTGTCCTTCGCCGCCCCGCCGGCGGGTGACTTCTGCGCCAACGCGGAGGCCATCAACACCGCCACCCTGCCGGTGACGCTCTCCGCGCAGACCACGGTGGGCTTCGGCGCCGACATCAGCACCGACACCGCCTCCACCACCTGCACCGGCTCCTTCGGCACCCGCGGCGTGGAGCGCGTCTACAAGATGGACGTCCCCGTCGGGAAGACGCTCTCCGCGACCGTCACGCCGACGGGCGCCTCGTGGGATCCGGCGATCTACATCGTGGCGCAGCCGGCCTCGACCTGCCTGGCCACCAACACCCAGTGCCTCGCGGGAGACGACACCAACGGCAGCGGCACCGCCGATGTCACCAGCTACACGAACTCCAGCGGCGCGACGCAGCCGGTGTTCATCGTGGTCGACACCTACTCGAGCACGAAGACCGGCACCTTCGATCTGACGATCGCGATGCCGTGAGTCCCGGCGTCGCCCTCGGGTGACGCTCACCAGAACGAAGGTCTTGCCCACGAGGGGCGGCTGCAACTAGGCCGTCCCTCGTGCGCTTCTCCAGCCTCCTCTTCGCCGCCGCAGTCCTCGCCGCGCTCTCCTGCGGCGGGCCGGCGGCGAAGCCGTGTACGTCGAACGAGGCCTGCGCCGCCCAGGAGGTGTGCAGCGCGGGCGCCTGCGTGCCCCTCCAAGTAGGCGCCGGCGGCGGCACGGGGGGCGTTCCCAGCGACGGCGGGCCGGTGGTGCACCGCATCGTCTCGCTCGAGCTCAGCCCCGCCTCCGCCACGCTGACCCTCGGGCAGACCCAGACTCTCGACGTCGTCGCGCGCTTCGACGATGGCGCCACCGCGAACGTCACCCCGTCGGTGGAGTGGCTCCTCTCCCCCGCGGGCGTGGTGGACGTGCAGGTGCTCGGCGCGGACGTGGTGGCCCGCGCGCTGGCCGCGGGCTCGGCGACGCTGACGGCCAGGGCCGGCGCGGTGGCGTCGAACGCCTGCGCGGTGCGGGTGCTAAGCGTGGACGGCGGCGTGGCGAGGCCGGACGCCGGCAGCCCGAGGGCGGACGCGGGGTCGACCTGGGACGGCGGCGCCGCGCCGCTCGGCCCCACCAACGAGGTGCGGGCCGTGTGGGTGACGCGCTTCTCCTACGCCACCGCGAACGACGTGAAGGGGGTCATCGCTCGCGCGGCGGACGCGGGCTTCAACGTCGTCTTCTTCCAGATTCGCGGCGCCGGCGACGCCTTCTACCGCTCGAGCTTCGAGCCCTGGGCGGCGCAGCTCACCGGCACGCTGGGCAAGGATCCGGGATGGGACCCGCTGCAGGTCGCCATCACCGAGGCGCACGCGCGCGGCCTTCAGCTCCACGCGTACTTCAACGCCTTCTCGGCGTGGAAGTGTCCGGCGACGGGCTCCTGCACCTGCACGCCGGCCACCACCTGCCAGCTCCCCGGGGCCTCGTTCGGCGCCGCGCCCACGCACTGGCTCCAGGCGCACCCGGAGTCGATGGTGGTGAACTCGAGCGGCCAGAACCAGGACACCGAGTACCTGTGGTTCTCCCCGGCGGACCCGGCCTACCGCGCCCACCTGCTGGACACCGTGCGCGAGCTGCTCACCACCTACGCCGTCGACGGGCTGCACCTCGATCGCGTCCGCTACCCGGGCTCGTGGGGCTCGTACGATCCCGCCTCGACGGCCGCGTGGAACGCGCTCCCGAGCCCCAAGCCCTCGCGCGCCGACTGGCAGCGGGAGAACGTGGGCGCCGCGGTGGCGGCCATCTACGACGTGGTGAAGCAGGTGCGGCCCAGGGCGGTGCTCTCCGCGTCGGTGTGGGGCATTCACACCCGGCTGCCGGGCTGCAGCACCTCGGAGGGCTATTCGCAGTACTTCCAGGACTCCACCGCCTGGGTCGACCAGGGCCGCATCGACTGGATCGTCCCGATGATCTACTGGGACCTCGGCACCGGCTGCACCGATTGGGCGAGCCTGCTTTCGACCTTCGCCGGCAATGGCCGGGCGCCGCGGGTGGTGGCCGGCATGCACGCGCTGGACAACGGCGCGGTGCAGCCGTCGCACCTCAAGGGCCGCGTGCAGGTGGCGCGCTCGGTGCCGACGGCGGGAACCTGTGTCTTCGCCTCCGCGTACCTGGACACGCAGGGCGGCTGGGCGCCGTACGTCGCCGACGGCGGCGTGTTCGTTTCGCCCGCAACGGTGCCCTCGGTGACGTGGCGATGAGCGACGTCGCGAACGAGCCGTTGCGCGTGGTGCCGCTCGGCGGGCTCGGCGAGGTCGGGCTCAACACCATGGTGCTGGAGCACGCGGGCGAGCGCCTGATGATCGACTGCGGCCTGATGTTCCCCAGGGCCGACGCGCCGGGGGCGGAGATCGTCATCCCCGACTTCTCGTGGGTGAAGGCGCAGGGCGAGGCGCTCACCGGCATCGTGCTCACCCACGCGCACGAAGATCACCTGGGCGCCTTGTCGTACCTGCTCCGCGAGGTTCCGGTGCCCGTCTACGGCACGCCGTTCACCCTCGCGCTGGCGCGGCACCGCCTCGACGAGGCCGGAGTGAGGGCGGACCTGCGCGCCTTCGGCCCCGGCGAGCGGTTCGGCGTCGGGGAGCGCTTCACGGTGGAGCCGGTGCGCGTCACCCACTCGGTGCCCGACGCGGTGGGGCTGGTGGTGAAGACCGCCGCGGCGACGCTGGTGCACACCGGCGACTTCAAGCTCGACGGCATGCCCATCGACGGGCACCAGACCGATCTCGCGCGGCTCGCGGCGTTGGGCGAAGAGGGCGTCGACGTCCTGCTCTCCGACTCGACCAACTCGGAGGTGGTGGGCACCACGGGCAGCGAGTCCCTGGTGAAGGCGACCTTCGAGCGGCTGTTCTCCGCGGCAGCGGGGCGCATCGTGGTGGCGCTGTTCGGCTCGCACCTCCACCGGGTGAAGCACACGCTCGATCTCGCGGCGCGGCTGGGGCGGAAGGTGATCGTCGCGGGGCGGAGCCTGCAGCGGAACCTGGAGCTGGCCGAGCAGGCGCAGCTCTTCACGGTGCCGAAGGACCTGGTGGTGCCGCTGGAGGCCGCGCCGGCGCTGGCGCCGCACCGGGTGCTGGTGCTGTGTACCGGCGCGCAGGGAGAGCCGCGCTCCGCGTTGACCGGCTTCCTCTCGCCGGAGCCGGGGCACTTCCGCGTCGGGCCGGGCGATCTGGTGGTGCTGTCGAGCCGCACCATCCCCGGCAACGAGATGGTGGTGTCGGACCTGGTGAACCGCCTCATCGCGAAGGGCGCGCGGGTGGTGACGGGGGCGATCGAGCCGGGCGTACACGTGTCGGGGCACGCCGCGAAGGAGGAGCAGCGGCGCATGCTCCAAGCGGTGCGGCCGAAGAGCTTCGTGCCGATCCACGGGGAGCTCCGGCACCTGACCACGCACCTCTCGCTGGCCAAGGACGTGGGTGTTGCGGACGCGGGACTCTTCCTCCTCACCGACGGGGACGTGGCGGGCTTCACCAAGGCCGGCGGAACGACGCTGGGCCGGGTGGCGAACGGCCGTCACTTCATGCGACGCGACGGGCTCGCCCCCATCGGCGACGCGGCGCTCTCGGAGCGGCGGCAGCTCGCGGAGGCGGGCGTGGCGGTGGCGGTGGTGGTGGTGCAGCAGGGCGGCGGGAAGCTGCTCTTGGGACCGACGCTCTACGCGCGTGGGCTGGAGGAGGCCGAGGTGGCAGCGCTCCCCCTGGCGGCCGAGGGCGCCCGCCTGGCGCTCACCGAGCTGTCCGAGGCGGTGCGCGGCGACGACGAGCGGGTGCGGGAGGCGGTGGTCGCCGGCGCGCGGCGGGTCTTCAAACAGCTGCTCGGCACGCGGCCGGGGATTCTGCCGGTCGTGGTGCGGCTCTAGCGTCGCCCAGACGCTGCGGTCATCGACTCGGTCCGCGCGGGATCGCTGCTGCGCGCGGGCAGAGAGCCAGGCGACCCTCCGACGAGGTGACGGGTCGAACGTGCGTTCTTGCAGTCGGAGGAGAGTCGACGCTCCGGATCACGGTGCTCGAGCTCTCGCACGACTCTTCCGCCACGACGAGTCGTCGCGAGAGATGCCAACCGACCGCGCGTCGGAGCGGGGAGCCGCGTTCTGGGCTCATTCGTGTCAGAGGAGTTCACATTTCCCTCTCAGCCGCTGCGCGGAAGTCATCTCCGCGCGGGTCGCGCTTGCGCGGAAGCAACTGCCTGGCGCTCGCCGGCTCGCGGGAGCCTCTGCCGTGTCCCTCGGCCGGCGCGGATGTCATCGCTCGAGGCAAAGGGTCTCACGGCGAGAGAAGCTTGGAGCCTCGACACTCCGGTTTGTCTGACGTGCCTGTCGCGGTTCGGGCGGACTCCGTCCCCTCATCCCCTCGGGGAATTCACGGCACAACGATTGCTGATGTCCCCGACCCGGCAGCTCGAGGGTCGAAGTAGCTCGAGAGCGCCGTGGGCCGGGGTCGCGTCGACGGTGTCGGCGCTCAAGCCCGTGCGCGGGCGACGCGTGACGCCCGGGGCACGGTGGAGGGACACGCGATGAAGACATGGACGTGGACTGGGCTCACCGCCCTGGGCTCGTGCGGTGCGCTCTTCGCGCTCGCGGCGTGCTCGGCCAGCGGAATGAGCCCCGGCGACTTCGTGGACAACGGCGCCGGCGGCGGCACCGGCGGGAGCATCATCTCCGGCGGCGCGGGTGGCGGTGGGGGCGCCGGCTGCACTTCGGCGACGGAGTGCCCCGCCGGCTACACCTGCGAGGCGGGCCGCTGCGTCGCGCCCGAGCAGGAGACCAACCGCGGCCTCGACGGCTCTCCGCCCGTCGCCACGCCCCACTACGTCTACGCGCTCAACCCCACGGCCGCGTCGGTGGCCCGCATCGACCCCGTGTCCTTGGCCATCGAGGCGGTGCCGGTCGGCCCGCAGCCTGTCGCGCTCTCCGCGATGCCGGGGGAAGACGCGGCGCTGGCCCTCTCCTACGCCGACGCGTCGCTCTCGCTCATCGACAGCCGCACCCTGCCCTCGCGGGTCACCCGCATCGCGCTCCGGCGCCAGTACTCGAAGCTGACGGTCTCCGGCGATGGAGCATGGGCGGTGGCGTGGCCCGAACCTTCCACGGCGCCGACCTCGGGCGCGGAGGGCGTCTTCGCGCTGGTCGACCTGGTGCGCGCGCGCGCCGGGGCGCCGGTGTCGCAGGTGGTGCTGGAGCGCGCGGGCGGCTACCGCATCACCACCGTCGTGTTCCGCACCGACGCCGACATCGCGACCAGGCTGCACGTCTTCGCCAAGGCGAGCGTCTCGACCTTCGACCTCACGGTTCCCGCGACGCAGTTGCCGGCGCGGCTCACCCTGCCCGCCTCCATGTCCGCCGACGTCGCCTCGCGGGAGATTACCTCCACCCGGGACGGTCACGTGGTGATGCTCCGCTCGACGGTGGCGCCCGAGCTCGCGTCCTTCGACGGCGCGGCGCTGACGGTGGCGCCGATCTCCGAGGTGGCGACGGATCTCGATCTGCTCCCCGACGGCACCGCGGCGGTGGCGGCCCTGCGCACGGCCGGCGAGTTGGCGTACATCCGCATCCCGCAGGATCTCGCGCAGCCTTCGAACATCGCCCGCTTCCCGGTGGACGGCGGCGTGGTCGGCCAGGTGGCGCTGCCGCCGGTCGTCCCTTCGAGCGGCATGTTCGCGCTCGTGTACTCGAACGCGGAAGGCGACGAGAGCTTCTCCCGCGTCGATCTCCCCAGCGGCGCGGTGACGCGCTACCCGCTCGAGAAGCTGGTCGACGAGATCGGCCTGTCCCCCGACGCCAAGAGCGCCATCATCCTCCACAAGGCGAACCCGGGCACCACGGCGACCGATCTCTACGAGGCCGCGGTCGATCGCGACCAGGGCTACAGCGTCTTCGACGTGGGCACGGGCTTCTGGCAGCTCGAGCGCACCGGCGTCATTCGCCCCACGCGCTACGCCTTTTCGCCCCAGGGCGGCTACGTCGGCGTGGCGCTGCGCGACGACGGGCACCAGCGCTTCTCCCTCGACGCGGTGAACCTCGGCACGCTCGTCTCCACGTCGCTCTCGCTCGCCTCCGCGCCGCTCTTCATGGGCACGGTGCCCGAGGCGCCGGGCATCACGCCGCACCGGGTGTTCGTCTCGCAGAACCACCCGGCGGGCCGCATCAGCGTCATCCAGCTCGACAGCGGCCAGGTGCGCACCGCCACCGGCTTCACCCTGAACGGAGAGATTCAATGATCGCCCGCGCGCTCATCGCCCCGGCGCTCGTCCTCCTGGCCTGTGGCGGCCGGGGGACGCTCTTCGACGCCTCGCTCAAGTCGCTGCCGCTTCTGGCCACGCCATCGGCGGTGGTGTCCGTCATCCCCGCCACGCAGCGCGCCGTGCTGCTGGCGCCGGGCGATGCCCAGCCGAGAGCGGCGAAGCTCTCCAAGGGCGCGCGGTGGGCGAGCGCGGTGCCCCACGGCGAGCAGGTCGCCATCCTCGGCGGCATCGCCAAGCACCCGACGCTCGACGTGCTCGACGCCACCACGGGCGAGCTGCAGACGCTCGACCTCCCCGGCGCCTTCGACGTCATCACCTTCAGCCCCGACGGGAAGTTCGCGGTGCTCTCGTACCTCGCGGCCGGAGGCACCGGGCAGCTCACCGCGCGAAACTTGAACGAGATCGGCCTGTGGACGATCGCCGCGGGCACGGTGGAGCGCCTGCAGCTCGACACCGAGAGCCTCGCCCCGCGGCAGGTGCTCTTTGCGCCCGCGGAGGCCAACCGCCAGCTGGTGGCGGTGACGCTCGATCGCGGCGTGGCGCTCTTCGACGCCCTGCACCCCACCGTCGCCCCGCGGCGCATCACCCTCCGGCCGCCCGGCAGCACCTCGGAGAGCACGGTGCTCGAGGCCCTGTTCTCCCGGGACGCGCGGTGGCTCTTCCTGCGCGCCTCCCTGCTCGACGACGTCATCGTCATCGAGCTCGGCGGGGAGGTGGGACGGGCGATGAACGCCTCCATCAACTTCGTGAGCGGCGGCCGCGGGCTGTCGGACATCGCGCTGCCCCCCGACGGCTACGACGGCTCGGTGGTGGCCCTGTACCCGGCGAGCGCCGAGGCCTTCCTCCTCGACGCCCACGGCATTCAGGACGACAACCTGCGGCTCTCGCTGCCCCTCGGCGCGACCACCATTCTCCCGCTCGAGGGCACGAAGGTCCTCTTCTGGGACGCGAACGGCAGGAGCGTGCAGGCCTGGGACGTGGCGGACGGGCGCAGCGGCGCGCAGCAGCTGCCCGGCTTCGCGCAGACGGCGCTGATCGTCCCCGGCGCGAACAAGGTGCTCTTCCCCATCGCGCAGAGCGCCGACGGCTCCGGCGCGGCGCTCAGCCTGGTGACGGTGACCGACGACGTGAACCGGCTGCGCCTCTCGCTCTCGAGCGTTCAGCTCTCGAAGCCCCTGGGCGCGGCGGCGCTGGAGGCGACCGGCCAGCGGCTCTTCTTCGGCGTGGCGTCGGGCACCAGCGTGGTGACCCTCGATCTCACCAGCCTGAGGCTCGCGGAGCTGCAGCTCGACGCGCAGGTGACGGGCGTCTTTCACCTGGGCCTCCCCGACGTGGTGGTGGCGAACCACCAGGGCTCGCTCGGCGACGTGAGCCTCGTGCCCGCGGGCGCCTCGGAGCGCGGCGCCGTCACCCGCTTCTCCAACCTCGCCCTCACCGGCGACCTCGATCGCGCGGAGGACGCGCCATGAAGACTCTTCTGCCCGTGCTCGCCTCGCTCTTCCTCGCGTTCCCAGCGCGCGCGGAGCTGCCCACTCTCTCCGCCGACGTGGGCGCGGTCGCGACGGTGGTGCCAGCGCGCCAGCTCGATCTGGTCGCCACGCAGGATCACCTCGCGGCACTGCACGTCGGCGCGGGGGTGTCGGTCGGGGTGACGCGCGGCTTCCTCGACGTGGACCTGGCCTACGCCTCGACGGGGACCGACGCGGCGGCGCACGGCACCGTCTCGGCGTCGCTCTGGCTGCGGGGCGTCGAGCTCGGCGCGCGCTACCGCTACGTCGTGAAGCCCTGGCTCAACCCATACCTGCGCCTCGCCGGCGGGTGGGAGTGGGGCACGCTCACGCTCCTCAACCAAGCCCAGCTCACCCAGACCGTCGGGAACCCGCAAGGCACGGCGCTCGCCGGAGTGCAGTTCCCGATCGCGCTGGAGAAGAAGGCCGAGCGGGCGGTGCAGCTCGTGCTCGAAGCGGGCGTCGGCTACACGTTCCGGCCCGGCTACCACTTCGACGCCATGGGGCCGAAGCCGCCGGCCACCAAGCCGGAGGATCCGCTCGCCCGCGGCACCATCGACGTGGGCACGATGCCGCTCTCGGGGCTCGCGTACCGGCTCACGCTGTCCCTGCGCTACTGATGGCGGGACCACCCGCCTCGCTCCCCGTCGGGCTCGTCTGTTGCGAGCGATCTCGTCGTCGGCGCTCCGTCACGTGGCGCGAACCACGCTCGGTCGCGCCTCCTCGACCTCGATCGCCGATCCTTCGCCAGCCGGGGTCGACGCCAGTCATCGCCGCCATGAGTACGGCGCTCCCTCGGAGCGAGCCGGGCCCAGCGCAGCGTTCCTGGAAGATCGGACGGGGGCGACCGGCCGCCGGGTGGCACGCCGCGTGCCTCACCTCCTTCGGAGCCGAAGGAGGCGAATCCCGTGAGGCGTTTGCTCAAAGGCATCGTGATTCTCCTCGGAGCGATCGCCGTCTTCGCCGCGCTGACCGTCCTCTACGTCGTGGTGGCCTGGGACCGCGGGGTCGACCGCCCGAGCATGAACCTGATCGCCCCAGTGAGCGACGCGGCGATTGCGCGGGGCAAGCACATCTACACCTACACCGCGGCCTGCTGGACCTGCCACGCCACGAGCGACGCTCCGACGCTGGGTGAGCCTCCGTCCGGCGGCCGGGTCTTCGACATGCGAGGCGTCGGCCCAGGGTTCGGCTTCTACTATGGCGCCAACATCACGCCCGACCCGGAGACGGGCATCGGCCAGTGGACCGACGGCGAGCTGGTGCGCGCGATGCGGGAGGGCCTCAGCCGCGACAACCGGGTGCTCTTCCCGGTGATGAACTACGTCTTCTTTCACGGCATGAGCGACGACGACGCGCTGGCCGTCGTCGCTTACCTTCGGTCGCTGCCGCCGGTGCGCCACGAAGTCCCGAAGCGGTCGCCGTCCTTCGCCGCGAAGGCCCTCTTCGCCTTCGGCGTCCTCCACCCCTCGGAGGCGGTGACGAGCAGGGTGGAGGCGCCCCCGCGCGGGGTGTCGGCGGAGTACGGGAAGTACCTCGCGTGGCACCTCTCGGGCTGCGCCGAGTGCCACACGCCACGCGACCCGCAAGACGGTAGCTTCGACTTCTCGCGGGCGATGGCGGGCGGGCGATTCCCCTTCCCCGAGCGGCTCATCGAGACGACGGGCCGGAACCTGACGCCCGATCTCGAGACGGGCCTCGGCGCGTGGACCGAGGAGCAGTTCCTCACCGCGATGAAGCGGGGGGCCCGCCCCGACGGGACGGTGATGACTCCGTTCATGCCCTGGCCGCTCTACGCCCAGTGGGACGAAACCGACCTGCGCGCGGTCTGGACGTACCTGCGCTCCCTTCCCGCCGAGGCGCACGAAGTCCCGCGCGGCCGCCTCATCAACGCCGCGGCGACCGGGCGTGGCGCGGAGCGCGGACACGCGCTGTACAGCGTCTACTGTCACACCTGCCATGGCGAGCAGGGCCAGGGCACGCCCCTCACCGGGCCGGTGCTGATCGATCGAGTCAAGAACGACGACCCCGAGAGCGTGGCCGAGACCGTCGCCGCGGGGCTCGGCCCGAAGAAGCCGCTCATGCCCTCGTGGCGCCACACCCTCAGCCCGGACCAGATCGCCGACATCATCACCTACCTCTCGACGTCGGCGCCCCGCGCCTCTTCGTCCCGGCAGGACCCGGCTCCGCGGGCGACGTCGCGGCGCTCGCGCTGAGCCGACGGGAGCCCTCTCCCGCCGCGCCCCCCCTCCTTGGGAACGAGCCCGCATCGTGCTAGGCGCGAAGGCCTCCATGGCCTTCCTCGCCCTCGTGACGACCCTCGCCCTGGCCGCTGCCCCCAAGGAGCCGCCACCGCCGCCCCCGATGCCCACGCTGGCCAAGGAGCCGGTGCTGGACGGCGACCTGAAGGACTTCGCGCCCGCGCTCGAGCTGAAGATGCCGCCGCCGCCCAAGGGCGCCACCGCGACGCTCAAGGCCAGGGCCGGCTTCAAGAAGGACACGCTCTACGTCGCCGCCGACGTCACCGACGACACGGTGATCCCCGACGACGTGGTGGACATCATGGTCTACTTCCCGGAGTCGGGCACGACCTCGCGCGGCTTCGTCTATCGCTTCAACAAGGACGGCCTCACCGCGCCGCACCCGGAGCTCGGCCCGCCAGGCTTCGCCCAGGTGCTGCTGCGCGGCGGCACGAAGATGGCGAAGAAGGACAAGGGGTTCACGCTCGAGGTGGCGATCCCCGCGCACGCGCTGCCGCGCTTCCAGGCGGTGAAGCCGCTGGTGATGTCCCTCTGCGTCGAGTACCGCGACATGGACAGCGACATCGGCGACGCGGTGAAGCTCAACAACTGCCCCAAGGGCGTGATGCTCGGCGGCGACACGCGGCTGCCCGACGAGCTGCGCAAGAACCTGAAGGTGCTGCCGCCGGCCGACGCCGAGGGCGTGGAGGCGCGCGAGAAGGGCTGGGTGGCGTACTCGAAGCTGCACTACCCGATGTGGGCGCTGGGCGACGAGGCGATGACCAAGGAGGTGCTGGAGTCGCTGGTGGCTCCGGACGGCGCCTCCGTCAACCCCAAGAAGGTGGCGCTGAACATCCCCGAGACGCTCAACCTCAACAACGGCTGGAAGGTGCTCACGGTGCTGACCGGCGAGAACCCCTTCGCCAAGGAGCCCTGCCTGATGGACAAGGAGCTCCGCCTGGCGATGTACGCGGTGAAGGGCGCCGAGGCGCGCCGGGTGCTGGAGTGGCCCGCGGCCACCTGCCAGCTCGGGCGGGCGATGCAGTTCGAGCTCTCCGAGGACGGGAACCTGTCCATCGGGTACACCACGGGCTCGACCGCCCACTTCACCTGGACCAACGATCACTTCGAGCGCAGCGAGCTCGGACGCGCCGACTGACCTGACGATCACATGACGAAGAAGTCCCCCGCCGCAGATTCGCGTTCGCTGTACATGCTCACGCTGGGTTGCCCGAAGAATCGGGTGGACAGCGAGGTCATGCTCGGCACCCTGGCCAAGAAGGGCTACCACCTCGTCGACGAGGCGGAAGACGCCGAGGTCATCGTCGTCAACACCTGCGCCTTCCTGAAGAGCGCCGAGGCCGAGTCGGTCGACAACATCCTCGAGCTGGCCCAGCTGAAGAAGACCGGCCAGTGCAAGACGCTGGTGGTGACGGGCTGCCTGGTGCAGCGGCACGGCGAGGCGCTGGCGAAGGACCTGCCGGAGGTCGATCACTTCCTCGGCACCTCGGCCTACTACCAGATCGGCGATCTGCTCG
Source organism: Archangiaceae bacterium (assembly GCA_037443525.1). Classification (GTDB taxonomy): domain Bacteria; phylum Myxococcota; class Myxococcia; order Myxococcales; family Myxococcaceae; genus JBBIOE01. The sequence goes on along the minus strand of JBBIOE010000072.1, from coordinate 19,470 downwards.
CGGCGGAGGCCAGCCCGCGCCAGGTCATTCCGGATCCGGACTACATCCACACGGCGGCGGTGCCGCGGGTCAACTCGATGCCCGGGTACACGGCGTACCTGAAGATCTCCGAGGGCTGCGACAACAAGTGCTCGTTCTGCATCATCCCCAAGCTGCGGGGCCTGCAGCGCAGCCGCACCATCGAGGACATCGTCGCCGAGGCGCACAAGCTCGCGAAGCAGGGCGTGCGGGAGCTGAACCTGGTGGCGCAGGACCTCACGGCCTACGGGTACGATCTGCCGGGCCGGCCGAAGCTGCACGACCTGTTGAAGGAGCTGGTGAAGGTCGACGTGAGGTGGATTCGCCTGCACTACGCCTACCCGCGCGACTTCCCCGACGAGCTCATCGAGCTGATGGCGAAGGAGCCGAAGATCGCGAAGTACCTCGACATGCCGCTGCAGCACGCGTCGGACAAGCTGTTGCGCTCGATGAAGCGCGGGCGCGACTCGGCGTTCATCAAGAAGCTGGTGGGGAAGATTCGCGAGCGCGTGCCGGGGCTGACCTTCCGCACCTCGCTGATCGTCGGCCTGCCGGGCGAGACCGAGGAGGACTTCGAGCTGCTCGAGGACTTCGTGAAGGAGCTGCGCTTCGAGCGGCTGGGCGTCTTCCAGTACTCGGACGAGCCGGGCACCACGGCCTACGACATGGACGGCAAGGTGCCCAAGCGCACCCTCGAGCGTCGCTGGCGCGAGGTGATGGCGATGCAGAAGCGCATCAGCCGCGAGCAGAACAAGGCGCTGGTGGGCAAGCGGATCGAGGTGCTGGTGGAGGGCGTGAGCCCCGAGACCGACGACTTGCTCGTCGGGCGGCACCAGGGCCAGGCGCCGGAGATCGACGGTCAGGTGTACCTGAACGACGGCCTCGCCTACCCGGGCGAGATGGTGATCGCCGAGGTCACCGAGGCGCACGACTACGACTTGGTGGCGAAGATCGTCGAGCGGCCCGAGGCGAAGACGCGGAAGGCGCCGAAGGCCTCGGCGCCGAGGGTGCTGCCGCAGCGGCAGGCGCACTGATCCACCGTTCCCTCGGAGCTCGTCGAAGGGTGCCGAATTCCTTTCGCGCCGAAGCCCGGCCCTCACCCGATCGTGAGGTCCCGCGCGTACCCTCGTGAGCACCGCGACCCGCGGATCTCGGTGTCGTCCCGAACGAAGCCGTTCTTCTCGTAGAAGGCGATCGCGCGCGTCATCTTCTCGGTGGTGTCGAGCACGATGCGGCGGCCGCCGTGCGCGCGCACCCACGCGAGCGCGGCGTCGAAGAGCTTCTGGCCGATGCCGAGGCCGCGGGACGCAGGCGCCAGATACATCTTCCGCAGCTCGAAGGTCCCCGGAGCGACCGGGAACATGCCGCAGGTGCCGAGCAGCGTCGGGCCGTCGAAGGCCACCCAGAACTCTCCGCCGTGCGCGCGGTAGGAGCCGGGGAGCGCAAACAACTCCGCGTCGGTCTTCGCGCCCTGGCCGAAGGTGAGGCCGAACTCGGCGAGCACGTCGCAGACGAGGGTGACGACCTGCGTGGATTCCCCTGCGGCGACCGGGCGGACTTCGGCGGGCATGCGGTGCATCTACTCTGCGGGAACGGCGTTCGGCACCCTTCGACCCTTCGACGTCGCTCAGGACAGGCTCCGCTCAGGGCGAACGGTTGGCGCTCGGGCCCAACGGAGTCGCCATTTCGCTCGACCCTCTCTGGGTGAACGGTGGCGCCGCGCTCGCGGCTACGGCACCTCGACCGTCCCGCTCCACGCCGTCCACGACTTCGCAGGGCTCGTGGTCTTCACCTCCACCGTCCACGTCCCCTTCGACAGCCCCACCGCCGTCCTCAACGTCGACGAGCACAGGCACCGGCACGGCGTGCCCTCGAGCGTCTCGGTCACGATCACCTTCGTCCCTTCCAGCGCGGCCGCCGTCTTCGCCGACAAGCAGCACGCGTGCGGCAGATCGTGGCTCACCACCACGCCGTGCCCCGCCGCCACCGCCTCGACCTTCTCCTCCACCGGCAGCCCGCCGCGCGTCGCGTTCGCCTCCGCCGCCTCGGGCTTCGCCGCGCACCCGCTCACCGCCGAGCGGCTCTGGCCCACCTCCGACGGAGGCACGACCCGCCCCGCCAGGCCCGCCAGCGGCGAGTGCGCCGGCCCGGGCGACGTCTTCGTCTCCACCGGCGCCGGCTTCGGCTCCGTCGTCCCCGCGGCGCCGTCGGGCTTCGTCTCGTCGTGCTTGCACCCGGCGAGCGTCAAGGCCGTCACCGCCACTGCCACCAGCATCCTCATGGCGTCTTCTCCGTTGCGAGCACGGCGTCGCCCTTCCCCGCCGCGTTCTCGGCCGTCATCACCACCACCACGTCCACCTGAGGGTTCACCTTCACGAACTCGAGCTTCAAGTCGTCGAAGGTCGCCTTCCCGTTGGTGACCGTCGCGGCGAAGGCCGTGGACGAACCCTCCACCAGGTTCAGGTTTCCGGTGTTCGAATCGATGCTCTTCACCAGGGGCATCAGGGTGCTCCCCGCCGTCGGCGAGAGCTCTCCGAACGCGCCGTTGTTCGCCACGAAGTACGAGTCGCTGGTGACCGTCGCCGTCCCGGTCGAGGTGTCGAAGATCATCTGCCGAATGCACGTCTGCGGGTCGACCCCCGCCGTCTTCCGGTACGCGAACAGGACGTCGAGCTCGACCCGGTTCGACATCGACGTGTCGAACGCCGCGTAGCCGAACCCCTTCTCGCTGCCGCGGGTGATCTGCAGCACCGACAGGTCCCACGAGCCGTGCACCGACGTGCCGTTCACCGCCGCGGGCTCCTCGCTGAGCAGGACGTAGGTGCCGTTCACCACCAGGCCCTCGAGCACGGTCGCTTTGGTCACCGAGCTCGCGCCCGACGAGTCGAGCGTGCCGTCGACGGTCAGGTGCCCGTTCCCGTCGAACGCCGTCACCGCGAGCTTGTTCGGGTTGGTGAAGGTGGGCACCGCCGTCTCGGCGTTCGCGCCGCCGAAGTACGCGTGGAGGAAGGACCGCCACGAGGCCGCCGCGGGGAGAGCGTCGTAGCCGGAGTCGTACACCGCCGCGCTCGGCGGGAAGTACACCGCCAGCCCCTTGGCGGTCGCCTTCGCCGCGCCCTCCACGTGCGCCACCACCGCGCCGGAGATCGCCGTCAGCACCGCGCCCCGCGTCGCGGAGACCTGGCTCGCCTCCTTCGACGTCTCCTCGGCCAGCGTCGCCAGGTCGACGAGGTTGGTGGCGCGGGAGGGGTCGGGCGCGTCGCCGAACTTGAGCGCGCGCTCCTGTCCGCGGCCAAAAGCCGTCACCAGCGCCGGCGTGCCGTCGAAGGTCTTGGTCATCTCGCCGATCGCGGTGCTCACCGAGCCCAGGCGGTAGAGGTCGACGAGCGACAAGGTCACGTTGTCCGCGGTGCCCTGGGCCTGCGCCTGCGCGAGGAAGCCGTCGATGACCCGCCGGGCCAGCGCCACCGGCTCGGTGCTCGGATTCCCAGCGGCGATCGAGAACACCTCCCAGTCCCAGCCGTGTCCGGGCTCCGTCTCTTCGGAGGCGAGCAGGTACTCGGCGTGCGGCGCCAGCGTCAGCGCCACCTCCCAGGTCGCCATCAGGCAGGCGTCGAAGCCGATGAGCGCGAAGGGCTTGGCGTTGGCGCCGGCGAGCCCTTGCCGCACGCCCTGCTCGATCTCCGGCAGGTGCATGAGGCGATTGCCCGAGGCCTCGTCGAGGCCGAAGCCGTGCCAGCCGCCGCCGTGGTCCCAGAACACCAGCGCGGTGCGATCGGCGGGGTACTTCGAGAGGCCCCAGGTCACGAAGCTCGCCAGCGTCGCGGGATCGGCGCTGTCCAGCTCGCCCAGGTCCGCCAGCTCCTCCAGCGAGCCCGCGTTCACCTTCAGCCGCTTCACCCCGGTGAAGTCGGGCAGCCCGCCCACGCCGTCGCTGCTGTACCCGTCGGCGCGATCGGCCTGCACGATGAGGTTGAAGCCCGAGGCCGAGCCGGCCCGCATCATCTCCTGGAGATCGGCGATGGCGAACGGCTCCAGGTCGTTGTCGGCGACCATGTACACGAGCACCGTCCACGAGCTGCCACCCGAGGAGTGCGGCTTGTCGAGCGGTCCGTTGCCGCCGTCGGTGTTCGACGGGTCCTCGTCACACCCCGACCCCAGCAGCGCCAGCGTGAGCGCCGCGATCGCCACCAGTCTTCGTGCCAGTCTCGTCATCTCGGTTTCCTCCCGATCGGCCGGGGGGGAGCATGCCCGCTCTCACCACGATCGTCAGCGGGTTGCATCGCGGCTGGAACAGATTCCTCGCTACCCCGGCGCAGGTACGCCTACCGAGTCGTGCGCACTCCGGGTCGGGCGCCAATCCACCGCAGGCTGGCGGGGCGCGGGCACCGGCGATGGCGACCACCGTGATTCGACGTCGCCTCTCGCCCCGCCGATTGGGTGATCGACGACCCGGGGCGACCTTCGCGCACCCGGACCCACCTGGGTCTACTCGCCGAGGAAAATCGCGCGCGACCCAGGAGTGAGGACTCGACGGCGTCCGCGGGCCGAGAGGAGAATGGACGACGCGGCGGTCCGCCAGCTGCCGCGAGAAACCGGAGTCGATCGTGCGCCGCTCCCCAGTCATCCGAAGGCTCGTCTTCGCCTCAGTGCTCGTGCTGCTCGCCTGCGGCCCGGACCTGCCCGGCGTCGAGCAGCCAGGCCCCGACGCGCTGACTCCCGACGCCCCGGCGAGCACAGACCCCGTCGCCGCGCGGCCCGTGCCGCGGTTTGACGGCGAGCCGTTGCCGGTCTCGCCCGAGCGCCCGGGGACCTGGCTCACCGCGGGCCTCGGCCCCGATCTCGGCGTCGTCGTCTGGTCGGGAGTGAACCCGCAAGACGATCGCCCGACGGCGCCTCCCGACGACGTGAGGGATCAGTGACGCGAGCTCCCCGCGCGAGAGCGAGCCTCGTCGTCCAGGACTTCTCCGACTCCTGCGTGGTGGTGGATCCCGTGGCGGACGAAGCGCACATGCTGAACGCGAGCGCGGCGTTCGTCTTTCATTGTTGCTCGGGTGAGCTCGACGAGCAGGACATCGCGCGGCGACTGTCGACCGACGCGGGGCTGCCGCTCGAGCAAGCGCTGGCCGACGTGCGCGCGTGCCTCGAGACGTTGCGCGTGAAGAAGCTGCTCGATGCCGACTGAAGCAGTGCGGGTCGTCGAGGTGGCGACGTCTCGGTTTCGGCTCGTCGGAGATCCGGCGCTGGTCGAGCTCAGTCGGGCGTACGTCTACCCGCTGCCGCCGGCGGACTCGTCCGGCGACGCCCCCGAGGTGCGGTTGAGCGCCTCGGCGCGCGGGGTCGGCGCGGAGGGCCCGTTCGGCGCCATCGAGGCCGCCTCAGCCGACGAGCTGCTCGAGCGCCTCGACTACGAGCTCACCCGCCACGCGATGGAGAGCCTCGAAGGAGTGACGGCGCTCCACGCCGGCTGCGTGGGAATCAAGGACGGCCGCCCGCTCCTGTTGCTCGGCGTGCACACCAGCGGCAAGTCCACCATGGCCGCGGCGCTGGCCCGGCTCGGGCTACCCCTGTGGTGCGACGACATCACCCTCGTTCGCCGCGCGCCCTTCGGCGTTCGCCCGCTGCCACGTGTCATTCGGGTGCGGGCGGATTCCGCGCGTTTGCTCGGCGTGAGCTTGGGGACGGAACTGACCCACCGCGTTCCGCCAGAACCATGGCGCGAAGGTTGGGCTGGGCCGGTGGCCGCGGTGGAGGTTAAGTTCCAACGAGGCAACGCCCCCGTGATGAGTCGACTTTCGGCGCCAGAGTCCACGACCACGCTTCTCAAGAGCGTGTTTGGGTTCCGCGATGCGATGGCGGAGCGATTGGGCGTGATGGCCGAGCTCGAGCACTCGGCGCCGATGTACCGCTTCACCCACGGGCTCGAGCCGATGGAGGCCGCGCGCAGGCTCGTGGCCGAGCTGGAGGCGGTGTCGTGAAGAAGAGCGACGCGCCCAAGGACGCGGGAGGCCTCGAGGCACTCAAGCAGGCGTTGAAGCGCGCCTATGCCCCGCCCGCGGTGACCTCGGTGCCGCTCGGGCCGAACCTGGCGACGGTGAGCATGCCGCCCTTCAAGTGCTGCGATGGGAGTTTCCCCGTGAATGGAATCTGCAAAGACGGCAACCCACCGCTGTGTTGAGCCCGGGGGCCCTCAGCCGATCCCCAACATCGCATCGAGCTGCTTCTTCTGCTCCAGCGCCACCAGGTCCGAGTACCCGCCGACGCTCACGCCATCGATGAAGATCTGCGGCACGGTCTTCCGGCCGCCGGTCATCTCCACCAGCTTCTCGCGCATGGCGGGATCCTCGGTCACGTCGACGGAGGTGAAGGCCACGCCCTTCGAGGTGAGCAGGCGCTCCGCCTGGCGGCAGTAGGGGCAGTAGTTGGTCGAGTAGACGGTGACGGGCTTCATGATCCCCGCTTTCTAACCAGCCCCCGCGCGCCGCGCACTCACCCCACCGCCTCGATGACCCGATCGCGGTTCTCGGCGAGGAAGCGGGCGTTGAAGCGCAAGGCGGGCCGCGAGGCCAAGAAGCACCCGAGCGCGAGCGCCGCCATGCCCACCACCGGCGGAATCGGCGAGTGGCGAAGCCCGAAGAGCGCTCCGCCGAACACCGCCATGCCGCCCAGCGAGGTGCCGAGCGAGGCGAGCGCCACGGTGATGGGCACCTGGCCGTTCTTCATGCTGGTGGGCGACAGCCGGCGCGGCAGCCAGGTGCTGAAGAACTGCCCCACCGCGCCCTGCAGGAAGAAGAGGCAGACGAAGAGCAACAGCCCGATGGCGACGTGCTCGAGCGAGGGCTGGTGCATCACGCCGAGCAGCACCACCAGCAAGGCCACCTGCATCGCCTGCCACCCCGCGTAGCCGAGCTGCTTGCCCTTCAGGATCTGCTGCTCGGTGATGGGCAACAGGAACAGCGCCTTCACGCCGTGCCCGTCGAGGCCGAACTGGTTGAAGGCGAGGCCGGTGGCGGCGAACGAGGTGTAGAGGAAGGCGCCCGGCACCATCCAGTCGGTGCGGCCGGTGAGCTCGGCGACGAAGCCGCGCAAGAGCACCACCGCGATCACCGGCAAGATGAAGGCGCCCTTGCCGAGGTGGCTGCCCAACAAGGTGACGAGCTGGAGCCGGGCGATGCCGAGTACCGGCCGGGTGAAGGTCCACGGCGGCGCCACCGGGCCCCCCGAATCGTCGGGGCTCGACGCGTGCTCGCGCCAGAGCATCACCGCCGCGGTCACCACCACCGCGCCCACCGCCAGGGCCTGGGCCGCCGCGCCCAGCCACGCGCGCGCGCCGGGCTGGAACGTCATCGACGACGGCAGCCAGGCGGCGAGGGTCGAGGCCAGCTCCCACGCGTGCCGCGAGCTCTTGAAGCCGGTGCGCTCCTCCTTCTCCAGCCACGGGCGGACGAGGAGGATGAAGACGCCGGGCGAGACCAGCAGCACCGCCAAAGCGAAGCGCAGCCGCTGGGCGAGGCGGTTGGCGAGGCTGCCGACGAGCAGCTGCACCGAGAGCATCAGCACCACCGCCTCGATCGCCAGCACCACCGACGCCAGCGCATGCGCCGGTGCCGCCAGGGCCACCGCCGCGCCGGCGCCGAGCAGCATCAGCGAGATGACCGCCGCCGTCACGTCGCCGAAGCCGGCGACGAGCTCCGCCAGGAAGAGCGTCCTGGGGGTCACCGGGTAGGCGCGGTACTGCTCCCAGGCGAGCTGCTGGCTGCCACCGCTGACGCCGCCGATGAGCCCGCCGAAGAGCGGGAGCACCGTGAAGCCCACGCCGAACATCACGTCCAGCCCGTGCCCGGTGTGCTGAACGAAGGCCTCGCGCGCCAGGAAGTACGAGCCCACCGTCGCCAAGAGGAGCAGCGGCACCACGCCGACGAAGGCGAAGACGCCGAGGAAGAAGAGCAGCCCGATGAAGCCGGTGCGCCCGAGCTGCTTCCTCATGCGGTTGACGGTGCTCTCGAAGTGCGCCGTGAGCACCGCGCGAATGGGCGACGCTACAGCCACGACAGCTCCGCCTTCGACGCGCCGCCGACCAGCCCCACGAAGAGCGCCTCCAGCGACTCGCCCTGCCGGCGCAAGGAGTCGAGCGGCCCGAACCCCTTGAGCTTGCCCTCGTCGATGATGGCGATGAGCGGGCAGAGCTTCTCCACCACCTCGAGGATGTGGCTGGTGAGCACCAGCGTCACGCCCTTCTTCTGCAGGCCCTGGAGGATGTCCTTGATGGTGCGGTTGGTGACGGCGTCGATGCCCTCGAACGGCTCGTCGAGGAAGAGCAGCTTGGGGCCGTGGAGCAGGGCCGAGCAGAGGGCCAGCTTCTTCTTCATGCCGAAGCTGTACTCGCCGATGAGCGTCTTGGGCCCTGGCTCGAGATCCAGCGCCTCGAACAGCTCGACGCGGCGGCGGGTGATGTCGTGATCGTCCACGCCGTACATGCGGCCGACGAAGTGGAGGTACTGCGGCCCGGTGAGCATCTCGAGCAGCGCCATGTCCTCGGGCATCACGCCGAGCTGCCGCTTCACCGCCAGGGGCTCCTCGGCGACGTTCTTCCCCAACACCGAGATGGAGCCGGAGCTCGGGGCGATGAGCCCGGTGACCATCTTGAGGGTGGTCGACTTGCCGGCGCCGTTGCGGCCCACCAGCCCGAGGAAGGAGCCGGGCTCCAGCGTCAGGGAGAGATCGTCGACGGCCAACTTCTCGCCGAAGCGCTTGGTGACGTGGCTGAGCTCGAGGGCGGTCACGGCCGCCAGTCATAGGTCGGTGAGCGCGTTCGACCAAGCCCGCGCTGGAGCCTACGTCAGCCCCGCCGAACGGCGAGCACCTGCACCACCGCGCTCAGGCCGCCGTGGTACCGGCCCTCGCGCACGTCGCGATCGAGCTCCCGGCCGATCTCGAAGTCGAGCCCCGAGAGCTCCTGCTTCAGCTCCTCGAGGGTGGGCAGCAGGTCCACCGAGGGCGGCCCGCCGGTCTTGTACTCGAGCTGCTTCGGCCGGTAGGCCTCGAGCACGAAGGCGCCGCCGGGCGCGAGGCCCTTCACCACCTGCGCGTGCACCGCCGCGCGCACCGCCCGGGGCAGGTGGCACCAGATGGAGACGATGGCGTCCCAGGCGCCGGGCGTGATGGTGAAGTCCGCCAGATCGGCCTGCACGGTCTCGAGGCGAACGCCCCGCTCGGCCGCCAGCCGCCTGGCCTTCTCCAGCCCCACCCGGCTGCCGTCGACGCCGGTGACGTCGAAGCCCTGGCCGGCGAGGAAGACCGCGTTGCGGCCCTCCCCTTCGCCCAGGCTCAGCACCCGGCCCTTCTTCAGCCGTGGCGCCACCTCGCGCAAGAAGTCGTTCGGCTCGGTGCCGTAGGCGAAGCCATCGACGCCGTAGCGCTCGTCCCAGGGGTTCATGGTGGGAGGTCCTACTCCAAACCAGCCGGCGTCAGAACTGGTGGGCCTCGGTGGAGTCCTTGAGCGCGGTCGTCGAGGAGAGCCCGCCGGAGATGATCTCCGCCACCGCGTCGAAGTAGCCGGTGCCGACCTCGCGCTGGTGCCTGGTGGCGGTGTAGCCGTGGCGCTCCGCCGAGAACTCCTCCTGCTGCATCGCCGAGTAGGCGGCCATGCCGGCCTCGCGGTACTTCGACGCCAGGTCGAACATCGCGTGGTTCATGGCGTGGAAGCCGGCCAGGGTGACGAACTGGAAGCGGTAGCCCATGGCGCCGAGCTCCCGCTGGAAGCGCGCGATGGTCGCGTCGTCGAGGTGCTTCTTCCAGTTGAAGCTGGGCGAGCAGTTGTAGGCGAGCATCTTCTGGGGGAACTTGGCGTGCACCGCCTCGGCGAAGCGCCTGGCCTGTTTCAAGTCGGGCGTGCTGGTCTCGCACCAGAGCAGGTCGGCGTAGGGCGCGTAGGAGAGCGCGCGGGCGATGGCGAAGGCGTCGCCGTCGCCCTTCAGGCGGTAGAAGCCCTCGGGGGTGCGCTCTTCGCCCTCGATGAACTCGCGATCGCGGGGGTCGATGTCGCTGGTGATGAGCTTGGCGCTCTGGGCGTCGGTGCGCGCGACGAGCACGGTGGGCACGTCCATCACGTCGGCCGCGAGTCGCGCCGCCACCAGGGTGCGAATGAACTGCGAGGTGGGCACCAGCACCTTGCCGCCCATGTGGCCGCACTTCTTCTCGCTGGCGAGCTGGTCCTCGAAGTGCACCCCCGCCGCGCCGGCCTCGATCATCGACTTGGTGAGCTCGAAGGCGTTCAAGGGGCCGCCGAAGCCGGCCTCGGCGTCGGCGATCATCGGCGCGTACCAGTAGCGCTCGCGCTTGCCCTCGCTGCAGTCGATCTGATCGGCGCGGCGGAGCGCGGCGTTGATGCGGCGCACCAGGTTCGGCACCGAGTCCACCGGGTAGAGCGACTGGTCGGGGTACATCTGGCCCGAGGTGTTCGCGTCGGCCGCCACCTGCCAGCCGGAGATGTAGAGGGCCTCGAGGCCCGCGCGGACCATCTGCACCGCCATGCCGCCGGTCATCGCGCCCAGCGTGTTGAGGTACTCGCGCGTGTTCAAGAGCTCCCACAGCCGCTCCGCGCCCTTCCTGGCGAAGGTGTGCTCGATCTTCATCGAGCCGCGCAGCCGCTCCACGTCCTGCTGGTTGTAGGGGCGCACCACGCCCTCGAAGCGGCGGGCGTGCAGATCGGACAAGGTCAGCTTGCGGGCAGCGGTCATCAGTCGTTCCTCGTGGGGCAAATCAAGCGTGGATTGACAGGCAACTACGTGTCGAAGCGGTCTTCGTAAATCACTCATCACGGCCGAATCAGCGCCGAAACAACACACAAATACATGCAATTCCTGGTTTTGTCTCGACGCGTCAGATGAAAATTCAGGCCTTCATGTAAATCATGTAAAGTTAACGAGCGACGTTTCGGTAAATCTCCGGATTCGCAGGGCGCGAGTAGGTCTGCTCATGCTCCGCGCGCGTGATCGCGCCGTGGCTTTCCCCGCCGGGCGCTCTTGCACGGGGGTGGCCAGACCTCGGTCAAGCGCTTCCCGGCGAACGCACACGAGTCACCGCAAGGGGTGCGTTCGGGTCGCGCCGGCCTGCACCGGCTCTGGCGTGGGGCGCCTTGGGGCGGCCGACTCGACGCGGCCTTCCCGTCGACGATTCCACTTCCCTCCCGCTCGTCGGACCGACAGAACGCGCCCGTGTCCGCAGCCCTCGAGAGCCTGTTGCCCAAGCCAGGAGAGCCAAAGCTCTCCGACGACCTCGCGCTGGAGCGCTTCCTCGGTTGGGTGGCCGGCACGGGCCTCGCGCTCTACCCGGCGCAGGAGGAGGGCATCCTCGAGCTGCTGGCGAACAAGCACGTGGTGCTGGCGACGCCCACCGGCTCGGGCAAGTCGCTGGTGGCCACCGCGCTGCACTTCTTCGCCATGGCCAAGGGTGAGCGCAGTTTCTACACCTGCCCCATCAAGGCGCTGGTGAACGAGAAGTTCTTCGCGCTCTGCGAGATCTTCGGCGCCGCCAACGTGGGCATGATGACCGGCGACGCGGCCATCAACAAAGGCGCGCCGATCATCTGCTGCACCGCGGAGATCCTCTCCAACCTCTGCCTGCGCGAGCAGCGCCTCTTCGCCGAGCACGTGGTGATGGACGAGTTCCACTACTACGGCGATCGCGACCGCGGCGTGGCGTGGCAGGTGCCGCTCTTGTCGATGCCCCAGACGCGCTTCCTCTTGATGTCGGCGACGCTGGGCGACACCTCGGCCATCGCGGAGAGCCTGAAGGAGCAGACCGGCCGGGAGCTGGTCGAGGTGCGCAGCGCCCTTCGCCCGGTGCCCTTGGAGTACGGCTACGCCGAGACGCCGCTCCACGAGACGGTGCAGGACCTCCTGCACGAGGGGAAGGCGCCGATCTACCTGGTGAACTTCACCCAGCGCACCGCCGCCGAGGAGGCGCAGGCCCTCACCTCCATCGACGTCTGCACCAAGGAGGAGAAGGAGAAGCTCAAGGCCGCGCTGGTGGGGGCGAAGTTCGACACGCCCTTCGGGAAGGACCTGAAGCGGCTGCTGCTGCACGGGCTGGGGCTGCACCACGCGGGGCTGTTGCCCAAGTACCGCCGGCTGGTGGAGCGGCTGGCGCAACAGGGCCTGCTCAAGGTGGTGAGCGGCACCGACACCCTCGGCGTCGGGGTGAACATCCCCATACGCACGGTGCTCTTCACCCAGCTCTGCAAGTTCGACGGCGAGAAGACGGTGGTCTTGCCGGTGCGCGACTTCCAGCAGATCGCGGGACGCGCGGGCCGGAAGGGCTTCGACGTGAAGGGCTGGGTGGTGGCGCAGGCGCCGGCCCACGTGATCGAGAACCAGAAGCTCTCGGCGAAGAAGGCCCAGGGGAAGAAGGTCACGCTGCAGAAGCCGCCGCAGAAGGGCTACGTGCACTGGGACAAGGCGACCTTCGAGCGGCTGTACACGTCGCAGCCCGAGAAGTTGGAGTCGCGCTTCAGCGTCACTCACGGGCTGCTCGTGAACCTGGTGCAGGCGCACCAGGACGCGTCGGCGGGCGGCTACCGGGAGCTGGTCAAGCTGGTGAGGCGCTCGCACACCACGCCGGTGGCCAAGGCGCGGCTGCTCAAGCACGCGGCGGCGCTCTTCCGGAGCCTGGTGAACGCCGGGGTGATGGTGGTGGAGAAGAGGACGCCCACCATGCCCGCGCACGTGAAGGTGGCGGAGGGCCTGCAGAGGGACTTCTCGCTGAACCACACGCTGTCCTTGTGGCTGCTCGAGGTCCTGCCGAAGCTCGACCCAGCGCAGGAGTCGTGGCCGCTCGACGTCTTGTCGCTGGTGGAGGCGATCCTCGAGAGCCCGGACGTGGTGCTGTACGCCCAGGTGAACAAGCTCAAGGGCGAGAAGATCGCCGAGCTGAAGGCGCAGGGCATGGAGTACGACCAGCGCATGGAGGAGCTCGACAAGGTCGAGCACCCCAAGCCGCTGGCGCCGTTCATCTACGGCACCTTCGACGAGTTCGCCGCCAAGCACCCGTGGGTGGCGCACGAGAACATCCGCCCCAAGTCCATCGCGCGGGAGCTGTTCGAGCTGTGCGCGACCTTCAACGACTACGTGAAGGACTATGGGCTGATGCGGAGCGAGGGCGTGCTCTTGCGCTACCTCTCCGACGCCTACAAGACGCTGGTGCAGAACGTGCCCGAGGCGTCGCGCACCGAGCAGCTCGAGGACATCGCGGCGTTCCTGCTCACCACGCTGAAGGTCACCGACTCGTCGCTGGTCGAGGAGTGGGAGGCCATGAGGTACGGCCGGGCGCTCTCCGTCGTGCCCGCGCCGGGCGAGACGCTGCACGCGCCGAAGAAGGATCTGGCGAAGGACGTGAAGGCGCTGGCCTCGCGGGTGCGCGCGGAGCTGCACCAGCTCGTCCGGTTGCTGGCGCGGAAGGAGTACGACGAGGCGGCCGAGCGGCTGCCGCCGGAGTCGGGGCTCGACGCGGCGGCGCTGGAGGCGGCGCTCGGGCCGTACTGGGCCGAGCACCCGTCGCTCGACGTGACCCCCCGCGCGCGGCAGCCTCTGCTGACGCAGTTGGTGGAGAACGGGCCGAGGCGCTGGACCGTGCGGCACGCGCTCCTCGACGAGAAGGGCGAGCAGGACTGGTTCATCGAGGGCGAGGTGGACCTGACCGAGCGCCACGACGTGGACGGAGCGGTGGTGGCGGTGCGGCGCATCGGCACGTGAGGCCGGACGGAGGGCTTCGACGAGCTCAGCCCGAACGGATCCGCCGAACACCGCGAACTGAATTGCCCGCACTTCGACCCTTCGTCTCCGCTCAGGACATGCTTCGCTCAGTGCGAACGGCGGAGTAAGCCCCTGCGCCTGTTCGCGCTCGAGCCCAAATCACTGCCCGCCCGTCTCCGCCTCGTCCTCCTCGTGGGGGTGGCGAGCGTGACGCTGATGACCTTGGGCGACGTGTGGCGACCGCCCAAGCCCTTCGGCGCCGGCGTGCCGGAGGTCCAACCCTTTCACGCCCTCGTGCGTTGGGACGGCGGCTGGTACGGGGAGATCGCGCAGAACGGCTACTGGATCGCGCCCGGGCAGCAGAGCCCGGTGGCGTACTTCCCGCTCTACCCACTCCTGGTGCGCGCGCTGGGCCTGTTGGGCATCGGGCGCTGGTTCGCGGGGCCGCTGATCTCCTTCGCGGCCGGAGTGGCGGCGCTGCTGCTCTTCGCGCGGTGGGCGTCGCGGGTGAAGCCGGGCGTCGGAGCCGCCGCCATGCCGCTGCTCCTCCTCTGGCCCTTCGCCGAGTACCTCTTCGGGGTCATGTACTCGGACGCGCTGTTCCTGGCGCTGGCGCTCGGCGCCTTCACCGCGCTCGAGGAGGACCACCCCGTGCTCGCCACGCTCCTGGGCGCGCTGGCGACGGCGACGCGGCCGGTGGCGCCGGGCCTGGTGCTGGGCCTCGTGGTGCGCTCGCTCGAGCGGCGCAGGCTGGCCGGGGCGCCGCTCCGCTTCGTCGACGTGCTCCCCGCAGCCGCCGGGCTCGGGCTCGCCGCCTACATGGCCTTCCTCTTCGTGAAGTTCGGAGATCCGCTCGCGTTCGCCCACGTGCAGGGCGCGCCGGGGTGGGATCAGCCGCCCGGCTGGGAGGCCTGGCTCAAGGTGTGGTGGTTCAAGGAGCTCTTCCCGCGCTCGGCGCCGCTGGTGGCCATTCGTCTCGTCGGACACGCGCTGGCCACCCTGGGCGGGCTGGCGCTCATCGTGCCCACCTTCAAGCGCCTGGGCCTGGGCTACGGCGTGTACGTGCTCATCGTGCTCGGCCTGCCGGCGCTCGCCAGCAAGGACTTCCACAGCCTCGGCCGCTACCTGATGGCGGCGTTTCCGCTCTTCCTCACCTTCGCGACGGTGCTCGAGCCGCGGCCGAAGCTCCGCGCGGCGTGGCTCGTCGCGAGCGGGCTCGCCCTCGCGGCGCTCTCGGTCGCGCTCGGCATGGGCGGCTACGTCGCCTGAGAAGGCGTCAGTGGAAGCACAAGGGCGCGTTCCAACGCCCGGAGAGCGAAGAGGTTCCTCCGTCCGCCAGCGTGAGCTGCGCGTCGAAGGTGCCGGCCGAGTGCGTGGCGGTCAGCGCGGTGAAGGTCAGAGACCCGGTCGCGGTGCGGGAGACGATCTCGTAGCCAGACGCGACGACGTCGGCGCGAGCGAGGTCGACGCCCCCGCCCGGGCTCGCCGAGGCCTGGTTGTCGAAGGCGTAGGTCTGCGCGGTGACGGCACTCCCGTCGCCGGTCCCCACGCCAAGGACGAGCGCGTGTGCCAGGGCCGCGGGGAACGCACAGCCACCGCCGCCATCGGTGTCGTAGAAGCCGACCTGGACGTAGGACAGGTCGGGGCCACCGTCCAAGAGCGCACCGACGACGGTGAAGGCGGATCCCACCGGGAAGCTCAGCGCGCCCGTGAGCTCGTTGGCCGCGGCGCTTCCGCCCGCGCCTCCGCCCGAGCCACCACCAGTGCCGCCGCCCGAGCCACCACCAGCGCCACCGCCCGCGCTGCCTCCCGTTCCACCCGACGCACCGCCCGAGCCGCCGCCAGTCGAGCCGCCGGTTCCACCGTCAGCACCGAAGGGCCCAGGCCCCGAGCACGCCGCGACCACCACCACTGCCCCCAGAACCAGCTTGGAGATTCGCATGGCCCCGGTGGATAGCCCGGCGCGCGGGAGTCGTCGCGCTCGGCAGGAGCGACTTCGTCGAATAGGGTCCGGCCCCATGCAGCGAGTCGACACCCTCATCGCCGGCGCTGGCATCAGCGGGCTCGCCACCGCCGCTTCGCTCGGCAAGGACCACGATCTCCTCGTCCTCGAGCGTGACGCTTCGGTCGGCGGCTACTGCAAGACGGTGAAGAAGGACGGCTTCGTCTGGGACTACTCGGGCCACTTCTTCCACTTCAAGCGCCCGGAGATCGAGCTCTGGCTCAAGGCGCGCATGCCGGCGCAGGACGTTCGCACGGTGGTGAAGCGTTCCTTCATCCAGTACGCCGGCCGCCGGGTCGACTTCCCCTTCCAGAAGAACATCCACCAGCTCCCGCAGGACGAGTTCATCGAGTGCCTGTCGGACCTGTACTTCGCGCGCGCGCCGGGCCTGCCCGCGCAGCCGGAAGAGAACTTCAAGCAGATGCTCTACGCCCGCTTTGGCCGTGGCATCGCCGAGAAGTTCCTCATTCCCTACAACGAGAAGCTCTACGCCACCGACCTCTCGCGCCTCGATCGCGACGCCATGGGGCGCTTCTTCCCGCATGCGGATCTCACCGACGTCATCAAGAACATGCGCACGCCGGACAACGCCTCGTACAACCAGACCTTCACCTACCCCGCCGGCGGCGCCATCGAGTACGTGAAGGCCCTCGAGTCCGAGCTTTTGCCCGAGCGCCTGAAGCTCGACGAGCCGATCCTCTCCATCGACCTCGCCGCGAAGATCGCGCGCACCGCCAGGAGCGAGTACCGCTTCGAGCGCCTGGTGAGCTCGATGCCGTTCCCGAAGCTCCTGAAGCTCTGCGGCATGCCCTTCGACGAGTCGGTCTTCAGCTGGAACCAGGTGCTGGTCTTCAACCTCGGCTTCGACGCCAAGGGCATGGACGACGTGCACTGGATGTACTTCCCCGACCGCGCGCTGCCGTTCTACCGAATCGGCTGGTACGACAACATCTTCCACAGCCCGCGCATGAGCCTGTACGTCGAGCTGGGCTTCCCGAGGGGCGCCACCATCGACGTCCTCGCGGAGCGGGCCCGGGTGCTCGAGGGCCTCGAGCGCGCCGGCGTCGTCACCACCCAGAAGCTGGTGGCCGAGCACTCCGTCGTCATGGACCCGGCCTACGTGCACATCACCAAGGCCTCGCTCGAGGCGGTGTCGCGGCTCACGGCGCTCCTGGCGGCCAAGGGCGTCCACTCCATCGGCCGCTACGGCGGGTGGACCTACTGCTCCATCGAGGACAACATCGTCGAGGCGCGGCGGCTCTGCACGACGCTCGGGCTCGCCAAGGCGTGGCCGCTCGAGGCGTGAGCCCTCCGGCTGGAGAGGGCCGTCCGCGCTTGCCCTCCCGCGGCGCCCCGACGTAAGTCTCGCGACGTCCCCGTGCGTCTACTTCGCCCGTCCCTCCCGAAGGACCCGCTCGCATGAAGGAGCTCTTCCTCTTCGCCCGCGAGTTCGCCCGGACGTCAAGGACCACCGGCTCGATGTTCCCGACCGGGCGCCTGGCCGCCCGCGCGCTGGCCTCGCCCCTCTTGGAGCGGTCGTGGCCGGTGCGGGTGCTGGAGCTCGGGCCCGGGACCGGCGCGGTGACCAGGTCGATCTTGCGCGCGCTCCAGCCCGGAGACAGCCTCGACATCTGCGAGATCAACGAGCGCTTCCTCGGCGTGCTCGAGGCCAGGCTCGAGACCAACGCGGACTTCGTGGCGCACAAAGAGCAGGTGCGCTTCCTCTGCTGCCCGGCGCAGGAGCTCCCCGACGGGCCGCCCTACGACGTGATCGTCTGCTCGCTGCCGTTCTTGAACTTCGACCTGGAGACGGTGGCGCAGATCCTCTCCCGGCTGCGCCGGCGCTCCCACGGGTCGACGCGCATGACGCACTTCAGCTACCGCTTCGCCACCGCGGTCGGCGGCTTCTTCGGCGGTGCACCGGTGCGCGAACGGCAGCGCGCGGTGCAGGCGCACCTCGACGCCCACGGCCGCGCGCCGCTCTCGCACGTGTGGTGGAACCTGCCCCCTTTGACGGTGTACGCGATGGAGCCCGGGCCGCGCCTCGAGCCTGGAACGCCATCGGCGCCGGAGCTGGCGGCGCAGGCGGCCTGAAGCGCGTTCCTGGCTCGGCCTCGACTTCAGGCGGGAACGTCACGATCGAGACGTCTCCCTCTGACCTGAAGGGCCGTCTGGGGACGGCGGGAACCCTTTGGTTGTCTGACCGGCGGCGCCTCGGGTATGAACGCTCCCCCCATGATTCGGAACTTCAAGGAGCTGTACCAATTCAGGGCGCTGCTCTGGGCCCTGACCTTGAGGGAGCTCAAAGCCCGCTACCGGGCCTCGATCCTCGGCTTTCTGTGGACCTTCCTGAACCCCACGCTGAACATGGTCGTGTACGTGCTGGTCTTCGACTACCTGATGCGGTCGACGGTCGAGCGCTACCCGTACTACCTGTTCTGCGGCCTGTTGCCGTGGATCTACTTCTCGAGCTCCGTGCTGGGTGGGACGACGTCGGTGAGCGATCGCCGCGACCTGCTCACCAAGGTGCGCTTCCCCGCCCAGGTGCTGCCGGCCACGGTGGTGATGACCAACCTGGTGAACTTCCTGCTCTCGCTGCCGCTGCTGGTGCTGTTGGGCGCGTTCTTCGGCCAGTGGCCGACCTGGCACGTGCTGGTGGCCCTGCCGGTGCTGGTGGTGCAGACGCTGTTCACGCTGGCGGTGACCTACTTCCTGTCGGCGCTCAACGTGGCGTTCCGTGACCTGCAGCACATCGTCGGCAACCTGGTGCAGATGGCGTTCTTCCTCACCCCGGTGCTGTGGCCGGTGAAGAACCTCACCCCGTCCCAGCAGACGCTGGTGCTCTACGCGAACCCGCTGGCGAGCCTGATCGACGCCTGGCGCAACATCTTCTACGAGCACGCGCTCCCGGACCCGGCCCCCCTGGCGGTGGTGACCGCGATCTCCCTTCTGCTCATGATCGCCTCGGCGTCGGTGTTCGAGCGCCGTCGCGAGGAATTCGCGGAGTTGGTGTGAGCGACCAGACCCACGCCATCGTCCTCGAGGGCATCAACAAGCGCTTCCAGAAGACCTCGCGGCGCAAGGACCACACGACCCTGAAGACCGAGGTCATTCGGGTCCTCCGCAATGAGAAGAGGTTGATCGAGCCCTCCTCGTACATCGAGGTGCTCAAGGGGGTCGACCTCGAGATTCCCCGCGGGCGGACGGTCGGCATCGTCGGCCGCAACGGCTCGGGCAAGAGCACGCTGCTCAAGATCATCACCGGCATCTACACGCCGACCTCGGGGCGCATCTCGGTGAACGGGCGCATCTCGGCGCTGCTCGAGCTCGGCGCGGGCTTCCACCCGGACTTCACGGGGCGCGAGAACATCCTCATCAACGGCATCATCCTCGGCATGAGCCGCAGCGAGGTGAAGGCGCGCGTCGACGAGATCATCGCCTTCGCCGAGCTGGGCGACTTCATCGACGAGCCGGTGCGCACCTACTCCAGCGGCATGTTCATGCGCCTGGCGTTCGCGGTGGCCACCCACGTCGATCCCGAGATCCTGATCATCGACGAGATCCTCTCGGTCGGCGACGAGCACTTCCAGCGCAAGAGCCAGGCGAAGATGGAGGAGTTCAAGCGCGCCGGGAAGACCATCGTGCTGGTGACTCACAGCCTCGCCTCGGTAGCGAGCTGGTGCGACCTCGCGGTGTGGA
>JBBIOE010000071.1:0-32391 GCA_037443525.1 Archangiaceae bacterium | reverse complement strand
CCCCCGCCTCCGCCCCCCGCTCCCGAGTCCGGCAACATGGACGACGATCCGGTGCGCCGCGAAGTGCAGGAGCGCGTGCTGGAGACCGCCGCCGAGCTGGAGCGGCTCATCAAGGCGAAGAACAGCGGCGGCAACGCGCCTCCGCCTCCGGTCGAGCCGGCCGCCGACGAGCCTCCCCCACAGGACGACGTGCCGGTCGACGACAGCCAGGCCGAGGGCGGCGGGCCCGCGCTCTACATGACCCTCGAGGGTGGCGAGCTCGACCGCATCTCGAAGGACCGCTTCATCATCGGTCGCGGCAAGCACTGCGATTTCGTCATCAACTCCGGCAAGGTCTCCCGCGAGCACGCGGTGATCATCCGCGAGAACGGCGACTTCTTCCTCGAGGACCTGGGCTCGTCGAACGGCACCTGGTTCAACAAGCAGCGCATCAAGCGCCGCAAGATCGAGGACGGCGACGAGTACTTCATCTGCAGCGAGAAGGTGAAGTTCGTCTACCGCTGACGGTGACCGGTGGAGCCGCGGCCCGTCCTGTTCTCCCTGCTCGCCGTGGCGCTCCTGGTCAGCGCCGCCACCGATCTCACCAGGCAGCGCATCTACGACTGGGTGACGCTCCCCACCATCGGCCTGGCGCTGGGCCTGCGCTTCTTCCTCGCGGGCGTGGGCGACTTCGACTCGGGGCTGGTCTCGGGCGTCGCCGGAGCGCTCTCGGCGCTGGTGATCTTCGCGGGCTTCGCGGTGAGCGGCAAAGGCCTCGCCTGGGCCGACGTGAAGCTGATCGTCGCGGTGGGCGCCTGCCTCGGCACGCCTTCGGCGCTGGCGGCGGTGATGCTCATCTCCCTCGCCGGCGCCGTCGAGGGCCTCGCGATCGGGCTCTTCAGGCGGCGGCCGTCTGCTACGCTGCCCGGGCTTGCGTCGAAGAACCCGCACACGGCAGGTGCAGGGCCCCTACGTATTCCGTATGGTGTGGCCGTTGCGGTCGGGAGCGCGTGGGCCGTGTGGTGGGAGCTCTCGGCGAGTCCGTGAAGTCGAACCGAAGTTGAGCCCGCTCCGTCGAGGGCGGGTCGAGGAGGGGTCGTGATGCGCGCTGGTCTCAGGCACGGTGGAGTGTTCGCGGTGGCGTTTCTGTTGGCGCTTCCCGCGTTCGCCCAGGAAGGCGGAAACATCGCCATCGGCGTCGGCGCCCAGAAGGTGCTGACGGTGCCGGGCATTCAGCGCGTCGCCATCGGCGACCCAGCCATCGCCGACGTGAAGACCATCGGCAACAACCAGCTCCTCATCATCGGCTCGGCCGAGGGCAAGACGACGCTCCTCATCTGGAAGACCGACGGCCGCCGCACCTCGTACAACATCTCGGTCTCGAAGGTGGACCGCGAGGGCATCATCGCCGAGCTCAAGAAGCTCCTCGGCGAGATCGAGGGCGTGACCGTGCGCCTCATCGGCGACCGCATCTACTTGGACGGTCAGGCGTACACCCAGGCCGACTTCGATCGCATCGAGCAGGTGACCCAGCTCTACGGCGGCCAGGTGCGCAACTTCGTGAAGATCGCGCCCAACGCCAAGAAGCTGGTCGCCCAGAACCTCAACGCGGCGTTCCAGAAGGCGGGCCTCAAGAACGTGCAGGCGAACGTCGTCGGCTCCACCATCTTCATCGAGGGCTCGGTCGAGTCGCAGCAGGACATGCAGAAGGCCGAGCTCATCACCAAGGCCATCGGCGAGAAGGCCGAGAACCTGCTCACCGTCGGCATCAAGCGCATGATCTTGACCGAGGTGCAGTTCGTCGAGATCCGCCGCGACTCGAAGGACCGCTACGGCATCAAGTACCCGACCGACATCTCGGGCACCGTGTCCACCCAGGCGCAGATCTCCAAGGAGCTCTTCCCGGGCAGCTTCGCCGACGGCGCGATGCGCATCCTCGGCAGCGGCCAGTCGAGCTTCAACATCGGCTTCCAGAACAACGACGGCTACGGCCGCCTCCTGGCGCAGCCGAAGCTGGTGTGCGCCTCGGGCGAGCGCGCCGAGTTCACCGCCGGCGGTGAGGTGCCCATTCCCCTCATCACCAACAACATGTTCACCGTGGAGTTCAAGCCGTACGGCGTCATCCTGCGCATCCGCCCCACGGCCGACCGCAACGGCAACATTCAGACGGAGATCGAGGCCGAGGTCAGCGAGATCGACCTGTCGGTGGCCGTCTCCGTCGGCGGCGGCGCGTCGGTGCCCGGCTTCCGCACCCGCAAGGTGAAGACCAACGTCACCGTGCGCCACGGCGAGACCATCGTGCTGTCGGGCGTCTTCTCCCACGACGAGCAGAAGTCGGTGTCCAAGCTCCCCGGCCTCGGGCACATCCCCATCCTGGGCGAGCTCTTCAAGAACCGCGCGTTCGACGCCACCAAGCGCGAGCTCGTGATCTTCGTCACCCCTCGCATCGTGAACCCCGACTCCGACAAGATCCGCACGATCATCGAAGACGTGAAGGGCCGCTACAAGCAGGCCCGCAGCGAGGTCAACTTCGGCATCTTCGACTGAGCGAGACCGCTCGGCACCTGCCATTTCCGAGGGGTCGGTCAACTGGACCGGCCCCTTTGTTTTTTCCCAATGTTTCAATGGTTTGCTGCCCCTGATAGAGTCGGCCCATGTTTCTCATCACCGTGGCCGAGAAAGGTGGGGGCTCCGAGCAGCTGGAGTTCGACAAAGACGAGGTCACTGTCGGCCGTCTCGACGGTAACGACATCTGCATCAGCAAGGGCAACGTCTCGAAGTACCACGCCAAGATCGTCGAGAAGCAGGGCAAGTTCGTGGTGGTCGACCTCAAGTCGACCAACGGCACCTTCGTCAACGGCAAGAAGATCGCCGGCCCGGTGGTGGTGAAGCCCACCGACAAGATCTACATCGGCGACGCGATCATCTCGGTGGAGCCGCTCGAGGCCCAGGCCGAGGAGGAGTACGAAGAGGAGCCGCCGCCGGAGGACGAGGAGCCGCCCCAGGAGGACGAGGAGCTGCCGCCCGAGGACGAGGAGCCGCCCCCAGAGGAGGAGGAGCCGCCTCCCGAGGATGAGGAACCGCCGCCGGAGGAGGTGCCGGACAAGAACATGCCCGCGTCGCTCGCCTCGGCGATGCGCAAGAACAAGAAGAACGTCGATCCCAAGGTCGAGGAGTACTCGAACCTGCAGAAGGACATTCACGACCGGTTGATCGAGTACCTCGACCTTCGCCGTCTCGACATGGACCGGCTCGGCGACGACGAGCTGTGGCGCCGCACCGAGAAGGCCATCACCGACATCCTCGATCAGATGGATGCCGACTCGGAGATCCCCGAGGGCGTCGATCGCGATCAGCTGCTCACCGACGTCTTGAACGAGGCCCTGGGCCTCGGGCCTCTCGAGGCGTTCCTCGCCGATGACGACATCAGCGAGATCATGGTGAACCACGCCAACCAGATCTTCGTGGAGAAGAAGGGCAAGATCACCCTGTCCGAGAAGATCTTCTCCTCGAACCAGGCGGTGCTCGGCGTCATCGAGCGCATCGTGGCCCCCATCGGCCGCCGCATCGACGAGTCGAGCCCGCTGGTCGACGCGCGCTTGAAGGACGGCAGCCGCGTCAACGCCATCATCCCGCCGCTGGCCCTGAAGGGGCCCTGCATCACCATCCGCAAGTTCAAGCGCGAGAAGCTGCAGGTGCAGGACCTGGTGAAGTTCAAGTCCATCACCCCGCAGATGGCCG
The DNA here is from genome assembly GCA_037443525.1 of Archangiaceae bacterium. GTDB lineage: Bacteria > Myxococcota > Myxococcia > Myxococcales > Myxococcaceae > JBBIOE01. The sequence goes on along the minus strand of JBBIOE010000071.1, from coordinate 28,671 downwards.
AGTTCCTGGAGATGGCCGTCAAGGCGCACAAGAACATCGTCATCTCGGGTGGAACCGGATCAGGCAAGACGACGTTGCTCAACGTCGTGAGCTCCTTCATCGGCGAGGACGAGCGCATCGTGACGGTGGAGGACGCCGCCGAGCTGCAGATTCACCAGCCGCACTGGGTGCAGCTCGAGTCGCGCCCGGCCAACCTCGAAGGCAAGGGCGCCATCACCATTCGCGACCTGGTGAAGAACTGCCTGCGCATGCGGCCCGACCGCATCATCGTCGGCGAGTGCCGCAGCGGCGAGACGCTCGACATGCTCCAGGCCATGAACACCGGCCACGACGGCTCGCTCACCACGCTCCACGCCAACACGCCGCGCGACGCCATCGCCCGCATCGAGACCATGGTGCTCATGGCCGGCATGGACCTGCCGGTGAAGGCCATTCGCGAGCAGATCGCCGCGGCCGTGCACATGGTGGTGCAGCAGACGCGCTTCACCGACGGCAGCCGCCGCGTCAGCTACATCACCGAGATCTCCGGCATGGAGGTCGACATCATCACCCTCCAGGACATCTTCACCTTCAAGCAGGAGGGCTTCACGCCCGAGGGCAAGGTGAGGGGCCGCTACGTGGCCAGCGGCTTCGTGCCGCGCTTCTACGACGACCTGCAGCGCAAGGGCGTGCCGGTCAACATGGGAATCTTCCGCGAGGACGCCTGACCGATGCCGACTTTGGTCATTCGGAGCCCCGACGGCTCCGAACGAGAGCAGGACGTCGCGACGCAGCTCACCGTGGGCCGCGCCGAGGGCAACGATCTGATCCTCACCGAGGGCGGGGTGTCGCGAAAGCACGCCCGCTTCTTCGTCGAGGGTCCCGCGCTCAAGGTCGAGGACGTCGGCAGCGCCAACGGCACCTTCGTCGACGGGCAGAAGATCGGCGGTCCCACCGCGGTGGGCCAGAAGAGCCAGGTGGTGATCGGCGACTACGAGATCGCCGTGAAGCTGGGCTCCAAGCCCAGGGCGCAGGCCGCCGCCGCGCCCCAAAGGGGCAGCGCCCGTCCCACCACCGCGCTCCCGAAGCAGCCGCCCGCCGGCCCGCGCGCCACGACGGCCATCCCCAGGATCTCGGTGCCTCCCGGCGGCGGCGGGGCCGCGCTCGCCAAGCGGGCCAAGCCCACCGGCACCGCGTCGGGCCCGCAGCTCCGCGGCCTCACCGGCGCCACCACCGGCAAGTCCTTCCCGGTGAAGGGCACCCTGCTGGTCGGCCGCGTGGCCGGCGTCGACCTGCAACTCGACGACGACTCCGTCAGCCGCCGCCACGCCGAGGTGGAGCAAAAGGGCAAGGACGTCGTCGTCCGCGATCTCGGCAGCGCCAACGGCACCTCGGTGAACGGCGCCGCCATCAGCGAAGACACCACGCTGGCCGACGGCGACATCGTCCAGTTCGGCGTGGTGGAGCTGATGTTCGAGTCGGGCGCGCCGGCGAAGGCGGCCGGAGCCTCGGCGATCGCGCCCAAGCGCAACGGGGCCTCGGGGCCACCCGCGCGCGGCGCCGGTGGGCCGCCGCCCAGGCGCAAGGGCGGGCTCGACCTCGGCGACGACGACCCGGGCTTGCCGCTCCCGATGGACGAGGCGGCGCCGATGGACCCGAAGAAGAAGCGGCTGATTCTCATCGGGGCCGGCGGCGGCGGCTTGATGCTGCTGATGCTGATCGTCTACGCGCTCACCCGCCCGCCCGACGTGAAGCTCGATCCGGTGCCGCTCGGCGGTGGGAAGACGCTCCCCGGGAAGAGCTCCGGCGGGAAGAAGCCGAAGAAGGACGTCGACCCGACGACGGACATCGACGAGGCCCTGGCGATCTGCCGGTCCTACGCCTCGGCCGAGGCCGGCGAGCCCGACTGGGAGAAGGCCGACGAGACCTGCCGGCACGTGCTCGATCTCGACCCGCTCAACCAGGAGGCGAACGATCTGCTCAAGAAGGTCGTCGTCGAGAAGGCGGCCCAGCAGAACTACGCCAAGGCGAAGGAGCTCGTCGCCTCGAACCGCCTGGAGGACGCCATCGAGCTGCTCGGCAAGATCAAGCCCGACTCGACGGCCTACTTCCTCAACGCCCTCGCCGACGCCAAGGGGCCGGTGGCCGAGGTGAAGAAGAAGGTCGGCGGCGAGTGTAAGAACTACGCCAGCAACGGGAAGTGGGAGTTCGCGCTCAAGCGCTGCGAGCTCTACGCGAAGCTCGCCTGCCAGACGATGAAGCCCGAGGGCTACAGCCCGCCGCCGATGACGACGGTGAAGCTCGACGGCTTCCTCGGCAAGAACGACTGGCGCCCGTCGGACCCGCTCGTCACCAACTTCCTCAAGGCGCGCAACAGGCTGAAGCCGGGGGACCCGCCCTGGAATTGCCCCGAGATTCCGGCGTTCCGGCCACCGCCGCCGCCGCCCGATCGCTCGACGCTCTTCAAGAAGGAAGTGCGGGACCGCTACTCCAAGGTGGACCCTGGCTTCATCGAAGCGATCTTCAACTACTTCGACGGCCACTTCCCCGAGGCGCCCATTCCACTCCAGAAGATCAAGGAGAACGTCAACAAGGTGCAGTACCACGAGCAGGCCGACCGGCTGCTCCTCGACGTGACCAACGCCATCTCCAACTACCAGACGGGCCTCACCGAGATCGCCAACGACAAGCCGGAGAAGGCGCTGGAGCCCTTCAACAAGGCCCTCGCGCTCGACGAGAAGCTGGTGCTCGCGGAGAAGGCGAACGGACTGTCGCCCGACTTCAAGAAGCGCGAGCTCGAGAAGCGCACGTCCTTCCTCCGCCGCGGCGTCGCCGACGCCATGCCCGCCAAGTGCTACGAGAAGGGAAAAGGGGCCGCCGACCGGAAGGACTTCAAGCAGGCCTGCGCGCTGTGGAAGATGGGCATGACCTTCAGCCGGGCCCACAACGACCTCTTGAAGGCCAGCTACTTCTGCACCCAGAAGGCCCAGAAGATGCTCGACAACGCCTCGACCTGCGACGAGCTGGAGCAGGTGCTCGAGTACGCCGTCGACGGCGACAAGATCAAAGAGGACGTCGAGCAGAAGAAGATCGAGGGCGGTTGCCAGTAGCCGGGGCCGCTGTTACGGCCGGGGCGCATGGCGACCTCCTCGAAGCAGGCTGACCTCTTCTCCGCCAGCGCGGCGCCGCCTCCGTCCACCCCCACGGCGCCCGAGCCCGAGAAGGTGTCCCCGCCGCCCGCTCCGGCGGGCCCAAGGGTGCTCACCCTCATCGACGCCTCGGGGTTCATCTTCCGCGCCTTCCACGCGCTGCCGCCCTTCAGCACCTCGAAGGGCGTGCCCACCAACGCCACGCTGGGCTTCACCCGCATGCTGCTCAAGGTCTTGCGCGAGCGGAGGCCGCCCTACGTCGCGCTCTGCTTCGACAAGGACAGCCGCAGGGGCCGCCTGGCCATCGACCCCCAGTACAAGGCCAACCGCTCCGAGACGCCCGACGAGCTCAAGGTGCAGTTCGAGTGGGTGCGCAAGGTCGCCACGGCGCTCGAGCTGCCGTCCATCGAGGCGCCCGGCTGGGAGGCCGACGACGTCATCGCCACCCTGGTGCGCCGCGCCAAGGCCGAGGGCTTCGACGTGGAGATCATCTCCAGCGACAAGGACCTCCTGCAGCTCCTCGGCGCGGGCGTGAAGGTGTGGGACCCGGCCAAGGAGAAGGACCTGGGCGAGGCGGAGGTGCTCGCCAAGTTCGGCGTGAAGAGCACGCAGCTGCGCGACTACCAGGCGCTGGTGGGTGACGCGGTCGACAACGTGCCCAAGGTGCCGGGCGTGGGGCCGAAGACGGCCGCCGATCTGCTCAACCGGTTCGGCGACCTCGACACGCTGCTCTCTCGCACCCAGGAGATCGAGAAGCCCAAGCTGCGCGAGGCCATCGAGTCGCACCTGGAGCAGATCGCCCGGGCCAGGAAGCTGGTCTCCTTCCAGGACGAGCTGCCCCTCGACGTGACCCTCGAGGGCCTCGCGCGCCGCGAGTTCGACGCCCAGGTGGCGAAGGCGCTCTTCCTCGAGCTCGAGTTCTATCGGCTCATCGACGAGATGCCCCGGCCGGCCCCGAGCACCGGCGGCCGCACCGCGCAGCTGGTGAGCGACGAGGGGGCCCTGGTCGAGGCGCTGAGGCCGCTGCGCGAGACGAGGCGGCTGGGCATGCTGGCGCGCTTCGAGGGCGAGCCGCACTCCGCGCTGCTCACGGGGCTCGCGCTGGGCGGAGAGCAGGGCGAGGCGGTCTTCGTCGACGTGCGCTCCTGCGGCTCCAGGGCCGTGGCCCAGGCGATCGCGTTCGCCTGCGAGGCCGGCGTCGAGCTGGTGGCGCCGGACGCCAAGGCGCTCTTGCACGTCTTGCGCGGCCTGGAGCTCGACCCCCGGTGCGACCTCACCGACGTGCCGCTCCTGTCGTTCCTCCTCTCGCCGTCGCGGAAGGATCACCGCCTGGAGACCCTGGCGCGCGAGCGGCTTCAATGGGAGCTCCCGCCCGAGCCGGGCGCGGTGAAGGGCGGGCCGGTGGGCCCCTCGGCGCTGGCGGCCTGGGCCGGGGCCGCGACCGAGGCCCTGGTGCGCCTCGCGCCCACGCTGTGGCAGGAGATCGACGCCCAGGGCCTGATGCGGGTGGCCCGGGACATCGAGCGGCCGCTCACCCCCGTGCTGGTGAAGATGGAGCGCGCCGGCGTGAAGGTCGATCGCTCGGTGCTGGCCGACATCTCCACCCACGTCGACGCCGCCTGCGACACGCTGCTCAAGGACGTCTACCGCCACGCCGGGCGCGAGCTGAACGTCGGCTCGCCCGCTCAGCTCGCGCAGGTGCTCTTCGAGGAGCTCAAGCTGCCGGTGATCAAGAAGGGCAAGACCGGGCCCTCGACCGATCACGAGGTGCTGGAGAAGCTGGCCGAGCAGCACCCGCTGCCCCAGGCCATCATCGAGTACCGCAACGTCTCCAAGCTGAAGTCGACCTACCTCGACACGCTGCCGGGCCTGGTGGACCCCGACGGGCGCATTCGCACCACCTTCAACCAGGCGGGCGCGGCCACCGGGCGACTCTCGTCGGTGAACCCGAACCTGCAGAACATCCCCATCCGCACCGAGCTGGGCGGGCAGTTGCGGCGCGCCTTCGTGGCCGAGAAGGGCTTCGTGCTCGTCTCCGCGGACTACAGCCAGATCGAGCTGCGCATCCTCGCCCACTACGCGAAGGACGAAGCCCTGGTGCAGGCCTTCGCCGAGGGGGCCGACGTGCACGCCCGCACCGCCGCGGAGGTCTTCGGGGTGCCCCTGGCCGAGGTGACCGCCGAGCACCGCCGGGTGGCGAAGATGGTCAACTACGGCATCGCCTACGGGCTGTCCGCGCACGGGCTCTCGGCGCGCCTCAACATCCCGGCCCAGGAGGCGAAGAGCATCATCGATCGCTACTTCGCCCGCTTCACCGGCATCGCCCACTACATCGAGGACACCGTCGCCAGCGCCAAGAAGAAGGGCTACGTGGAGACGCTCTACGGCCGGCGCCGCGACCTGCCCGATCTGGTGAGCAAGAACCGCAACGTGGCCATGGCCGCCGAGCGCGCCGCCATCAACATGCCGATTCAGGGCACCGCCGCCGACCTGATCAAGCTCGCCATGCTGGAGCTCGAGCGCCGCCTCGCCTCGGAGAAGCTCGAGGCGCGCATGCTGCTCCAGGTGCACGACGAGCTGCTCCTCGAGGCCCCCGAGGCCCAGGGGGAGAAGACCGCCTCCCTGGCCCGGGAGGTGATGTCCACCGTGGAGAAGCTGGCCGTGCCGCTGCTGGTCGACGTGGGCCTCGGGCAGAGCTGGGCCGAGGCGCACTGAAGGGGAGGGGCTGGGCTATGGTCTTGCCCATGCCACCGACCGCCACAGGCACCGAAGCGCCGTCGCGAGGGAAGGTGCGCACCGATCCCGGGAGCCTGGTGTCGGGGCTCGCGGCCAAGCTGAACGAGCTCGAGGAGGCGGTGGCGAAGCAGAACGACCGCTTCTCGGCGATCATCGAGATCGGCACGCGCATCTCGGGGGCGCAGAACACCGACGCCCTGCTCAAGACGGTGATGGAGCGCCTCACCGAGCTGCTCAGCGCGCAGGCCGGCTCGCTCTTCATGTACGACGAGAAGCGCGAGGAGCTCTGGAGCCGGGTGCTCATGAGCGACGTGCTCAAGGAGATTCGCATTCCCGCGAAGTCGGGCATCGCCGGCCACGTCTTCACCTCGGGGAAGACGCTGCACCTGGGCGACGCCTACGGCGACGCGCGCTTCAACCCCAGCGTCGACAAGCAGTCGGGCTTCCGCACCCGCTCGGTGATCGCCGCGCCGCTGGTGCACGTGGGCGGGCGCATCCTGGGCGTGCTGGAGGTGCTCGACGGGCGGGTGGACGCGTTCTCGGTCGACGACCGGAAGCTGGTGGAGGGCGTGGCGGGGCAGATCGCCGCGGTGCTCGACAACGTCTTCCTCCTCGAGGAGCTGCAGGCGCGCAACGAGGCGCTCAAGACGGCGACCACGGAGCTCGCCGAGCGCGTGCACGACCTCGACGTGCTCTACGACGTGGAGAAGGCCATCTCCTCGTCCGACGCACAGACCGATCTCATGGAGCGCATCCTGGTCAAGGCCATCGAGGTGGTGCAGGCGCGAGCCGGCTCCATCCTCCTGGCCGAGGAAGACGGCGACAGTCTCTTCTTCCGCAGCGCCAAGGGCGAGAAGAGCGACGCGCTCAAGTCGATGCGCGTGAAGTCGGGGCAGGGCATCGCGGGGCACGTGGCGTCGACCGGCGACATCGTGCGCGTCGAGGCCGCCGACGACTGCGAGCAGTACGACAAGACCATCGCCAAGCGCCTGGGCCTGCCGGTGGGCTCGGTGCTGTGCGTGCCGGTTCACGCCGAGGGGCGCACGCTCGGCGCGCTCGAGCTGCTCAACAAGAAGGGTGGCTTCAGCGAGGGCGACGAGCGCCTGGCGGTGCTGCTCGCCGGGCAGATCGGCCGCGCCCTGCTGGTGCGCCAGTCGCGCGAGGAGTTCGAGCGCAAGGCCCGCCTCGCCTCCATCGGCCAGATGATCTCCGGCGTGATGCACGACCTGCGCACCCCGCTCACCGTCATCAGCGGCTACGCCGAGCTGATGGGCACCGAAGACGACGCGGAGATGCGCCTGCGCATGGCCAAGGCCATCGCCTCGCAGCTCGACCACATCGCGGCCATGCAGAAGGAGACCCTGGCCTTCGCCAAGGGCGAGCGCAGCGTGCTCATTCGCAAGGTCTACCTGCAGGACTTCATCAAGGAGCTCACCGAGCACCTCGGCAAGGAGTTCGAGGGCTCGACGGTGGAGCTCAAGGTGGTCGACGGCTACACCGGCGCCGCGCGCTTCGACGAGTCGAAGCTGCGCCGGGCGATCTTCAACCTCGCCCGAAACGCGATGGAGGCCATGCCCGAGGGCGGCCGCTTCGTCCTCGCGTTCGAGAAGGAGGGCGAGGAGCTGCTCATTCGCGCCCAGGACAACGGCCCCGGCATTCCCGAGGAGATCGCCGGCCGCCTCTTCCAGTCCTTCGTGACCGCCGGGAAGAAGAACGGCACCGGCCTCGGCCTGGCGATCGTGAAGAAGATCGTCGACGAGCACAAAGGCAGCGTGTCGGTGAAGACCAAGGCGGGCAAGGGCACCACCTTCGAGATCAAGCTGCCGCTGCCGTGAAGCTGCCTCACGCCCGCCGCGGCTCGACGTGCACCACCACGTCGACCACCTGGGGGAAGCTCCTCGCGATCGCCAGCTCCACCGCGTCGCTCGCCGCGTGGGCGCGCTCGATGGAGAGCTCCGCCGCGACGTCGACCTTCAGGTCCACGTAGACCGCGCCCTCCATGCCGCGGCTGCGCACCGCGTGCACCTCGAGCACGTCGGGGATGCCCGCGCAGACCTTCGAGACGTCCACCGGGTCGAGCCGCACCGAGTCGGCCAAGATGCCCACCGCCTGCTTGACGATCTGCCACCCGGCCCAGGTCACCGCCACGAGCACGAAGAGCGCCACGCCGCCGTCGGCCCGCGCCACGCCGTAGTGGCTCGCCACCAGCGAGGCGATCACCGAGATGGTGACGAAGACGTCGGAGAGCGTGTGCTGCGCGTCGGCGAGCAGGAGCGTGCTGTTGAGCTTCTGCCCCTGGGCCCGCTCCAGCCGCGTCACCACCAGGTTGATGACCAGCGTGGCGAGCATGAGCGCGATGGTCTCGAAGCCCACCTCCGGCCGGACGTTGGTGACGATCGCGTTCACCGCCGCCTTGCCCAGCTCGAGCACGCCGATGCCGATCATCGCGCCGATGGCCAGCGCCGCCAGGGCCTCGAACTTCTGGTGGCCGTAGGGGTGATCGGTGTCCGCGGGCTGGGAGGCGTAGTGCATCGCCACGAGCCCGATGATGTTGTTCGACCCGTCGATGAACGAGTGCAGGCCGTCGGCGGACACGGCGGTCGAGCCCGCGAGGTAGCCGAGCACCACCTTGCCCAGCGCGACCGCCCAGTTCGCGCCGAGGATGGCCCAGAGCACGAAGCGGATCTTGCGGTTGCGCGCGGACGCCGTCCGGTGGCGCTCGGCGATCACCGCCGCCATCTCGGTGGTCCCCTCCAGCTCGACTCGACCCATCGTCAGTTGGCTCCGCGGAAGAGCTGCACTCCGGGAGTATTGGTCAGAATCACCTTGAAACCGAAGGCGAAACGAATCGTCCCGTCGGCCTCGACCATGCCGGGCGGCGGGTTGGGGAAGGGCTGGGCGCGCTCGAAGGCCTTCATCGCCTCGACGTCGAGGAAGTCGAGGCCGCTGCCCTTCTCCACGAACACGTCCTTGAGGCGCCCCTGGCCGTCGAGCGTCACCCTGAGGAGCGTGTCGCGGTCCTTGCCCCAGTAGATCTGCCCCGTCGGGTCGCGAAGGCGGATCTGCTCGGTGGGGTTCCACGTGTAGCCGATGCTCTGCTTGAGCCGGTTGAAGAAGCTCGCGTACTTCCACTCGCGGGTGTTGAGGAAGGTGCCCTCGCCCTCGTCCACGCTCTGCAGGTCGTCGTTCGGCGCCGCGCCCGCGAGGCTGTTGAGCACCGCCGTCGACGGCAGGAGGTTGAGCGGCGCCTCGCCGAACTTGCCCCGCGAACCCGGCTCAGGCACCGCCCCGGGGGCCAGATCGCCGGGCGAGAGGCGGAGGCGGTTGGAGTTGCCCTTCACCTCGGCGTTCTCCTCGCGGTTCGTCACCGAGAGGCCCGGGCCAGGCCGGGTGTCGCGCATCGCGACCTCGGAGCGCGCCTTCTGCTTCGGCACCTCCACCGAGCCCTCGGCGTGGCCCTGGGCCAGCGGGCGGTCGTCGTCGGCCTCGCCCATGTTGCCGGCGCGCTGGGCCTTCTCCACGGGGTCGTTGCCCTTCTCCTCGACCGGCTTGGGGCTCGTCCGCTGCGGCATCGCGTTTCGGTAGAAGGGCGTCTGCTCCTTGGCGTGGGTCTCCTTCTTGACCGTGTTGTTCGACTCCGCGAGGTAGTCGGACTCGCTCGGCGCCTGGTTGTTACCCGGCGCGACGTCGACCACCTGACCCTTGGGCGACGCCTCCGGCTTTCTCTCTTCCTTCTTCTTCTCCTTGGCCGGCGTGCGAGTGGCCGTCTTGGGGAGATCTCTGGGGACCTCGCCGCGGTTCTCCGTCCACCGCGAGGCGTCGATGGGCCGCAGCGCGATGGAGGTCGGGCGCGCGGGCCGCTTGAAGGGCTCGCGATCTCCGAAGTGCACCTGAGAGAGGAGGAGCAAGCCCACGACGAACAGCCCGTGGGCGACCAGCGCCAGCGCCACCGCGACGAGCGTCCTTCGCACGCCGAAGCGCCGTCTCCGGCCCTCTCGTGGCAGCAGCATCACACCGGTAGTCTACCCAGGTGCCCCGGGCGGCGCATGCCGCCTCCCCGATCGTTGGAGCGTCTCGCTCAATAGATTCGGGCGACCTGCGCTCCAGTGAAGTAGTGCTCCAAAATCTGCGTGTACGTCTGGCCCGCCTCGGCGCGGCCGATGGCGCCCACCTGACACATCCCGACACCGTGTCCCCAGCCGCCGCCGGTGAAGAGCCACGCGGCCGGCCGGCCCTTCGCATCTCTTTCGGGCCGCACCTCGAACATCGCGCTGTTGAGGTTGCCGAAGAGGCGGCGAATGGTGAGCTCGCCGCGCACCGTCGTCGCGCCCGCCTCGCCGGAGATGGTGAGGAGCCTCGCGCGGCCCGAGACGCCGCGCTCCGTCACCGAGAGGGCCATCACGTGCCCGACCTCGAGCGCCGCCACCTTGTCGTCGAGCTCCTTCGCGCTGAAGCGCTTCTCCCAGCGAAATTTGCTGGCCTGCGCGAAGCTCGACAGCCGGCACGCGTACGCGCCCTCGGTGGAGAGGAAGGCCTTCAGGTCCTTCGGCGACGCGGGCAGCTCCTTGCCCGGCAGCACGTCGGGCTGGCCGCGCAGCGCCGGGTTCGGCACGCCGCCCCAGACGATCTCGTTGTCCTCGGTGTGGCCGCCGCAGACCGCGCTGTAGACGGAGTCGACCAGCCGGCCGTCTTGGCCGAAGAGCGCCTCGCCGCGGGTGGCCTCGACCGCGAGGCTGGTGCTCGCCGCCTCCCCCGACACGCCCTTGTACACGGCGCAGTGCTGCTCGGTGCAGAGCACGTAGGGATCGGCGAGGTGCTTGAGCCCCACCTTGGCGAGCACCTCGCCGCGCGCCGTGACCGCCTGGGCCTTCAGCGCCTCGGCGTGGGCCTTGGCGAAGATCTCCGAAGGCACGAGGCCCTTGAGCAGATCCTCCAGCTCCACCAGGTTCACCACCGCGAGCTTCCCAGAGCGATCGGGCCCGAGCTGGACGGCGCCGCGGTAGGCGCGGTCCTCGAAGTTGTGGAAGTCGTAGCCGACGCCGAACTCCACCCGGCGCACCTCGATGGGGTGCGCCTCCTTCGACTGCACCAGGAGGCGATCGACCGAGGTGGCCACCACCGCGCCCGTCGCGTCGAGGAGCTCCATCGTCACCGTGCCCGGCCGCCTCACCTCCTCGAGGAGCTGGGTGCGCACCTGGTGCCGGGTGAGGATCTCGGCTTGCCGCGCGGCGAGCGACGCGGGCGGGGCGGGCGGCGCGTCGACCAGCAACAGGTAGCGGCGGTTGTCGATGACCTTGCCGGCGATGCCGTACACGCCGCCGAGCACGTGGGTCTTCACGGGAAGGCCCTTCGCCTCCCACTCCGCCTTGGCCTCCACCAGGCCCGCCTTGTCGGCGAAGGCCAGCTCCGCGACCTGAATGCGCGCCACCACCTCGGTGGGCTGGCCTTTGACGAGGCGCACCTTCCACGCTGCGCCCGCGGGCCCCTCCACGACCTTCTCCACCAGCTGCCCTGAGCTCGTCGAAGGGTCGAACGGCGCCTGCACCGTGAAGCGCAGGGTGCCCTTGGAGGCGAGCGTCACCTCGGTGCTGCCCTCCATGAGCCGCACCGGGAGGACGGGCGCGCCGTTCTTGAAGTCCAGCCGGCGGGCCTCCAGGGTGCGCGGAGGAGGAAGATCGGCGTCGGGCCTGGCGATCGCCACGATGCCCGCGTCAGCGCCCAGCGCGATGCCGGCCCGGAGGAGGAGGAGGAAAACGAGGCGGCGCAGCGGGGCGACGGACATCGCTTGGAAAGAGGCGCCACCCGGATTCGAACCGGGGAATGAGGGTTTTGCAGACCCTTGCCTTACCACTTGGCTATGGCGCCGGAAGGTCAGCGGCTTCTACGCCGCCCCACCTTCAGGGGTCAAGGAACACTCAACCGCCTGACGCGCATTCGCTTTCGCGGCTGACGGGGCCAACTCCGCACGGGTGCGAGGGGCGAGACAGGGCGGTGGAATTGGTCTTTGGTTTCGCGCGGAGGCGCCATGGCAGAGATTCGGAAGATCGCCATCAACACCGGTGGAGGCGATGCGCCCGGTTTGAACGCCGTGATCCGGGCCGCCACCCTGTGCGCCCTCTCGCGCGGGTGGGAGGTCTGGGGCATCAAGTACGGCTACCGGGGGCTCATCGACACCTCGCAGCTCATTCCCCTGAACCGCGACAGCGTCCGCGGCATCGCGCACGTGGGCGGCAGCATCCTGGGCACCGCGAACAAGGGCAGCCCCTTCGAGTTCCCGGTGCAGACCGCCAGCGGCATCGAGCTCACCGACATCTCCGCCACGGTGGTGAAGAACTTCCACGCCAAGGGCTTCGACGCTCTGGTGTGCATCGGCGGCGACGGGTCGCTGCGCATCGCCAGCCGCTTCGCCGACATGGGCATTCCGATCATGGGCGTGCCCAAGACCATCGACAACGATCTCGCCGGCACGAGCTCGACCTTCGGCTTCGACACCGCGGTGGCCACGGCGACCGACGCGCTCGGCAAGCTGCACTCCACCGCCGAGGCCCACGAGCGGGTGATGGTGGTGGAGGTGATGGGCCGCAACGCGGGGTGGATCGCCCTGCACGCGGGCCTCTCGGGCTCGGCCGACGTCATCTTGATGCCCGAGATTCCCTTCGACCTCGAGAAGGTGGCCGACGCCGTGCGGGCGCGCGAGGCGGCGGGGCGACACTTCTCCATCGTGGTGGTGGCCGAGGGCGCCAAGGAGAAGGGGGGCGGCATTCACACGCTGGGGCCGCGCGAGGCGGGGCGCGAGGTGCGGCTCGGCGGGGCCGGGCAGTACGTCGGCGACGAGATCATCCGGCGCACCGGCAAGGAGACGCGGGTGATGGTGCTCGGGCACCTGCAGCGCGGTGGCGGCCCCACGGCCTTCGATCGCCTGCTCGGCTTTCGCTTCGGCGCGGCGGCCATTCGCGCCCTGGCCCAGGGGGAGCGCAACGTGATGGTGGCCCTGACGCCGCCCACGGTGCAGACGATTCCCTTGTCCGAGGCGGTTTCGCGCATGAAGAACGTGCCCCTCGACTGCGACACCATGCTGACCGCACGCGAGATGGGCGTCTCGTTCGGCGACTGACGAGGAGCCAGACATGAGCAGCGGCCACGGCACCTTCTCGGAAGAGCACCAGGCGTTTCGCGAGACGGTGCGGAGGTTCGTCGACCAGGAGATTCGCCCCCACGTGAAGGCCTGGGAGGAGGCCGAGGAGTTCCCCCTGGCGCTCTACGCGCGCGCCGCCGAGCTCGGGCTCTTTGGCCTGCGCTACGAGGAAGCCTTTGGCGGCACGAACGCCGGGCCGCTCTTCGAGGCGGTGATGCACGAGGAGCTGTCGAAGTGCGGCTCGGGCGGGGTGGCGGCGGGCCTGGGCGCGCAGGCCACCATCGGCACCGGGCCCATCGCGGCCTATGGCACCGACGACCAGAAGCGTCGCTTCCTCGCGCCCGCCATTCGGGGGGAGAAGCTCGGCTCGTTCGCGGTGACCGAGCCCAAAGGCGGCAGCGACGTCGCGGGGCTCACCACCCGCGCGGTGAAGGACGGCGACTCCTACGTCGTCAACGGCGCGAAGACCTACATCACCACCGGCGTGCGCTGCGACTACGCCATCGTGGCGGTGAAGACCGACCCCGCGAAGGGCCACAAGGGCGTCTCACTGCTGGTGATCGAGAAGGGCACCCAAGGCTTCCACGTCTCCAAGAAGCTCGAGAAGCTCGGCTGGCGTGCTTCCGACACCGCCGAGCTGACCTTCGAGGACTGCCGGGTGCCGGTGGTGAACCGCCTGGGCCAGGAGAACGACGGCTTCGCGATGATCATGGGCAACTTCGCCTGGGAGCGGCTCACCCTGGCGCTGGGCGCGATCGGCGCGGCCGACGACGTGCTGGCGACGGCGCTGTCCTGGGTGAAGGAGCGCCAGGCCTTCGGCGGCCCCCTAGCCAAGCTGCAGGTGGTGAAGCACCAGCTCGCGGAGATGGCGACGGACCTCGAGGCCGCGCGGCAGCTCACCTACCACGCGCTTCGGCTGCACGTGGCCGGGGAGTGGAACCTGGCCCAGGTGGCGATGGCCAAGAAGGTCGCGACCGAGATGCTCTGCCGGCTGTGCGACCAGTCGCTGCAGCTCCACGGCGGCGCCGGCTACATGATGGAGTACGACATTCAGCGCCACTGGCGCGACGCGCGGCTCGGCCCCATCGGCGGAGGCACCAGCGAGATCATGAACGAGATCATCGCCAAGGGCCTGGGGCTGTAGCGAGCGGGGAGCGGGCCGTTCAGGGGGGCGAGGTCGAACCCTGCCGGCCGTTCAGAACCTCGCCAGCGCCACCACGTTGAAGCCGAGGTGGTTCTCGTTCTCGAACACCGGCTGGGCCACGAAGGCGAGCGAATCGCTGAACTTCACCCGGTTCGCGTCGCGGTTGTAGAAGGCCTCGCCAAGCAGCGCGAAGTACTCCGAGATGTCGAGCTTGAAGGTCGCCTTGACCGAGAAGATCGGCAGCACCGGGTTCCCCGGGGGGAGAATGGCGAACAGGTTGACGTCGCGCACCACCACCGTGCGCGGCCCCAGGAAGGACGGGGGAGGCGCGTTGCCGCCCAGGTCGATGCGGGGCGCCGAGACCGAGGCGGGCTGCTGCACGCCCAGCACCAGGCCGGCGGTGAGGTGCGCGGCCGGCAGGTAGCGGTCGGCGCCGATGGCGAACCACGTCTCCGGCCTGACCGTCGCGCCCTTGGAGAAGTCGTTGTAGGGCGGGAAGCCCGGCACGTCGAACTGGATGAAGGAGAGCGAGCGGTAGAGCCCCAGGCCCCAGAAGCGCCAGAAGTCGTTCTTCACCCGCGCCTGGAACACCGCCGCCGAGGCCGGCTGGATCTTCGTCGCCGCGAACACGTCCGGGTCCATCAGCGTCTGGCCGAGGAGCGACCCCTCGAGCGACATCGTCAGCGACACGCCCCCCGGGTACGACTCCGGCTTGAAGAAGCGCTGCAGGACGTCGGGGTCGTTCTTGTAGAGGCGCATGTCGAGCGACGGCTGCACCGTGTCGCCGCGGGTGAAGACGAGCTGCGCCGAGCCGCCGGCCGCGTTCACCGGCGCGCGAATGCCCTGGTACGCCAGCGACGGCACGATGCCGCGCTGGAAGTAGCCGCCGTTCGCCTCGAGGCGCAGCATCGACGGCACCAGCTCGAAGCCGAAGCCTCCCAAGAGGCCGTAGAGGCGCTCCTGCACGTTGCTCATGTTGTTGAGCATCAGGCCCGTCTTGGCGCCAAAGAAGGCGTACCAGCGGTCGCGCGTCACCTGGAGCTTCCCGCCCGGCACCGCCGCCGGCCGCCCCGTCGAGGAGAGGCCCGGGCCCTGCTGGTAGGTGAAGGCCGAGTCGCCGCCCCACGAGGTGCGCCAGGCGAAGCCCAGGCGGAAGCGGTCGGAGGAGACCGGGAAGCCGGTGAAGGAGATCTCCTCCCGCGCACCCCAGCCGGCCGGCTTGTAGTTCAGCTTCACGTAGCTCGAGTTGTCGAAGAGCGTGATGGCGCCCGACGGGTTGTCGAAGAAGAGGATGTTGAGGCCGGCCTCCGACTCCCACCCCTCGAAGAAGCTCGGCGCGCGCTTGTAGAGCGCCGCGTTGGAGAGCGTCTCGAACCCCGTGTACCGGGTGTTGAGGTTGTCGAAGAACTGGGTGTTCTGCTTGCCCGCGCCGAAGCCCGTGCCCGGGTTGTTGGGGGTCGTCTCGCCGGGCTTGGCGAAGACGTCGTCGTTCGCCAGCGCGAAGGCGACGCGCGAGTCGATGAAGTCGCTCGCCCACGCCGCGGCGGCCAACCACACGACCGCCGAGAAGGTCACTCGCTGAAACACTTTCACGTTGTCTCTCCCGGGCCCAAAAAAGCGGGCCCTCCCTTCAAAACTCTTCGGTCACGGACACGGCTTGATGGGCTTGGGGCACTCCAAGCCCTTGCCGGGGTGACAGCACACGTCGTCGACGTCTCTCGGAATCACGTTCCACCGCGGCCGCGCCGGCTGCACCTGCATCAGGTGGCCGACCACGTCGAAGGTCGCGCCCTGCAGGTTCTTGCACTGCTTCGCCCTGGTGGCGTCGGCGTCCTGTGGGTTGCACTTGACCGCGAGCTCGGGGATGGCGTCCTTGGTGGTCAGGTTGATCTTCGCCTTGGCCGAGTACCCGACCCAGCAGGTGCCGCTCTGGGCGCCGAGCAGGCCGAGCGAGCTCTCGGTGGCGCCGAGCTCGTAACGCACCACCTCGCCCGCGCTGAGCGGGGCGTCGGTGGCCGTGGGCGTCTCGGTGCCGTCGCCGGCTTTCCAGCTCACCGGCACGTCGCAGACCAGCGAGACGTAGACCCCCGGGCCGTAGCCGCCGGCGTGGGCCACCGTGGCCGCGGTGAGCGGCACCGCCGTGAAGCGGCTGGGCAGGCTCTCGTCGAGGCCGTACTTCGCCGGGCCCGGCAGGTTGAGCTCCACCGGGAACTGGCCGAACCCGGTGAAGGTCGCGTCCTCGGCGCAGAGGTCGCCGTGGTGCTTGCCGTAGCCGATGACGCACTCCTGGTTGCACTCGCGCTCGGCGATGGAGTTCGGCGGGTCGACCCCGGTGAAGTTGCAGGTCCCCCACATCCAGCTGCCGTTGGTGTCCTTCTGCTCGCAGAAGAAGTCGACCGTGCCGTCGGCGTTGAAGTCGCAGTTGTCGAAGACGGTGGGGAAGCGCACGCCGCGCAGCAGCACCAGGCCCGCCTCCAGGCTCTCCATCTTGAGGTTGCGCTTGTTGTGTCCGCAGAGCGCGTCGGTGAGGAAGGGTGGCGAGCTGTCGTCCATGCCGCAGGTGCGCTGGGTGACCTCTCGGGGCGGCGCGTACTGCAGCCACTTGCTCCACTGATCCGGCGGCAGCGTGCGCACCGACTCGGCGATGGTCCACCCGGGGAAGGTCATCTGGGTCGACGAGGTGAACTCCTGCACCGAGCCGGAGATGGTGAAGAGCAGGTCTCCCACCGAGAGCCCGTCGGGGTAGCTGTAGTTGTAGATGAACATGTTGCCGAAGGTGCCCGGGAGGTAGCGCGGGCACTGGCTCGACGCCGTGCAGGCCTTCTCCGACACCTCGCACTTCCCGGCTACACCCGCGTCCTCGACCGGCCCGGTGCCGCCGTCGGCGAGCGCGCCCAGGCACTTCTCCGGCAGCTCCGGCGTGCGCACCTGGACGGCGCCGGTGGCGTCGGCGGTCCACTCCTGCAGCCGGCAGGCGGTGACGTCGGAGACGAAGAACCCCGACGGACTGATGCCCGTCACCACCATCGCCGAGGGCTTGCCGTCGCGGCGGGGATCGTTGGTGCAGGTCTGCAGGAGCGCCCCGCCGTTCTCCGGGTTCTTCCCCACGGTGACGAAGGCGCCCACCAGCGGCGAGCTGCGGTTGTCGAAGCCGTCGGGGATCTGGAGGGCCTGCAGGGTGGGGTCGTCGAAGAAGATGGCCGGAGACGCGCCCGCGACCTGGCTGCGGTGGCCGCCGTCGGTGGAGGGCCCGGGCTCGACGGGCAGGGCGCTCACGTTCCCGCCCAGGTCGCCGTTGGCCCAGATGGGCTCCGGCGCCGCGTCGAGCACCCACACCCGCACCTCGCCGAACACGTGCACGGTCTTCACGGTGCCGTTCAACACGCCGTCGGTCATCTGGCCCCAGCGCGCGGTGTAGTCGCCGGAGAGATCGCCGGGGTCGACCCGGTAGGCCAGCGGCTCGGTGAAGGCGGTGAGCTTCGCGCCGGTGGGGTCGAGGGCCTGGGCGGCGAAGTCGATCTCGATCTCCCCGCGGGGAATGACGTAGTGGCACGCCGGCGTGCCGCGCTCGGCCGCCGGCACCTTGCTCTGGCCACCGTGGCGGCTGGCGCAGCTCGTCACCACGTCGAGGGGGCCGCGCTTGCCGCCCACCACCTGGTACACGCCCTTCACCTCGACCGCGAAGGTGCTCACGGCGTCGAGCGGCGGGGGCTGAATCTTCCAGCAGCCGGAGAGCAGGGTGAGCGAAGCGGCGAACAGCGAGAGCGGGCGGCTCACTTGACCCTCCGCGCGATGCGCCCGTCTTCCATGCCGATGGCCACGGGGACGCCGGTGGGGTTCAGGCAGAAGTTCCGCGTGGCGCGGGTGACGGCGCCGCAGGAGGGAGCGCCGGCCAGGGCGTCGCGGCAGTTGCAGCGACCGAGCGCCGGGCCCGCCGAGACCGCGCCCTCGCAGGTGCGCACCCAGTCTTCGGGCGAGGCGCCGGTGGTGCAGCCGCTCACGTTGCCCCGGAAGACGTCGGCGCAGGAGCAGCCGCCGCGATCGGCGAGCAGCTCGTCGTGGAAGGACTTCGCCGTCTTGCAGTAGGCGACGATCAGGTCGTCGACGATCCAGTGATCCGACTTCTGGGGATCGCGGTTGCCGCAGGCCTGGCCGTTCTTGCCGAGGAGGTTGCCGAGCGGGTCCTTCTTCCCCGCGAGGATGTCGTCACAGCTGCAGAAGTTCTGCATGAAGCCGATGAGCGAGTCGCGCAGGGGAATGCCGGTCTCGACGCGGGTGGTGTTGCGCTTGAGCACCAGGAAGCCCGAGCCGCCGCGGGCGATGTAGTCGTTCACCGCGACGCGGTAGGTCTCGTTCGGGTCGAGCGGCAGGCCGTTGATGGAGATGTCCTCGCCGGGGTTCGACCAGCAGCGGCCCAGGTCGCCGGTGGTGGCGTCCTGGAGGCACTGCCAGGGCTTGCGGCCGCCGGTGCGATCGCCCGCGGGGCAGTCG
Source organism: Archangiaceae bacterium (assembly GCA_037443525.1). Taxonomy (GTDB): domain Bacteria; phylum Myxococcota; class Myxococcia; order Myxococcales; family Myxococcaceae; genus JBBIOE01. The sequence continues at coordinate 10,037 of JBBIOE010000071.1, read as the reverse complement.
GCGCCGTTCTTCCTCGGGTCGCAGGACAACAGCAGGTTGTTGAGCTGGGCCTGCGCGCAGTCCATGGTGAAGCGCGCGCCGGAGACCTGCGCCTGGCTGACGCAGCCTCGCTCGGAGGAGCGCTGGGTCACGAAGTCGAACATCTCCTGCATCTCGCGGCCCGAGAGGAACATCACGTTGATGGTGTTCTCGAACGGGAAGACGTTGAACATCGCCTCCTGGGTGAGCGGGCCCGCGTAGAGGTTGTCGCGAATGCCGAGCGAGTTGGTGAGGCCGACCTCCGCCTCCACGCCCTGGCGGCGGCGCATCGAGTCGGCGGCGATGTTGCCCAGCGGCGAGTCGCCGCCGGTCGAGTTGTTGCGGCGCTCGATGTTCTGCGGCGCGTAGGAGAACAGCGACGTGAGGTTCAGCTTCACGTCGAGATCGGTGATGTACGGCAACAAGAGCTGGGTGGTGGCGAGGTCCTCGGCCGCGGAGCAGGTGTCGAGCCCCTGGCGCACCTTCGGATCCTTCAGGAAGTCGCCGGGGTTCCAGAACTGGCTCTTGTAGTACGCGTGCAGGGCGTCGCTGCACCACAGGCCGTCGATGGGGAAGACCTTGAAGTCGTGGCTGACGATCTCCGCGCCGTCGAGGGTGGGCGGCCCCTTGGGAGGCATCTGCACCATCGCGTCGAGGCGAATGACGTACTTCGAGAACGCGCCGCCGTGGGACAGCACCACCTTGCGGCCGCCGGGATCGGTGAGCGTCTGCGGCGGGTTGAGCACGATGTGCAGGTGGCCGCCGAAGATCGCGTCCACGCCTTCGACGCCCGGCACCCAGACCCGCACCACCGAGCTGTCGACGTCCTTCGGGCCGTACCACTCGCGCACCGTCCACGGGATCGCGGCGCGGTTCACGTAGCTCTTGGCGAGCTTCCACTCGTAGTAGGCCTCGTAGCCGCCGACGAGCTCCTGGTCCTCGGTGAGGCCGCCGTGGCTGACCACCACGATCAGATCCACCGCCGGCCGGAGGAAGTCGACGTAGCTGCGCAGGATCTCGTTCTGCTCGAGCGGGATCACCTGCATCGAGTTGCCGCGCTCGACGATCGAGTTGAGCGACGACAGGTTCGCCATGCCGATGATGGCCACCCGGATCCCGCCGACGTTCTTGAGCGCGTAGGGCGCGCTGTAGAGCGCCGTCTGGTTGCTGCCGGGCTGGTTGTAGTCTTCCCAGAAGTAGTTGGCCGCGAGCACCGGGAAGCGCGCTTGATCGCGCGCCTGCTTGGTGAAGTTCGCGGCGCCGGCGTCGAACTCGTGGTTGCCGATCACCGCCGCGTCCACGTTCAAGAGCGACAGGAACTTGTACTCGACCTCGCCCAGGTTCAGGTTGAAGACCGGCGCGCCCTGGAAGGCGTCACCCGAGTCGAGGTGCAGGATGCGGCTGGCGTTCTTCCGCTCGCGCTTGATGATCGACGCCATGCGCGTGGCGCCGCCGAAGGGCCCCGCCTCGGGAATGAGGCCCAGGTCGACGTCCGTCTTCAGCGGGCTGAAGTCGTAGGGCAGCAGCCGCGAGTGGATGTCCGAGGTCTGCAGGAAGGTGAGGCGCACCTGCTGGCCGGAGAGGTCGACGTTCTCGCCGGCCAGCGTCGGCAGGCACGAGACGTGGACCATCGCCAAGGCGAGGAGTGCGGCGAGGCGAATGGGCTTGAGCACGTCGGGGAACCGAGGGGTGAGCGGCCTGTGAAGAAGCGCCGGCAAGGTACGCGCAAACGCACGTTCTGGTAAAGCGAATGCTTCATGGCTTCTGTGACCGTCGAGGCACTCGAAGTTGTCGAAGAATTCACCGGGACTGCTCGATGCGATGAGGGCTTCCTGCACGTGCGGCGCCTCAAGGTGCAGAACCGCCGCGCCGACGGCTCGCGCTCCAACGTCTACCGGGTGGACGTCGTCGATCGGCCCCGGCTCGACGCCGTGGCGGTGCTCGTCTACCGCGCCGGGGAAACCGGCCTCGAGCTCTTCACCCGCCAGAACCTGCGCCCCGCCGCGTACTTCCGGCGGGACAAGTCGCCCACCGTGCCCGACGGGCGCACGCACCTGTTCTGCGAGGAAATCGTGGCCGGGCTCCTCGAGCCCACCGATCACGGCGAAGAGGGTCTGCGCCACCGCGCCGCCGAGGAGGTGTGGGAGGAGGCGGGCTTCCGGGTCGAGGCCAGGAACGTCGAGCTGCTCGGCCCTCCCTTCTTCGTCGCCCCGGGCATCATCTCCGAGAAGATCTTCCTCGCCGCCGTCGACGTGACCGGCTCTTCCGATCTCGAGCCCGTGGGCGACGGCAGCCCGCTGGAAGAGGGTGGGCTTCCGCGCTGGCGCACCCCCGCCTCGCTGGAAGAGGCCATCGCCTCGGGAGAGGTGCAGGACGCGAAGACCGAGCTCGCGCTCTCCCGCTTCCTCGCGCGCCGCCGAGCGGCTAGGAACCAGCCCTGACGGTGAGAGAGCGCATCTCCAACCCCTTCGAGCGCTTCGTGCGCTGGCTCAGGCCCGAATCGAGCCCCTTCGAGGCCTTCCGCCTGCGCTTCATGGTGGCGAGCTGCCTGGTGGGCCTCCTGGTGGCCATCCCGGCGACGATCGCGGCCTTCTCCGACGGCGAGTGGGTGGGCGCGGCGATGACTGCCCTCTTCGGCCTGAGCATGATCGGCGCGCTGGCGCTGCTCCGCACCCGCCTCGGCATCTCCGCCGCGGCCTGGGCGAACGTGGGCATGGTGGCGATCTTCTTCTTCGCCGTGACCCTGGTGAACGACGAGATGTCGTGGAAGCAGCTGTACTGGTTCGCGCTCCTGCCCATGGCGGCCATGCTCAGCATCGGCGAGAGGGCGGCGGCGAAGGCGGCGGTGGCGGCGGTGGCGCTCGGGGCGGCCAGCTATGGCTTTCACCGCCTGGGGTGGACCCTGCACCGGCCGCTGCTCGAGTCACCCGAGAACGCGTTCATCGACTTCGTGCTCTTCGTCGCCAGCGTGGTGAGCCTCACCGCCCTCTTCGAGCTCTTGCGCAAGCGCGCCATGGCCGAGGCCGAGCGGGCGTCGTCGGCGCGGGCCCACTTCCTCGCCAACGTGAGCCACGAGATTCGCACCCCGATGAGCGGCGTCATCGGCATGGCGGAGCTGCTCGCGACCACCCCCCTCGACGACGAGCAGAAGGAGTTCGTCGAGGTCATTCGCCGCAGCGGCGTGTCGCTGGTCACCATCATCAACGACATCCTCGACTTCACGAAGCTCGAGTCCGGCAAGGTCGAGCTGGAGGACGTGGCGGTGAACGTGCGCGAGCTCGTCGGCGACACCGTCGCGCTGTCCGCGGTGGTGGCGCAGAAGAAGGGGCTCTCGGTCGTGACCCACGTCGACGACGGGGTGCCGCGCCTGGTGCGGGGCGACCCCACGCGGCTCGCCCAGGTGTTGCGAAACCTGGTCTCGAACGCGGTGAAGTTCACCGAGGAGGGCGAGGTGCGCCTGGAGGCCAAGGTCGCCGGGGCCCGGCTCGTCTTCGCGGTGATCGATCAGGGCGTCGGGCTCTCCACGGCGTCCATCGGCACGCTCTTTCAACCCTTCGTGCAGGCGGACGCCTCGACCACCCGGCGCTTCGGCGGCACGGGCCTCGGCCTCGCCATCAGCCGCCAGCTGTGCGCGCTGATGGGCGGCTCGCTCGAGGTGAGCTCGGTCGTCGGCCAGGGCTCGACGTTCACCGCGTCGCTGCCGCTGGTTCCCGACCGCTCCGGTGAGCTCTTGGCCGAGTCGAAGGTGCGGGCCGACGCCCTTTAGTCAGTGCGCGGCGCGGCCCTTGGGCACCGCGTGCCAGATGCGCGTCATCAGCAGCGCGCCGACCACCGCGAACGGAATGGGCACGAACGGCCACGCCTTCCAGCCCCAGTGGTCGAGCGTGTAGCCCATGCCGATGCCGACCAGCGAGCTCGCGAGGTACTGCATGCCGTCGAAGAGGCCCGCGGCGGTGGCGGCGGCCTTGCGACCGCCGAAGTCCATCGAGGCCGCGCCGCCGATCATCCCGTGCGCGCCGTTGACGAAGACCGAGAGCACCGGGAGGAGCAGCGCCGGCGCCCAGGCCCCCGCGCCCAGGCGATCAGAGAGCCCGAACAGCGCGAGCAGCACCGCCATGCCGATGAAGCCGAAGAAGATCACCGGCGCGCGGCGGCCCTTGTAGATGCGGTCCGAGGCGATGCCGAAGGCGAACCCGCCGGCGATGCCCAGAATGGCGATGCCCCACACCGTGGCCTGGTAGGGCAGGTACGAGGCGAGGTTCGCCGCCGGGTCGCCCAGGTGCACTTCCTTGAAGTACTTGGGGTACCAGGAGTCGATGGTGCTGCGGCGGACCATGCCGATCATCATCGAGCCCAGCGCGATGGTCCACGTGACCGGGCTCGCGAACACCGTCTTGAGCACGTAGCCCAGACTGCTCGGCTTCCCGTCGGAAACGCCCTGCGCGTCGCCGGTGTCCAGGTCGGCGAAGCCCGCGTCCTGCGGCGAGTCGCGCATGTAGAGGACGTTGAGCACGAAGAGCACGGCCACCACCACGCCCGGCACCCAGAAGGCGTACTGGAGCGGGAGCACCGCGGTCAGCGCCGGCACGACCGAGAACGCCAGGATCAGCCCGAAGCGAATCAGCACGCCGAAGATGCCCGCGAAGGTCCCGCGCTCGCGCACGTGGAACCACTGGGCGTTCACCTTCACGATCGACAGCGCTCCGAACGACTGGAAGTAGCCGTTGATGCCCCAGATGGTGGCCATCGCCACCAGCAGCGTCTGGGCGTCGAGCCCGTGCTTGAAGACCGCCGCCGTCACCACGTGCGCGTCGTGCCCCTTGCCCACCATCACCGCCGGCGTCTCGACGAACGAGATGCACAGGCCGAACAGCGCGTTCATGACCACCACGCCGCCGGCGCCGAAGAGGAAGGCCTTCCGCCCGCCGACCCGGTCGGCGATGGGGCCGTTGAAGACCACCGAGAGCCCGTAGACCAGGGGCATCATCGTCTCGAAGATGCCCAGCTGGGTGTTGGTCCACCCGAAGGTCCCCGAGAGGTTGGTCATCACCGCCGCGAAGTTGTACCGGCTCATGTAGAACGCCGCGTACAGGAGCCCGAGCACGAGCCAGTTCAGCGTGCGGGTCTTCCGGAAGCCGGGTTCGTCGAACCCCGTGGGAGAGGCGGGAGCGGGCGCGGAGGGGGTCATCGAGTCGCGCGCTCTAGCCGAACCGCCGGGAAGGCACAAAGCAAAGCCGAGGCGCGCGCTGGCCCTCGGTCAGCCTGTGTGTACCGGTCCTACCCGCGGCCATGAGATCGCCCGGGGTGGAAATGTGCACTAGGCTTTGGAGCCGTGCCCGCATCAGGGACTCCACACCTCTTCGACACCAAGCTCGAAGTCCACGACCGCAAACAGTTCGAGCTGAAGCTGGAGTACCAGCCCTCGGGCACCGATCCGGAGTCGCAGTACCTGGTCGAGGTGCTCTTCTTCGTGCCCAAGAGCCTGAACGTCAGCGCCGACACCTGGACGCGCGACGCCTTCTACGCGGACCTCCACAACTACGTCCGCCTCAAGACGCCGGTGCTCTCCTTGAGCGAGCTGCTCACCGGCCGCCACTCGCCCCTGGTGCACCTCGAGGAGCGCGTGCCGCTCGGCCTCCTCGGCGCCGAGAGCGAGCTCGTCTACGACGCGAAGATGCTGGCCTGCGTCCTGCGCGGCACGCTGAGGCGCTTCGGCGTCACGGTGAAGGCGGCCTGCCAGGCCCACGCCCACCTCTCGAGCCCCACCCCCGACGACAACCAGCAGCTCCTCGCCTCGGTGCGCGAGACGGTCGAGGCGACCCAGGCGGTGCTCAATCGCTTCCGCGCCGTCAACAAGTCCCTGGGCGCCAAGTACCAGCTCGACGAGAAGACGCGCCTGTCGCTGTCCCTGGTCGACGAGTACCTGTCGCTGGTGGTCGAGCAGTACATGCGCCGGGTGGTGGTGCAGATGGACTCGCTGCCGCGCACCGGCGTCTTCGTCGAGCTGCGCAAGCAGCTGATGGACCTCATCGTCGCCGACGAGTCCTACCGCCGGAGGCTGGCCCTGCCCTCGGTGCTCGAGCCGAACACCGACAACGAGCTGTACATCCACCGCGTGGGCTTCTTGAAGAAGTTCTGCATGAACATCCTCTTCCTCAAGGTCCAGCGCTCCAGCCAGCGCAAGGCCTGGGAGGAGGTGCTCTTCGCGATGGCGGCCGGTGGCTCGATGGCCTTCGCGCTCGGCGTCGGTCTGTTCGCCCAGTCGCGCTACCCCCAGGCGTCCTTCAACTTCTTCCTGCTGGCGGTGATCGGCTACATGCTGAAGGACCGCATCAAGGAAGGCCTGCGCCGCTTCGTGTCGGCCTTCATCGGCAAGTGGCTCTTCGAGCGCACCACCGTGATCATCGACCCGGTGACGCGCGACGGGGTCGGCATCTGCTCCGAGAAGGTCGACTACGGCGACTCGGTGCAGGTGCCCAAGGAGATCACCCACGTCCGCGCCAAGGACGACCTCACCGCCGCGAGCCAGGGCGAGCTCGCCGAGAACGTCATTCGCTACCGGAAGAAGATCGCCCTCGACTCCGCCATGCTGCCGCGCATCGGCGACGGCCTCGTCACCGGCGTCACCGACATCATCCGCTTGAACATCGACCGGCTCCTCCACGACATGGATGACCCGGAGTACGCCATCGACTACGTCGATCTCGCCGACTACAGCATCGAGAAGCTCAAGGCCGTGAAGTCGTACCGCGTCGACCTGGCCTTCCGCTTCAGCGTCGACGACGGCACCACCCGGGAGACCACCTACCGCTGCGTCCGTTTGATCCTCGACCGCAACGGCATCAAGCGCATGACCGAGCTGTCCGGCGACGCCGAGGTGCCCATCCCCGCGCCGGGGCCGAGCGCCCCCGAGTTCGTGCCCGCCCGCGCCTCCGGCGAGCGGTCCTGACGCGCCGAGTCGGTCGGTCTCGCTGTTGTCTCCCGAGCCACCTCTGGTAAAGGTCGGGACCCCCCGCGTGAAGGACTTCAAAGACAGAATCCCCCTCGATTGGCACGCCACCCTCGTGCGCGTGCTCGACCGCGCTCGCGCCGAGAAGGAGCGCGGCGTGATCGTCTTCGACCTCGACTCCACGCTCTTCGACAACCGGCCCCGCCAGGCGCGCATCGTGCGGGAGTTCGGAAGGACGAAGGGCCTCGCCCCGCTGGAGACGTGCCAGGCGCACCACTTCGTCTCCGGCTGGGAGGTGTGGCCGGCCTTCGTCGCCTGCGGCCTTTCCGAGGACGAGGCCAAGGGTCTCGAGAAGGAGTTCAAGAAGTTCTGGGGCGCCCGCTTCTTCACCAGCGACTACTGCGTCGACGACATCGAGGTGGTCGGCGCGCCCCGCTACGTGCACGCCTGCGTAGCCACCGGCGCCCGGGTCGCCTACGTGACCGGCCGGCAGGAGAGCATGCGCGACGGCACCGTGCGCTGTCTCGCCCGCTGCGGGCTGCCGCTGCCCGAGGGCCGGGTGGTGCTCACCATGAAGCCCACCCTCGAGGAGGACGACGACGGCTTCAAGCGCGCCGTGCACGCCTCGCTCGGCCGGGTGGTGGCGGCCTTCGACAACGAGCCGATCCACGCCAACGACTACGCGCGGCGCTTCCCCGAGGCGATCGTGGTGCACCTGGCCACCGACCACTCCAACCGCGAGCTGAGCCTCGATCCGCGCATCGTCTCCATCCCGCATTTCGCCGTGTAGCGGCCCCCCGCAAAGCCCTGCCGGCGACCAACCCCCTCGTTACGTGAGCCCCCCGCCATGAGCGCACCTCCCAAGAACGCCGTGCACAGTCCCGAGCTGCTGACGACCCTCTACCGGAAGATGGCGCTGTCCCGCCGCTTCGAGGAGAAGTGCGGCCAGGCCTACGGTCAGAAGAAGATCAACGGCTTCTGCCACCTCTACATCGGGCAAGAGGCCGTGGCCGTCGGCATCAACGAGGCGCTGAAGCCCGAAGACCCGGTGATGACGGCGTACCGCGATCACGTGCACCCGCTCATCCGCGGCGCGCACCCCGGCATGCTGATGGCCGAGCTCTTCGGGCGCGACGGCGGCTACTCGCAGGGCAAGGGCGGCTCGATGCACCTGTTCGACGTCGAGCACGCCTTCTACGGCGGCTACGGCATCGTCGGCGGGCAGATTCCCCTCGCGGCGGGCATGGCCTTCGCGTCGAAGTACCGCGGCGAGGAGCGCGTCACCGTGTGCTCCTTCGGCGACGCGGCCTCGAACCAGGGCGCCTTTCACGAGACCTTCAACATGGCGTCGAAGTGGAAGCTGCCGGTGCTCTACGTCGTCGAGAACAACAAGTACGGCATGGGCACCGACGTGTCTCGCGTGACCGCCGAGCCCGAGCTGCACAAGCGCGCGGCCGGCTACCGCATGCGCAGCGAGTCCGTCGACGGCATGGACGTCTTGAAGGTCTACGACCTGGTGCGCGAGCTGGCGACGTGGATCCGCGCGGGCAACGGGCCGGTCTTGCTCGAGGCGATCACCTATCGCTTCCGCGGCCACTCCATGTCCGACGCGGCGACCTACCGCACCAAGGACGAGCTGGAGCGCGAGCGCAGCCGGGACCCGATCCTCAACCTGCGCGCCCACATGCTCAAGGCGAAGGCCGGCACCGACGCCGCGCTCGACGCCATCGACGAAGAGGTGAAGCACGTCGTCGACGAGGCGGTGGCCTTCGCCGACGCCTCACCCGAGCCGGCACTGGAGACCCTGTGGCAGCACGGCCTGGTGGAGGAGGGTGAGCCCGACGTGCACCCGCGCGAGCGCGTCCTGGGCGCGAAGGACGTGAAGTGGCCCCGCTTCCCCGAGCGCTTCGAGGTGAAGTGGGAGCTCGAGCCCAGGGCGCCGAACGCGCCGCCCGAGCCGACGGCCACCCCGCTGAGCAAGAAGGGAGCGGCGTGATGCCGGAGATCTCGTACCGAGAGGCGTTGAACCAGGCCCTGTTCGAGGAGATGGAGCGCGACCCGCGCGTCTTCCTCATGGGCGAAGAGGTCGCCCGCTACAACGGCGCCTACAAGGTGTCGCAGGGGCTGCTCGACAAGTTCGGCAGCGCGCGGGTCGTCGACGCCCCCATCTCGGAGCTCGGCTTCGCGGGCCTCGGCGTGGGCGCGGCCATGTACGGCCTGAGGCCCATCATCGAGATGATGACCTGGAACTTCGCCATCCTGGCCATGGATCAGATCGTCAACAACGCCGCCAAGCTCCGGCACATGTCGGGCGGGCAGCTGCGGTGCCCGATCGTGTTTCGCGGCCCCGGCGGCTCCGGCGGCCGGCTCTCCTCTCAGCACAGCCAGTCGCTGGAGGCGAACTACGCCCAGTTCCCCGGCCTCAAGATCGTCGCGCCCTCGACCCCGGCCGACGCGAAGGGCCTGCTCAAGGCCTCGATTCGCGACGAGAACCCGGTGGTCTTCATCGAGGCCGAGCTGCTCTACAACTTCAAGGGCGAGGTGCCCGCGGGCGAGCACGTGGTGCCCATCGGCAAGGCCGACGTGAAGCGGCCGGGCAAGGACGTCACTCTCGTCACCTGGTCGCGCATGCTCACCGCCTGCGTGCTGCCGGCCGCGGAGGCGCTCGCCGCCTCGGGCATCGACGCCGAGGTGATCGATCTGCGCAGCATCAAGCCGCTCGACTTCGACGCCGTCGCCGCCTCGGTCCGGAAGACCAACCGGCTGGTGATCGTCGAGGAGGGCTGGGAGTTCGCCGGCGTCGGCGCTCAGCTCTCCGACCTGGCGCAGCGGCAGTGCTTCGACGACCTCGACGCGCCCGTGCAGCGCGTCACCGGCCTCGAGGTGAACATGGCCTACGCCGCCAACCTCGAGCGCGCCATTCAACCGTCGGTCGAGCGCATCGTCGCCGCGGTCCACCAGGTGCTGTACCGAGGGGGGCACTGAGGTCCATGGCCATCGCGATTCAACTGCCGGCGCTGTCGCCCACCATGAAGGAGGGCAAGATCACCCGCTGGCTGAAGAAGGAAGG
>JBBIOE010000070.1:0-32579 GCA_037443525.1 Archangiaceae bacterium | reverse complement strand
CAGAACCGCCACCCGTCGCGCCGCCGCCCGTGCCACCACCCGTCGCGCCGCCGCCGGTACCATCACCCGTACCGCCTCCCGTCGCACCACCGCCAGTGCCGCCGCCGGTCGCCGCGCCGCCGGAGCCCCCGCCAGTGCCCGCGGCGGATCCGCCGCCGGCTCCATCGCCCTTCTCGGAGACGGGCTGACCGCAGCCGAACGCCATGATGAGGATCGCAGCAACGGCGACGGTGGGGAGTGCTCGCATCCGGCGCGTGTCGCATAGGGCGCACCGTGTTTCAAGAGTACCCGAAATGTTCCATCGAGCTCGCGGCTTCGCGCTCAGCCAACGGAGTTCTCGCGCGGCTCGAGGCTTCGGGGGTCCTTCGGCCGTGGCAGGGCCCGTTTGCATTGGTGGTGAGCGGAGTGCCCTGCACCCGGGCGGAAGGCCGCCGTCGGAGCTGAGCCCGCCGTCGGAGGAGGCCGCGCCGCCGTCTGCCCGCTTGGCAGCTGGAGCCCAAGCACACCTCGCCCGTGTTGCAGGTGTGGCCGCAGGTTCCGCAGTTCAATGGGTCGCTGATGACACGGTCAGCGCAGAAGCCCCGACCCTATTTCGCGCCCTTGAGCGCGGTGTAGTCAGTGAGCCAGGTGCGGTAGGGCACGCAGCTCTTCTGCGAGACGCACTGGAGCTCGGGCGTCTTCCAGAAGTGAATGGTCTCGAAGCGCTCGTACCCGTTCACCTGGCAGAAGTCGGTGCCACCGGGCGCGGGCGTCTTGCAGGCGGCGGGCACGGCGGGCAACGAGCCGAACCACTCCGCCAGCGCCGACTGGAGCTTCACGTCGAGCGAGCGCTCCAGCCACAGGTAGGCGCAGGCCGGGTGCGGCGCGTCGGTGAGCAGCATGGTGGTGTCCGCCCAGCCGGTGCAGCCCTCCTCGGGAATGGTGGACTTCACCGGGTGCTTCTCGGCCTTGAGCGAGTTGACCTGGTAGCCCCAGGAGCTCGACGCCACCACCCCGGCCTTCTTGAAGTCGTCGGCGTGCACGGTGGTGTCGTGCCAGTAGCGGTGCAAGAGCGGCTTCTGCTTCTTGAGCAGCTCGAGCACCGCGGCGTACTGCGTGCCCGTGAGCTCGTAGGGATCGGTGATGCCGAGCTTCGGGTTCTTCTTCATCAGGTAGAGCGCGGCGTCGGCCACCGCGATGGGGCCGTCGTAGGCGTCGACGCGGCCCAGGTTCGCCTTGCCGTCGGGGAAGGTCTGCGGCTCGAAGATGACCGACCAGCTGGTGGGCGGCTTGGCGAAGACGCGGGTGTCGTACATGAGCACGTTCGGCCCCCACTGGTAGGGCACGCCGTAGTGCTTGCCGCCCGCGGTGTGCCACGGCGCGTTCTGCAGGCGCGGGTCGACGGTGGCCCAGCTCGGGACTCGGGCGAGATCGATCGGCTGCACCCGGCCGGTCTTGATGAGGCGCACGCTGGAGTCGCCGGAGGCGGTCACCAGGTCGACGCCCGGCGCGTGGAGCTGCTCCACCATCTCGTCGCTGGTGGCGGCGGTCTTCACCGTGATCTTGCAGCCGGTCTCCTTCTCGAAGGCGGTGACCCAGTCGTAGGCCTTGTCGCTCTCGCCTCGCTCCAGGTAGCCGGGCCACGCCAGAATGGTGAGCGCGCCTTCGCCCTTCTGCGCCTTGAGCTTGGTGTCCGCCTTCACCGGCTCCGCGCCGAAGGCCACCGCCGAGACCACGAGACCGACGAGCATCGAACGTCGCATGCGAGGTTCCCTCCCTGAAAGAAGGCGCCGTCTCTAGCGCACCTGACCGGAGCTCGCTGCCACGCCGGCCCGATGCGTCGGCGATGGAATATTCCAGTGCGATCGGCCGAGGGCCTCGCTTTGCTGGTGGACACCAAGCGCGGCCTTTGTTGAGTGGCCTTCCGTGACGACTCCGACGGTGAAGCTGGGCAAGAAGGGTGTTGATCGCTGGAAGGCCTCGCACCCGTGGATCTACGCCTCGGACCTCGAGGCCGCGCCCAAGGAGCTGGAGGGCGGCGAGGTGGTGCGCGTCGAGGACGGGCGCGGCTGGTTCCTCGGCCAGGCGCTCTACTCGAAGGCCTCGCAGATCTCCCTGCGCTGGCTCGCGTGGGACGACACGCCGGTGGACCGGGCGTTCTTCAAGGCCCGGCTCGAGCGGGCCGACGAGCTGCGGCGCTCCGCCTACCCGGGCCAGACGGCCTACCGCGTGGTGCACGGCGAGGCGGACCTGCTGCCGGGCCTGGTGGTCGATCGCTTCGGCGACTGGCTCTCGGTGCAATTGTTGGTGAAAGGAACCGAGGCGAGGAAGGAGCTCTTCGCCGACCTGCTGATGGAGCACTTCGGCCCCCAGGGCATCAAGGGCATCGTGAACCGGAGCGACGCCAACGTGCGCAAGCTCGAGGGGCTCGAGCCCGAGAAGGGCATGCTCCGAGGCGAGGCGCCGAAGCCGTTCACCTACAAAGAGGGCGACGTCGAGCTCGAGGTGGACCTCCTCACCGGGCAGAAGACCGGCGCCTTCCTCGACCAGCGCGAGAACCACGTGCTCGCTGGCCGCTACGGCAAGGGCGAGTCGCTCGACTGCTTCAGCTACGTCGGTGGGTTCGCGCTGCAGCTCGCCAAGAAGGCCGAGCGGGTGACGGCGGTGGAGATCAGCGGCGCCGCCTGCGAGCAGCTCGCGGCCAACGCGAAGCGCAACGGGCTCTCCAACGTGAAGGTGGTGGAGGCCAACGCCTTCGACTTCCTCCGCGACGCGCTCGACGAGGGGAAGAAGTACGACACCGTGGTGCTCGACCCGCCGTCGTTCGCGAAGAACAAGGCCGCGCGGGAGGCGGCGGTGCGCGGGTACAAGGAGATCAACCTGCGCGCGATGCAGCTCTTGAAGCCCGGCGGCACGCTCATCACCGCGAGCTGCACCCACCACGTCGACGAGGCGCGCTTCGAGGAGATGCTCGACGCGGCGGCCAGCGACTCCAAGCGGCGGGTGCAGATCCTGGAGAAGCGCGGGGCCGGGCAGGATCACCCGGTGCTCCTGTCCTTGCGCGAGACGCGGTACTTGAAGTGCTACGTGCTGCGGGTGCTCTGAGCGCCAGACGGGGCGGCGCTCAGTGGCCGCGCAGGCGCCGCAGCTCGCCGAGCAGCTTCCCATCCTGGAGCACGACGAACACCAGCACGGCGGCGGCGACGAGCAGCCAGGCCCCTCCGCCCACCAGACCGGCGATGGCCCACACCAGCCCGCCGGGCTGACGCTTCGCGCGCACGAGGCTGGCGATGCCCAAGCCGACGGCGGCCAGCGCGGACACCGGCGAGATGATGGAGGTCAGGCACCCGACGAAGGGGATGATGCTGCAGAACAGCGAGCCCCACGCGATGCCGGCGCAGGTCGCGGCCGCGACGGCGAGCTCGTCCGGGCGCTCGGAGGACGTGGGCACGGAGGCGGAGCTTTCCCCGGGCGCGCCGCGGAGGCCAGGGCCGAACATCTCGCCCGTACGCCTCGCGGTCCGATCTAGAATCTCGCTTCATGCCGGACACCGGGGAGCGACTCGAGCGCGCGCTGCTGACCCTGACGAACCTGGGTCCCACGCTCCGGTCCGGGCGCACCATCAAGCCCGACCACCCCGTCTCCACCCCGCCCCCCGTCGCCGAGGCCGGCGTCTCCCCCACGTCCGGCGACGGCCTCGAGCTGCGCGCGCCCCTCGGCGAGGGCGGCATGGGAGTGGTGCTCGAGGGCGTGCAGACCTCGCTCGGCCGCAGCGTGGCGGTGAAGATGCTCCGGGAGCGCGCCCGCGGCGACGCCGACCGGCGGCAGCTGATGCGCGAGGCGAGCATCGCGGCCCTGGTGGAGCACCCGAACGTCGCGCCGGTCTACGACCTGCGGTTCGACGGCCTCGGCGACCCGATGCTGGTGATGCGCCGCATCGAAGGCGTGCTCTGGAGCAGCCTGCTCGGCGACGAGGAGGCCGTGAAGCAGCGCTTCGGCGAGGCGCTGCTCGACTGGAACCTCGGCGTGCTCGGCCAGGTCTGCCGGGCCGCGCACTTCGCGCACACCCGCGGCATCGTGCACCGGGACATCAAGCCCTCGAACGTGATGATCGGGTCGTTCGGCGAGGTGTACCTGGTGGACTGGGGCATCGCGGTGCGCCTCACGTCGGGCACGAAGGCCGAGGGCCTCGCGGGTACGCCGGCCTACATGGCGCCAGAGATGCTCGGAGATCGGGAGATCACGCCGCAGACCGACGTCTACCTCCTCGGCGCCGTGCTCCACGAGCTCCTCACCGGCGCGCCGCCCCACCCCACCACCACCCCGGCCGAGCTGTTGGCGTCGGTGCTCAAGCCGACCCTCACCTTCCCCGCCAGCGCGACGGCGGAGAGCGTGGCGCTCGTCGTGAGGGCGATGTCCGCCGACCCCGGCGACCGCTTCCAGAGCGCCGAGGCGTTTCGCGTCGCGCTGGCCGACCTGGTCCGGCACCAGGGCTCCACGCGCCTGACGCAGCGGGCGCACGCGCGGCTCGAGGAGCTGCGGGCGCGCCTGGCTCTGCCCTCTTCCGGCCTGGAGCACGACGCCGCCGTGCACGACGCGTTCGGCGCCTCGCGCTTCGGCTTCCTCCAGGCGCTGCACGACTGGCCCCAGAACCCCGAGGCGCGGCAGGGCCTCACCGAAGCCGTGCAGGCGATGGGCGAGCACGAGCTGCGCCGGAACCGCCCGCACGCAGCGGCGCTGTTGCTCGGCGAGCTCGAGACGCCGCCGCCGGCGCTCGCGGAGCGCGTGCGCCTGGCCAAGGAGGCCTTCGAGCGGGAGGCGCAGCAGGCCAGGCGCGTGGCCCGCGACTTCGACCCGAACGCCGAGTTGCAGAGCAAGCGGTGGATGGCGCTCGTCTTCGGCGTGGTGACCGCGGCCATCCCCGCGGGCCGGCAGGTGCTGGGGATTCCCCTGTGGCTGCCACTCGAGATCGCGGGCGCCACCGTGCTCCTGGCCTTGACGGTGCTGATGGGGTGGGTCGCCCGGAAGAGCGCGATGAAGACGAGCCTCAACCGCCGGCACGTCGCCGCCACCGCCTCCGTCTTCGTCTTCGAGCTCGTCCTCTTCGCGCTGTCCGTGCCGCTGGAGCTGCCCCTCGAGAAGGTGCAGGTGCTGCTCCTGTTCATCTGGACGCTGGTGGTGAGCGCGGTGACCATCACCCTGGACGTCCGCATGTGGCGCGCCCTGCCGGTGATGCTCGCGTGCCTGTTCGTCGCGGCCTTTCGGGTCGAGTGGACCGACTGGGCCATGTCGGTCGCGCTGGCGGCAATCACCGTGACCCTGGTCTCCGTCTGGAGACCGGGGGCCGGCGACGCTTCGGGCGAGGCGGACGAGTCCTCGCGGTAGCGGCGCGCTTCAGCTCTCGATCGGCGGCGGCAGGTCCGAGCCCTTCCGGAGCGCGAGGTAGAGCGTCATCACGAGCAGGTAGTAGAGCGCGAACGCCGGCACCACGCCGACGCAGCAGGCGAAGAAGCCGATGATGATGACGAGGGTGCCCGCCAGCGCCGCGAGGAAGCTCATCAGCCGGTGCCCGCTCCCCAGCGCCCACGCGCGCTTGATGCTCTCGAAGCCGCCCGACCCGCCGAAGACGAGCTCCATGGGGGCGAACATCAGCGGCAGGGCGAGAGCGGCGAGCACCACGATCCACACCAGCGTCACCACCGCCACCAGAAGGACCTTGGCCGAGAAGAAGTCGTCCGGCCGCAGGTGCTTCACGCTCTCCATCGAGCCGCCGGTGACGAGGAAGAAGCCGGCCCCGAACAGGAGCAGCATGCTCACCAGCACGGGGAGGCCGAAGACCAGCATCAGGGTGACCTGCTGGACGATGTAGTCGGGCAGCCGCTTGAGCTGAGAGAAGAGCCGCTCGAGGTTGGCCTTCCTCCCCACCAGCACGTCGAAGCCCAGGCGCATGAAGCCCATCAGGAAGATGCCCTGCACCACGACGTTGATGGCCATGCCGACGAGCTGGCCCACGAACGCGACGGCGAAGAACGGAATGAGGCGGTCGAAGGAGAAGTCACCCGAAGCGAAGTCGGGCTGGCTGACCCCGGCCACGCGCATGCCGATCTCCTGAATGATGTTGGAGATGAACCCGCCCACCATCGAGACCATGAAGAAGATGAGCGCGGCGAGCGAGAGCATCAGCCACTCGCGCTTGAAGGCCTCGAAGGCGTAGTCCCACACGCGGCCGAAGTCGTAGTCGGTGCGCGAGAAGGGTAGCTCGTGGGCCAGCTTCTGCCGGCACGTGGGGCACTGCGCCTCCGAGCCGCCGAGCGAGCACTCGTCGCACATGAAGTTGCCGCAGCGGGCGCAGGAGAAGCGCGCCGGCCTGCCCAAGTGAACGGCACACTGGGCGTCTCGAGGTGCAGATTGGGGCACGGTCATGGTTGTCTTGAGCCTCCCGTGCGCACGCTAGGCGACGCCGCCCCCCGAGCAGAGGACGAAGTGCCGGCGTGGCGCTGGAGGGCGGCCGCGACCGAGACGCGCGCGGTCTACGCGAAGGCCGACGAGGTCTGGCGTCCCTACTCCTGCCCGGCCTCGGCCGACTGCTGCCACAAGGCGATGAGCGCCCGCCCGCCCTGGCTGTGGCCCTCGGAGTGGAAGGCGCTGCTCGAGGCGCTGGCCAAAGAGAAGCGCGCGCTGCCTCCCCCGCGCGCCGACGGCGCCTGCCCGCTCCTCGACGCGGGCGGGAAGCGCTGCACCGTCTACGCGGCGCGCCCCTTCGGCTGCCGCACCTTCTTCTGCGAGAAGGTGAAGGGCCCGGCGGCGCAGCCGAGCCAGGCGACCAACGCGCTGCTGGAGCGGCTGGAGGCGCTCAACCTGGCGCTCGACGCCGAGGCGAAGCCCCGCGCGCTCCCCGAGTGGATCGACGACGCGCGGCGACGGCTCAGTTCGCCGGCCACGTCCCCGGCGGCACCATGATCACCCCGGAGTTCCAGCCCCAGTCCTTCAGCGGCGTCTCCTGAATGGCGTGGTGGCTCGCCGGATCCTCGGACCAGTGGAACTCGTTCACGTTGCCCTGGCGCCCGACGAAGGTGTGCATGCCGCCCTTCGCCATGCCGAAGAAGAAGGGCACCTTCGACAGCTTCTCGATGCCCGAGGTGTCCTGCTTCGTGCCCTGCCCCTCGGTGGGCCGGTAGTTCTGCACTTTGTCGGTGATCTTGAGGCCGTAGTAGCCGTTGCCGCGCGCGACCTGCGCCGCCGAGAAGGTGTGCTCGGGGTTCGAGTCGTCGGGGTGCTTGGCGTCGGGGTTCCAGTAGATGGCCTGCCAGCCGTCCTTCTGCAGCTCCTTGGCGAGGTCGATGCCCTTCGAGCCCTTGGCGGTCACGGTGCGCATGATCTCGCTCCAGCGCTCGGACTTGCCCGCCGCCTTGTAGGCCGCGCCGACGTTCTCCATCGCCCAGCCGATGCAGGACGACTCCTTGGGCATCGCCGGGGTGGTGGCGTCGGCCTTGGTGTTCTCCTTCAGCCAGGCCTTCTTCGCCTCGGCGTCCATGCCTTTGAAGTACGAGTGATCGCCGTAGTAGAGGCCGATGCCCGTCTTGTCGATGGAGTCGCTGTGCGCCTTCATCCGCATCGCGATCGACTGCGCGCCCGCCGCCGCCAGCTTGTTGCCGAGATCGTTGGGCCGCGTCACGCCGCCCGTCGTCCCCGCGCGCTGGGTGGCCGCCGAGCCCTGCCAGCCCGCCGTCGCGGTCGCCGCCTGGGTGGGGCCCGAGGCCGCCTGCGCGCCCGGCGCCGAGAGCTTCCAGCCGACCTGAATCGCGTTCTGGTTCTGCGCCAGGCCCGGGTAGCGGCCGACGTTGGCCTGCACCAGCGCCGAGACGGAGACCCCCATGCGCTTGGCGATCTTCCCCAGCGAGTCACCGGAGGCGACCGTCACCTCCGAGGGGACCGACTGCGGTGCCGAAGGGGTGCGAACCGAAGTGGACGTGACGCGCGAGGGCATGCGAGCTCCCTGATGGGATGAGGAGAGGTGCTGAACCGGAAAGACCCTAGCGCACCGCGGCAAGCGCAGGAAAGTCCCGGACGCTTCATAAATCGAAGGCTTAGAGGCCGAGGGAGAGCGCGATGCGGGGCCCGGAGAGGTTGGCGCCGGGTCCGCCCAGACCTGGTAGCCGAAGTCGAGGCCGAGCGGAATCCACTGCGACTGGGGCCTGGTGAGCTGCACGCCGAGCGTGGCCCGGGCGCCGAAGGCCGGCTCGGGGCCGTCGCCCAGCGCCACCAGGGGCATCACGCTCATCACGAAGGACGCGGCGGGCAGGTTGAAGCGCGCCGCCAGCTCGTCGCCCCACAGCGAGAGCTCGGCGCGAACCGTCACCCCGACCAGCGTGGGCGCGGCGAAGAGCGACCACTCCATCGAGGGTCCGGCGCCGACCAGGAGGAAGTAGCCCAGCCACTCGCGAATGCCCATCGAAAGCCCGACGGTGAAGTAGGTCTGGTACGGCACCATGGTGCCGGAGAGCGTGGCGCGGGCGAACCAGGCGCTCTTGGGGGTGAAGCGCTCCTCCTCGGCGGCGGCGAGGGCGGAGAGCTCCTCGCGGGTCGTCTCCCTGGTCGCGGCCTGGGCGCCGGGTGGGTCGACCACCGCCCACAGCTCGCGCGCCCCCGAGCGCGGCAGCCGGATGTCGGCGAGGCGCAGGCGGCTCTGCAGGAGGCGCTGCTCGATCTGCTCCTCGTGCAGGGCGCGGCAGGAGAGGAGCGCGAGGGAGAGCCCCCAAGCCAGCCTCGGCGCCGGTGAGCAGGAGAGCCGCACGGAGGCCGATGCTAAGGGGGTGCCCGCGCCGGGGCACACGGCCGAGCACGGACCGCGCCGCTACTCGGAGTGGCTCCTCGCCTGCGTGAACTGGAGGAGCTGCATCACCCAGTCGTCGGGGCCGCGTACGGCGATCTTTCCCACGTTGGGCGCCCAGTAGTGAATCCACGGCTCGCTGCCGTCGAGCCTGGTCTCGAGCACCGCCAGGCAGTTCCCCATGCGCGTGCCGTTGGGCAGGTCGATCACCGCGTTCAAGGCCATCACCTCGAACTGCGAGGTGGTCCCGGGACCGCGCTCCAGCGAGGCGGGCGCCTTCCAGCGGGTGCCTTCCTTGAGCACCGCCGGCAGCACCACCATCTCGCCCTCGCCGCGCGAAAGAGTGCGCTCGAGCCAGGCGCCCTCCTTCACCCGCCACGAGCCGGCGCCGCTGCGCTTGCCGATGGTGAAGGTGAAGCTCGCCTTCCAGTCCACGAAGGCGTTGATGGAGAAGCGGGCCCGGCCGCCCTTGGGCATCTGGTAGACCCAGGTGACGCCCGCGCGCTGCACGAAGTACTCGCCGGCCTGGTGCGAGGGCTCGGAGAGGCCGCGCTCCTGCGCAAAAGCGGCGAAGCCGAAGAGGAAAAGAACGAGGGAGACGAAACGCACTGCCGCGACTCTAGCCGAGCGCGGGAGCGAGGCGAGCGCCGACTTGGAGTCAGGCCATCGCGTCGGGCGCCGGCCGGAAGAGGGCGAACACGCTGGTGAAGCCGTGCACCCGGGTGCGTCCGGCCAGGGGGGCGATCTCCCCGGCGCAGAAGGACCCGCCCACCGGCACCCCAGGGAAGCTGGCGGAGAAGAGGCTCGAGTCGTGCCCCTCGACGCCGAAGAGGTGCTGGCCGCGCGCGAGACAGGAGAAGAGGAGCGCGCCCGACGGCGGCGTCGACACGCTCCGCGCCTCGGCGAGCCGCGCCTCGAGATCGTGAACCGCGGCCTGCGCGTCGCGCAACAGGAACTGCATCTCCTGGCCGGGCTCCGGCAGCGCGCCCACCGCCACCGCGCCGCAGGTGGGCTCGAGCCCCACGATGGTGTGCGCCAACAGCTCGCCGCGCAGGCTCTTCACCTCGACGCCCAGGCCCATGGCCAAAGACTCCTTGAGCCGCTCGCGCTGCTCGGGCGAGGCCTTCTTGTGCAGCCCCACCAGCACCTCGAGCGTCGGCACGCCGTCGATCTCGTAGACCAGGTTGTGCTCGGCGCGGGTCACCCGGTAGCGCGGGCCGATCGGCTGGCAGCCCTGCGCCACCAGCACCTGCACCGCCACCGCTCCGGACAGGCCCACCACCACCGCCCCCTCGCGGCGCACCGTGCCGTCGAGGATGAGCGCGTGCTCCCCCGGCCCCTCGCCGCCGCTCGCGCAGCCGCCGACCTTCACCGCCGTGGGACAGCTCTCGTCGAGGCTCGAGAGGAGCGTGCCGGCGTCCCAGGAGAAGACGTCGGCCAGGACCACCGCCGCGCGGGTGCCGCTCTTGAGCTTGGGCCGCTCGGTCTCCAGCGCGTGAAAGGCCTCCAGCCGCACGCCGGGCAGGTGCGCCGCGACCAGGGAGAGGGCCGGCGCGTCCTCCGCCTCCTCGCCGCGCCCCGCCACGCCGGTGGCCGTGGAGCCCGCCACCCGGGCCTCGGGGAAGGCGGCGCGCAGGCGGCCGGCGATGCGGGAGGCCTCCAGCAGGAAGTGGGGGGAGAAGAAGACCAGCACCAGGTGGGCGGGGGCGCCGTCCAGCTCGGCGCGCACCGCGTCAATCGCCTGGTCGAGCGCTGCCGACGCATCTTGATGCCGCGAGAGCGCGGAGGCCCATCTCATGGAGGAACGAAGAAGTGTCAGGCGCTGGCCCGTTTCGCAACTCGGAGTGCATCCAGGGCCTGGCGGCGCGAACAGGCTGATAAGAGAGGTGTATGTCCGAGCCGGAGTGGAACGCCGAGCGCTACCACCTGCTCTCGGAGCCCCAGTGGAAGTGGGGGCTCCAGGTCCTGTCCGAGCTCGAGCTTGGCGGCGACGAGGTGGTGCTGGACGCGGGCTGCGGCACCGGCCGGCTGACGGCGGTGCTCCTGGAGCGCCTGCCCAGAGGCCGGGTCATCGCGCTCGACGCCTCGGCCCCCATGCTCGAGGTGGCGCGGCGGGAGCTCGCGCGCTTCGGCGAGCGGGTGAGCTTCGTGCAGGCCGATCTCGCCGCCCTCGCGCTCGAGGGCGTCGCGGACGTGGTGTTCAGCACCGCCACCTTCCACTGGGTGCTGGCGCAGGACGCGCTCTTTCGCGGGCTGCTTCGGGCGCTCAGGCCCGGCGGCCGGCTCCACGCGCAGTGCGGCGGCGAGGGCAACCTGGCCGGCTTCCTCACCCTCGCGCTGACGGTGGGCGCCGAGCTGCCCTTCGCCCCGCACCTGTCGGGCTTCACCTACCCGGCCATCTTCCCCGGCCCGCGCGAGACGGCCCAGAGGCTCTCGCTGGAGGGCTTCGAGGCCGTGCGGTGCGCGCTCCAGGCGGCGCCCACGTCCTTCCCCAGCGCCGAGGCCTATCGCGCCTTCGCCTCGACGGTGGTGCTGCGCCACGTGCTGGCGCGGCTGCCCGGGGAGCTCGCGGAGCCCTACCTCGATCGCCTGGTGGCGCTGGCCCAGACGTCGCCCTTCGGGCTCTCGCTCGACTACGTCCGGCTCGACCTGCGGGCCCAGAAGCCCGCCTGACGCACGTCTCAGCGGCTCCGCAGCGCCTCCGCGACGCGGTGGAGCAGCGCGGCCGGGGTGAGCGGCTTGGGCAAGAGCGGCTCGTTGGGCGGCAGCCCGCCGTGCTGGAGCACGTCGTCGTCGGGGTAGCCGGACATGAACACCGCCCGCAAGGCCGGCCGCGTGGCCCGGAGCCGCTCCACCATCAAGGGCCCGCTCATCGCCGGCATCACCACGTCGCTGAGCACCAGGGCGATGGGGTCGCTCGAGCTGCCGTAGCGGCGCAGCGCTTCCTCGCCCGACGCGGCGGTGAGCACGCCGAAGCCGGCCTCGGCGAGGATGCGGCGGGCGATCTCCCGCACGAACTCGTCGTCCTCGACGATCAAGATGGTCTCGTGGCCGGTGGCCCGCGGCGTGGGCGATCGGGAGGCTTGGGCCGCCGGCGCCAGGTGCTCGTGCTTGGGCAGCACCACGGTGAAGGTCGAGCCCTGCCCCACCGCGCTGGAGATGGCGATGCGGCCGCCGCTCTGCTTGACGATGCCGTACACGGTGGAGAGCCCGAGGCCGGTGCCCTTGCCGGCGGGCTTGGTGGTGAAGAAGGGCTCGAAGA
The DNA here is from genome assembly GCA_037443525.1 of Archangiaceae bacterium. Taxonomy (GTDB): domain Bacteria; phylum Myxococcota; class Myxococcia; order Myxococcales; family Myxococcaceae; genus JBBIOE01. The sequence goes on along the minus strand of JBBIOE010000070.1, from coordinate 20,508 downwards.
TGCGCGCCTGGGTCGCCTCGTCGATGCCGGTTCCGGTGTCGCTGACCGAGAGGGCCACCGCCGCGTTGGGCACGTCGTCGGCGGCCTGGGCCTCTCGGGTGGAGATGGTGAGCCGGCCGCCCATGGGCATGGCGTCGCGCGCGTTGACGGCGAGGTTCATCAGCACCTGCTCGAGCTGGCCGCGGTCGGCGTGCACGCGCTCGAGGCCGGGCGAAAGCTCCAACACCATGGCGATGTCCTCGGTGAGCAGGCGGCGCAGCATCGGCTCCATGCCCATCACCGTCTCGTTGAGGTCGACCGCCTCCGGGCGGAGGAGCTGCTTGCGGCTGAAGGCCAGCAGCTGCCGGGTGAGCTCGGCGGCGCGCAGCCCGGCCTTGCTGATCTCCTTGAGGTCCGCCTGCATCGGGTGGCTGGGCGGAATGGAGGTCGAGCAGACCTCGGAGAGGCTGAGGATGACGGAGAGGATGTTGTTGACGTCGTGGGCCACGCCGCCGGCGAGGCGCCCGATGCCCTCCATCTTCTGCGAGTGAATGAGCTCGGCGCGATCGCGCAGGGCGCGCACGCCGAAGGAGAGGTTGGCGGAGAGCCGCCGCAGGAGGTCGAGCTCGGGCTCGTCGAAGATCTCGGGCTCGCCGGAGTACATGGTGATGACGCCGAGCTGGCGGCCCTCGGAGATGAGGGGGAGCGCGGTCGACGAGCGGTAGCCGCGAGAGAGCGCGTCCTCCCGCCACGGGGCGAGGCGGGCGTCGTTGGCGAAGTCGGCGGCCACCACCACGGCGCCGGTGCGCAGCGCGGTGCCGGTCGGCCCCTGGCCCAGCGGCGCGTTGCGCCACTCCACCCGGATCGCCTTGAGGTAGCCCTGATCGTCTCCGGCGGAGGCGACGGGGCGCACGCTGCGGTTCTGATCGTGCTCCGCGAGGCCCACCCAGCACATGCGATAGCCGCCGGTCTCGACCACCGCGCGGCACACCTCGGTGAACAGGTCCTGCTCGGTGGCGGCGCGCACCAGCACCTCGTTGCAGCGGTTCACCATGCGCAGGGCGCGGTTCGTCCGCCGGAGGCGCTCTTCAACCGGAAGCTGGGACACCATGTCGCTCGACTCCACGTCTCTCCCCCCAGCATCCGGCACGGTAGAGCCGCTGCCACGGGCGGCCTTTGATGCGCGACAACGTGGCCATTGTGGCGTGAACGGCGAGCGCTGGGGCGGAAAAGGGGTCGCTACGTGGCGGCGCTGAACGTTCCATCGCCCATCGAAGGGTGCCGACCTCTCCGTCGCCTTCGTGTCTCTGCATCCTCGCGGCACGTGGCTCGACGGACGCGGTCGCGCCCTCGCGGCGGCGCGCTCTCGCGCGGCTCGGGTGGCTCGTGCCTTGCTGTTAGGGTGCCGCGCGCCGATGACCACCCCACTCGTTGCGATCCCGCTGCTGTTGGTCCACGCCGCTTCGCTCAACCCGGCCTCGGTCCCCGCCACCGGCAAGCGCGAAGCCCTCCTCTCGCTCGACGCGCCGGCGGCGGTGCACCTGTCGGCGAAGTCGGCGAGCGGCACCTGGTGCCAGCTCATCGATCGCGTGCGCGGGCCCTTCGCGCAGGCGGGCCAGGTGGGGACGGCGAACTGCGAGCTCGACCTGTTGCTCGACGCCGGCCAGTACAAGATCCGCCTGGAGTCGCCGGAGCGCGGCAAGGGCGCCGTCACGCTCAGCGCGCAGCCCTTCGTCGAGCTCAACGCCTCGCCGGTGCGCCTGGTGCCCGGCAGCGGCACCACCACCACCCTGAGGCCCGGCCAGCAGGCCTCGTTCTGGCTCTCGGTGACGAGCCGTCACGTTCCGCTGATCCGCGTCGCCGGCCGGCACGCGGGCGACGTGCGCCTGTGGAGGAACGGCGAGTGGCTCGAGCCGCGCGGGCCGTCTCAAGGCAGCTTCTCGCCGGTCCCCGGGCAGCCGCTGCACGAGTGGTGGCTCGACTCGGTGGTGGAGCCGGGCGAGTACCTGCTCGTCGTCTACGGCCGTGACTCCACCAAGGTGAGCGGGAGCAGCGTCGACGACTCGCTCACCGTCGAGTACGGCTTCCGCGAGGGCCCGCCGCAGCGCACCGCCTCCTTCGTGCTGCCGCCGTCGGGCGTCTTCGCCGCCAAGGTGCCGCTGGAGAGCTTCGCCGGCATCCTCGCGCTGGAGAGCTCTCCCGCCTCGCCCGTGTCGCTGGAGCTCCACGGCGCCTCGCGCTCCTCCGGGTGGGGCTCGTTCTCCACCTGCCGCGTGGAGAAGAACGCCGTGGTGCCCGAGTGCAGCACGTCGCTGTCCGGGTCCGGGGTCACCACCTCGAGCACGGCCGAGCAGTTCGCGGTGGTGCTGGTGCGCGGCGCGCCCGGCACGCGCGGCACCGTCGAGTGGCAGCCGTACCGGAGCGACACCAGCGTCTGGAGCGGCGCCGGCGGCTACTACGGCAGCCCCGCCTCGCGGCTCACCTGGGAGCAGTCGCTGAGCGGGGGCAAGTTCCTGGTGGGGCTGCACGACCTGCCCGTGGACACCGACTCCGCGCCGCTCGGCTGCCAGCTGGAGAAGCTCGACGAGCACGGCAACACGAAGGCGGTGCTGGCGCGCAGCGGCCCTCGCCTCGGCGACGGCGAGATGCTCGATAGGGAGCTCAACTACCCGGGCAACGGCGCCCTCGTGTGGTTCGAGATCGCCCCGCCCCAAGGCGGCGGCGCGGCGCTGCTCTCCAAGGTCGGCTTCGGGACCAGGAAGTACAAGCTCGAGACCCGTGGCGGGCTCAAGTCGCGCTGCGAGGTGTTCCGCCTGGAGAGCGACGGCTCGCTCAATCGCCTCACCACCACCAAGCCCGAGGCCACGGCCTGCAACGAGACGCTGCCGCTCACGCCGGGCTGGTACCAGCTGCAGCTCTACGGCGGGCTGTCGGGCGTGGAGCGCCTGGTGGTGAAGGAGGACGGCGCCAAGACCGCCACCGCGGTGCCGACCACCGCCGGCTGCCTCTTCCCCGACGCGTCGCTCAAGAAGGACGACACCTACCGCGTCACCACCACCCGCACCGGGAGCGTCGCGGTGCGGGGCTTCATCTTGCGCCCGCTGCCGCTCGACGTGTCCGAGCCGCTGCACCTCACCCTCGACGGGAAGCGGCGGCTCGAGCTGCCGCTGGCCAAGGGCGCGGCGGTCGAGGTGCGCGCGTCCGGCGCCGGGAAGTTCGACTGCTCCTTGGGCAGCATGAGCGTCTCGAGCCGCCCGGGCGGCTGCTCGGTGCCCGCGCTCGCGGCCAGCGACACGCTGACCCTGGTGAACCCCGACCCGACGCCGGTGGTGCTGACGCTCTCCCACCCCGTCGCGCCCGCCCCGACGCCGCCGCCGGTGAGCTACTCGCCGAAGGTCAACCCGCCGCCGCGCATCGGCACCGACGTCCCCACCTTCTTCGACTTCGATCGCGGCGAGTCGCACTCCGCCACCTTCCAGGTGGACACGCCGGGCCTCTACAACGTCACCACCCAGGGGCTGCTCTCCACGGAGTGCACCTTGCGCACCCCGGTGGTGGAGCAGGTGGCGCGCGACGCGGGCGGTGGACGCGGCCGCAACTGTCTGGTGCAGACCTACCTGCAGAAGGGCCGCTACATGCTGACGGTGCAGACCACCGGCGCCTCGCGAGGCCGAGGGGCGGTGTTCCTCACCCGAAGGCCCCCGCGCGAGTTCCCGGGCGTCAGCGGGGAGGGCGACTCCTTCTTCCGCGTCGACGCCAACGAGCTGGTGCAGCAGCGGCTTCTGGTGCGGAGCCCCGGCGCCTACGACCTCTCCACCAGCGGCCAGGGCGGCCAGAGCTTCCTGTGCCGCCTCGACGACCCGGAAGGCTGGCCCATCGAGTCCGTGCCCTCGAGCTGCACCGGCCGGCGCACGCTCGCGGCGGGCACCTGGCTGTGGACGCAAATGCCGCTCACCGTGGAGTCGATGCGGCGCACCCGGCTGGAGAAGGTGCGCGACGAGGTGGTGCTCAAGGGCAACAAGGCGCACCCGGTGGACGCCTTCACCTGGTACCGCGCGGAGCTGGGCGGCGACGGGAAGGACGAGCTCCTCTTCAGCCTCTCCGGCGAGACGGCGCTCGACGTGGTGCTCACCGACGGCATGCAGGGCCGGGTGTTCGCGCTGGAGGCCGACAAGGCGCCGCGCGCGGTGGAGGTGATTCCGCCGCAGGCCATGGCGCAGCCCGAGGCCGAGCAGGCGCCCGAGGCCGAGAGCGACTCGCAGGGCGACGCCGACGAGCCGCCCTCTCGGCGGGAGTACGAGGGCGAGGGCTCCGAGGGCGGTGAAGGGGGCGAGAGCGAAGGCGGGTACGAGCCGCCTCCGCCGCCCGCGCGAGCTCCGATGCAGGCCCGCGCCGCGCCGCCGCCGCCCTCGGGCGTGCGCATCACCCTGCCCGCCGGGCAGTACAAGCTCGTCACCGAGCACTCCCGCGGCGACGTGAACGTGAGCTACCGGCTGCACCTGGGCAGCGCGACCCTGCTTCCCGGCATGGCGCGCGCGCTGCCGGTGCCCTCCACGGTGCCAGTGCTGATCCCCAAGGACGGCACGCTGCGCCTGCGCACCACCGGCGAGACCGACGTGCGCTGCCGCCTCTTCGACGAGAAGATGCGCCTGGTCTTCGAGGGCAGCGAGAACGGCGCCGACTGGAACTGCGCGCTCGCCGAGCCCATCACCAAGGGCAAGTACACGCTGGTGGTGGAGAGCGAGACGCAGGTGGAGGGGCAGACCAAGGTCTCGCTGGCGCTCCCGGCGGTGGACGCGAAGGGGCCGCTCGCGGACGGTGCGAAGCTCTCGCTCGGCGCGGCGGTGGTGACGCTCACCGTGCCGGTGGCGGAGAAGGACGCGGTGCAGGAGGTCGGCTTCACCTCGAAGACGCCCTTCTCCTGCGCGCTCGAGGAGCCGACGGGGAAGGTGGTGTACCGCCGCGCGCGGGGCACCGGCTGCTCGCTCCTGGTGCGACCGATGACCGACGTCTTCAAGGTGCGGCTGTGGACGACCGACGGCAGCGCGCAGGTGGTCGCCTCGCTGCGCACCAAGCCGGTGGTCTCGGCGGGCGCGGGCCAGGTGCCCCCGGGCCAGGCGCTCTCCACCGCCGTGCCGCGCGCGGGCCGCTACAAGACCGCTGGGCAGGCCTGGTGCCTCCCGTCCGCCGAGAAGGGGCTCCTGCGCCTCTGCGGCCCGGAGGCCTCGCTGGAGGCCGGCGCCACGGTCTTCGCGACCTTCGGCGCCGCGGCGCTCTCGCTCCCGCTGGACGAGGTGCGCGCGCTCGCCTCGGACGCGCCGCAGCCGCTGGAGCTCGCCACCCGGCCCAGCCTGCAAGTGGTGACCGCCTCCGCGCCGTCGGTCTTCCTGCTCTCGGCCAGCGTGCGCCACGGCGAGCGCGCCGCGCCGGCCTGCCTCTTCGAGGGCGACGGCACCGTGCACGAGGGCCGCGACACCGCGTGCTTCGCCGCCAGCAAGGTGGGCACCGAGGCGGGGACACGCCTGTGGGCCGCATCGGACCTCTCGGTCGATGCTCAGGTCACCCGCCGCGCGGTGGCGCTGCCTTCGAAGGCCGAGGCGCTCACGCCGGGGCGGCGCCGGCTCTCCTTCCAGGGGGGCGTGGGGCTCTTCGCGCTGCCCGGTGGCGGCCGCGCGCGCCTCGAGCTCACCCTGCCCAAGGACGGCTGGGCGGTGCTCCTCGACGAGCAGGGCCGCTCGGTGGACCTGTGCGCGCCCACCGGCGGCCTCTCGCAGTGCGTGCTCTCGGGGCAGGGCGGCAAGGTGCTGCTCTCGGTGCCCTCGGCGACGGCCGAGGTGACGACGCTGCTCCTCGAGGGCGCGCCGGCCTCGACGAGCTTCACCGGGCTCTACGAAGATCTGCCCAGGCTCCCGGGCACGGTGCGCCTCGCCCTCGCCGCCGCCGACGTCGAGCGGGTGGTGAGCGTGGAGGGCGCCTTGCGCTGCACGGTGGCGCTGGCCACGGGCGCGCGCACCAGCGACTGCAAGGCGACGGTGCCGCCGAAGACCGCCGCCGAGCTGGTCATCGAGCACGGCACCAGGGCCATCCGCGCGGTGGCGCACACCCCGGGGAGAGATCGCTGGGCGCGGCTCGGGCTCGAGCTGCCCCTGGTCCCCGGCGGCGCGCTGCCGGCCGCGACGGCGGTGCCGCTCCAGAGCGGGCGCGTCGATCGCACCCTGGTGCTCTCGTCCGACGCGCTGGTCCGCGTCTTTGGCGACAGCGGCGTGTGCGGCCTCTTCAAGGGGAACGATCTGCTCGCGGTGAACGGCCTCGATACCGGCTGCGAGTTGGTGCGCATCCTCACGCCGGGCACCTACCGCCTGCTGGTGCGGCCCTTCGCCGGCCGCCCCGCCACCGGCACCCTGCGCTGGACCGCCGAGGCAGTGAGCGCGCTCGGCGAGGGCACCGGCACCGAGGAGTGGCTCGCTCCCGGCGGCGCCCGCCTCTTCCGCTTCGAGACCAAGGGCAAGGGCAAGGTGGGCCTCGGCATCCAATCCACCAGCGAGGCGCTGGACTGCCTCATCACCAACGACGCCTACCAACCCATCGGCGACGGCTGCCAGCAGTACCTCACCCTCGACAAGGGCGCCTACCTGCTCCTGGTGCGCAACGCGGCCAGACCCGGCGCGGTGCCCATCGCGTTCAAGCCGGTGCTGCTCGGGCTCTCGGGAGACAAGAACGAGATCCCCGAGGACTTCCTCAAACACTTCTTCCGCCGCGCGGGGGTGACCCCGTGAAGACCACCATGCTCGCTTCGCTCCTCGTCGCGTCCGTCGTTCTCGCTGCGCCTCCCCCGCCCTACCAGCCGGCCGATCTGGGCCAGCGCCCCCAAGGCGGCGGCGTGCGCATGCTCCCGGAGACGTTCCTCCGCGGCTACGACCCGGTCACCGTCTACTTCGCGGACGATCAGGTCGGCCCGGGCGCGATGGCCGACGACGGCGCCAGGCGCCTCAAGCTCGTGCCCGAGTGGCCCGGCGCCTACACCTGGGTCGACCGGCGCACGCTGCAGTTCCGCCCCGCGGAGCCGTGGCCGGCGCTGGCGCGCTTCCAGTTCGAGGCGGCGGGGCAGAAGAAGATCCTCACCACCATGATGACCGCGCCGTCGGGCATGGTGCCCACCGCGGGCTCGGAGGGCTTGAAGCCCTTCCGCGTCGTCACCCTCACCTTCCCCCAGGCGCTGCCGGCGGCGTCGTTGAAGAAGATGCTCACCGTGGAGATTCGCGATCTCCCGGGCCTCGCCGACTCGCCCACGCGCAAGGTGACGTCGTACTCGCTGGCGCCCTTGCCCCGCTCGTCGCACCACGATCCCGCGAGCTGGGCGCTCACCTTCGAGGACGACGTGCCCGAGGGAAAGCTGCTGGTCGTCTCGGCTGCGCTCGCGCTGGGGAACGAGGGCACCACGCTGTGGCAGGGCCGCGTCGCCACCCGCACGCCGTTCACCCTGCAGTCCATTCGCTGCGGCAGCGCCGAGCTCTCGCTGGTGGGCGGCGCCTCGACTCCGAAGGACCTGGCGCTCGCCTGCGGCAACCGGGGAGACACGCCGCAGCTCGTCTTCTCCGCGCCGGTGGCCGACCTCTCGCTCACCGCGCTCAAGAAGCTGGTGCGCCTCGAGCCGGCGGTGCCCGACCTGCACTTCCAGGGCTACGGCAGCCGCGTGCAGCTCGCGGGCAAGTTCGTGCCCGACACGCTCTACAAGCTCTCGCTGGCGCCCTCGCCCATTCGCGACGACTCCGGCCGCGAGCTGCGCGAGGTGAAGGCCGCCGACGTCTTCTTCCACTTGGGGTGGAGGGCGCCCTTCCTCGCCTGGACGCAAGGCACCGCCCTGCTCGAGGCCAACGGGCCGAAGACCCTGCCGCTCCGGGGCTACGGCGAGCCGCGCGCCGACGTGCGCGTGTACAAGGTCGACCCGCTCAACACCGGCCTGTGGCCCTTCCCCGGCTCGCCGGTGGTGGTGAACGAGCAGACCGCCCCGCCCTTCCCCGGTGAGGAGCCCGCCAACCCCGGCCCGCCCGGCGCCGATACCGACGGCGTCAACCTCTCCCAGCACCTGAGGCTGTTGGGCAGCCCGCTCGTGTCCAAGGTGGTCGACCTGCCGCTGGGCGACAAGAGCGGCGCCACCACCTTCGGCCTCGACCTGAAGCCGCTGCTCGAGCCGGTGATCGGCCAGAACACGCCGGGCACCTACCTGGTGGGCCTGCGCCGCCTCACCGGCCAGCCCGAGCGCGCCTACGTCCGGGTGCAGGTGACGAACCTCACCGTGACCAGCGTGGAGGAGACCGGCCGCGCGGTGCTCTACGTGCGCCGCCTCGACACCGGCGACCCGGTGCGCGGCGCCACCATCACCCTGGAGGGCCACACCAAGCCGCTCGTCAACGTGCCGTCGCGACCCGTCTCGGAGTCCTTCACCACCGACGGCGACGGGCGGGCCGCGGTGCCCACCCGTGGCTCCTGGTCGGTCATCGATCGCGTCTTCGTGAAGAACGGCGACGACGTGCTGGTGCTCGACCCTCGCGAGCAGCTGCCCCGCTTCGCCAACAACCACTGGTCGTCGAGCGGCAGCTGGCTCTCGTGGCTCACCACCGCGCAGGTGCCGACCCCGGTCAACGACGCCACGCTGGGCTTCGTCTTCTCCGAGCGGCCCATCTACAAGCCGGGCGAGCCGGTCTTCTTGAAGGGCTTCGTGCGCCGCAAGGTCTCGGGCGAGCTGCGCGTCCCCGAGAACCTGAAGAGCTACGGCCTCGTCGTCACCGGCCCCGACGGCCAGACCTGGCGGGTGCCCGTCACCACCACCGCGCTCGGCGGCCTCTCGGGCACCTTCCAGGAAGCCAACGTGCCCACCGGCACCTTCTCGGCGGCGCTCTTCGACACCAACCCCGAGACGGTGCTCGCGCGCCGCGAGTTCAAGATCGAGGCGTACCGGGTGCCCACCTTCGAGGTGCAGGTCACCGGCGCGTCTCGCACGCGCAACGACGCCCCGTTCAAGGTGAAGGCCGTGGCGCGCTACTACGCCGGCGGCAACGTCGCGAACCAGCCCATCACCTGGAACGTCACCCAAAGGCCCTACTACTGGATGCCCAAGGGCCTCGACGGCTTCCTCTTCGCGTCCTCGACGCAGTTCGCGCGCAACACCGCCCAGCGCTCGCCCGACGTGACGAACCAGCAGGGCGAGCTCGACGACAACGGCGCGGCCGAGCTCACCATGAACCCGCAGCTCGACTTGGACGGCTCGGCGAAGGTGTTCCGCTTCGAGGCCACCGTCGTCGGCGCCGACGAGCAACCGGTCACCGCGTACACCGAGGTCAAGGCGCTGCCGGCCTTCGTCCTGGGCCTCAAGGTGCCGCGCTATCTGGAGAAGGCCACCGAGCTGTCGCCTCAGGTGGTGGCGGTGGGCGTCGACGACAAGCCGCTCAAGAACCAGCCGGTGCGGCTGCGCCTGTTCCGCCGCGTGTGGCACTCCTCCTTGCGCGAGACGAGCTTCGCCACCGGCCAGGCCAAGTACGTCACCGAGCAGGAGGACGTGCAGGTCGCGGAGAAGATGCTCACCTCGCTCGACGCTCCCATCGCGCAGACCTTCCCCATCACCGAGTCGGGCGTCTACGTGGTGGAGCTGTTCGCCCGCGACCGGCTGGGCCGCGTGCAGACGCTCACCGCCGACCTCTACATCGGCGGCCAGACCCCGCAGTCCTGGCAGAAGTCGCGCGACGGCGTGTTCGAGCTCAAGCCCGACAAGAAGAGCTACTCGCCGGGCGAGCTGGCGCACGTGGTGGTGATGAGCCCGTACACCACCGCCAAGGCCCTCTGCATCGTCGAGGAGCCGCAGGGCAACCGCATGTTCTGGAAGGACGTGTCGGGCGGGAAGGTGGTGCTCGACGTGCCCATCACCGCGACCCACGCGCCGAACCTGCCGCTGCACGTGGTGCTGATGCGCGGGCGGCTCGGCGAGGGGAAGACGGACGACGCGCGCTACAAGCCGGCGTCGGTGGCGGCGTCGGTGGACCTGGAGGTCGAGCCCACCAAGAACCTCGTCACCGTCGGGGTGAAGCACCCGGAGGTCGCGCGCCCCGGCACCACCCAGGAGTTCGTGGTGACGCTCGCCGACGATCAGAAGCGTCCGCTGGGCGGCGAGGTGACCTTGTGGCTCGTCGACGAGGCGGTGCTCTCGCTCGCCAAGGAGGGCCCGCTCGATCCGCTCACCGAGCTCATCCGCCGGAACCAGCGCGCCCTCTCGGTGCGCGACACGCGGAACCTGGTGGTGGGCAAGGTGAGCGAGCTCGAGGAGGAGCCGGGCGGCGACGGCGGCGGCGACGACGAGTCGAAGGGCGGCAAGCGGCTCGTGCGCAAGGAGTTCAAGACCGTGCCCTACTACCAGGCGACGCTGGTGGTGCCGCCCTCGGGCCGGCTGGCGGTGCCCATCAAGCTCTCCGACGACCTCACCAACTTCAAGGTGCGGGCGGTGGCGGTGAGCGGCGCGACGCGCTTCGGCGTCCGACAGTCGACGCTCAAGGTGCGGCTCCCGGTGCTGGCGCAGCCGCAGCTCCCCCGCTTCGTGCGCATGGGCGATCGCTTCTGGCCCGGCGCGGTGGCGCGGCTGGTGGAAGGCCCGGAGGGCCCGGCGACGGTGGACATCAAGGTGACCGGCGCGGTCGAGGGCAAGGCGAGCTCGCAGGAGAAGATCGAGCTCAAGAGCAACAAGGCCCAGTCGGTGCTCACCCCGCTCACGGTGAAGCCGGCGTCGGTGGGGAAGGACAGCGCGCTGACGGTGCGCGTCGACGTGACCAGGCTCTCGGACAAGGCCGGCGACGCCTTCGAGGTGAAGCTGCCGGTGCTGCCGGATCGCAACGTGGAGAAGGCGGCGTTCTTCTCCACGCTGAAGCCCGGCACCTCCACGCTCTCGGCGTTCCCCGAGCCCGCGCGGCCCGGCACCGCGTCGCAGACCCTGATCTTCACCAACCAGCCCGGCCTGCTCGAGTTCGCGTCGGGCCTCGAGTACCTCTCGGCGTACCCGCACGGCTGCCTCGAGCAGCGCATGAGCCAGGTCTTCCCCGACCTGGCGCTGGGCGGCGTGCTCAAGAAGCTCGAGCTCGACACGCGCTTCACGCCGCAGGTGAGGAACAACACCAAGCGAATCCTCGACGAGCTGGCGCTGCACCAGAACGAGCAGGGCTTCTTCTCCTACTGGCCGGGAGGCCCGGGCGACGTGGCGCTCACCGCGCAGGGGGTGGAGTTCCTGGTCTCGGCGAAGAAGGCCGGCATCGAGGTGGACGCGAAGGTGCAGACCCGCGCGCAGGACGCGCTCAAGCGGGTGCTGCGCACCGACTTCTCGGGGCTGTGGGCCGACTACCGCTACAACCAGCAGACGGCGGCGGTGCGCGCGCTCGGCTTCGCCGGCCAGCTCGACGAGAACTACCTCATCGAGCTGTTCCACGACAAAAAGCACATGGACGCGCAGAGCCTGGCGGATCTCACCAGCGCCATGTCGCTCCGGCCCAACGTGTTCGTGTCGAACATCGGCTCGCTCAAAGACGACCTGTGGGACTCGCTGCAGTTCAGGCTGGTGAAGGGCCAGACGGTGTTCGACGGCGTGCGCGGCGATCGCTCGACCTGGTACGGGCTGTACCTCGGTTCGTCGAACGCGACGTCCGCCGCGGTGTGGGAGGCCCTGCTGCGCGTCGACCCCACCAACGGCAAGCACACCGCGATGCGCGACGCGATGATCGCCCGGGGCAGCGCCGCCACCGGCTGGGGCACGACCCACGCCAACCGCCGCGCCATCGCCGCGCTCGGGCTCTACCTCGAGAAGTCGACCACGCCACAGCCGAAGACCACGGTGCTGGTGCCGGGGGCGGTCGACGTGGTGCTCGACGAGGCGCACAAGGCCGCGAAGCGCACGTCCGAGGCGGCGGACCCGCTCTCGGTCACGGTGGCGGGTGGGCCGGTGGGCTCGCGGGTGCAGTACCGGTGGCTGCCCGCGGCGCTGGGCGACAGCGCGACGCCGAAGAAGGAAGGGCTCATCGTCACGCGCACGCTGACCTGGCTGCACCCCGACGGCAGCGCGCCCACGCACCACGAGGACGTGCCGGGCTCGGCGCTGAAGGTCGGGTTGGGTGACGTGCTCGAGGTGCACGCGCAGCTGGTGAACGACGAGCCCCGGAACCACGTGGCGCTGGTGGTGCCATTCGCGGCGGGGCTCGAGCCGATGAACCCGAACCTGGAGAACGCCTCCAGCGACGCCAAGCCCTCGCAGGCCGACAGCCTCGCCCCGACCTACGTGCAGCGGCTCGACAGCGAGGTGCGCTACTACTTCAACGAGCTTCCTCGCGGGACGTTCACCTTCCACTTCCGGGTGCGCGCGTCGAGCGAGGGCAGCTTCGTGCACCCGCCGCCCTGGGCCGAGCTGATGTACCGGGAAGAGGTGCGCGGGCGCGGGGCGGGCACGCGGATCGTGGTGGCGGGGACGAGAGAGAAGTGAGCGGGGAGCGGAAAGAGGACGGGCCCTCGACGCCGCTCGGGCTGGGCGGGGAGGTCCGTTCGCCCCGAGCGGAGTCGAGGGGCCTTCGCGTCCTCGTCCCCAGGACCCGCCGCGGGCGAGCCGGCCTCGCGACCTTCCTCCTCCTCGCCACCCTCGCCGGTATCCTCTTCTCCCGCTCCCTCCAGTCGGGCCTCCTCGGCAAGCGCCCCTCCCACGTCCTCCTCGATCGCGCCGGCCGCTTCCTGGGCGAAATCCCCGGGAGCGACGAGGCCTACGGCTACTGGCCGCTGCCCCGAGAGCTCCCCGAGAAGATCGTCATCACCACGCTGGAGACCGAGGACCGCCACTTTCACGAGCACGCCGGCGTCCACCTCCCGTCCATCGCGCGCGCCCTCTGGCAGGACGTGCGGCACCTGAAGGTCATCTCCGGCGCGTCGACGGTGCCGATGCAGGTCGCGCGCATGCAGCACCCGGCCTCGCGAACGCCGTGGGCCAAGCTGCGCGAGGCGGCGGAGGCGCTGCTCCTCGTCGACCGCCACGGCAAGGACGCGGTGCTGCGGCAGTACCTCACCCTCGCGCCGTACGGGAACCGCTGCCACGGGGTGGTGCGCGCGGCGCGGCTCTACTTCGACAAGCCGGCGGAGGACGTCTCCTGGCTCCAGGCCGCCTTCCTCGCCGCGCTGCCGCAGCAGCCGAGCCGCATGTCGCCGTGGACCGTGGAAGGCCACGCGCGGGCGCTCAGGCGCGCGAAGCGCATCCTCACCCAACTCCACGCCCGCGGCATCGTCTCGGACGAGGACTTCCGCGTCGCGCTGCAGAGCGACCTGAGGCTGCTGCCCCACCCCAAGCGCCACAAGGAGACGGTGCACGCGCTGCTCGCCTTCGCCGAGCGGCTGCCGAAGGACGGCGGCGTGGTGCACACCACCACCCTCGATCTCGACGTGCAGCGGGTCGCGGCCGACGCGGTCACCACGAACCTCGCGCGCTGGAAGGACGCGGGCGCGGGCAACGCGGCGATGCTGGTCGTCGATCTGCCCACCGGCGACGTGCTCGCCTACGTCGGCTCGGCCGACTACTTCGACGAGGAGCACAAGGGCGCCATCGACTTCCTCGACACCAAGCGCTCGCCGGGCAGCTCGCTCAAGCCCTTCGTCTACGGCCTCGCGCTCGAGCGCCGCACGCACACCGCGGCCACGGAGCTGCCCGACACCCCGGTCGAGTTCGCGATCGCCGGCGGCGGCGCCTACGTCCCCGAGAACATCACCCACACCTTCCTGGGGCCGATGCTGCTGCGCCAGGCGCTGGGCAACTCGCGGAACATTCCCGCGCTGCGCGTGCTCTCGGACGTGGGCGTCGATCGCGCGGTCGACCTCTTCCAGCGCGGCGGCGTGCAGGGCCTCTCGTTCACCCCCGAGGCCTACGGGCTCTCCTTGGCCATCGGCTCGATGCCGGTGACGCCCTGGGAGCTCGCCACGCTCTACACCGCGCTCGGCAACGAGGGCGTGACGGTGCCCCTGCGGCGCTTCGCCAGCGAGCCCGTGGCGAAGGGCGCGCGGCTCTTCGGCGCCGACGCGGCGGCGCTTCTGAGCCACATCCTCGCGGACCCGGAGGCGCGCCGGCCCGGCTTCCCGTCCGGCGGCCCGCTCGACTTCGACTACGCGGTGGGCGTGAAGACGGGCACCAGCCAGGGCTACCGCGACGCCTGGGCGACGGCGTACTCCGATCGGCTGCTCGTCGTGTCCTGGCTCGGCAACCACGACTGGCGGCGCATGAACCTGGCCTCCGGCGCCACCGCCGCCGCGCCCGCGCTGCACCAGGTGATGGACGCGGTGATGCCCACCCGCGCGCCGCACAAGCCGTGGGCGATGAGCTTCCCGGCGCCGGCGCACGCGGTGAGCGTGGAGATCTGCGCGCTCTCGGGGCGCCTGCCCGGCCCGTCGTGCACCCACACCAAGACCGAGGTCTTCATCCCCGGCACCGAGCCGCACGAGCACTGCCCCTTCCACGTCGACGTGAAGCTCGACACCCGCAACGGCCTGCTCGCCGGCCCCTCGTGCCCGAAGGACTTCGTCGCGACCCGCTCGATGCTCGCGCTGTCCCGGACCTACGAGCCGTGGGCGCGCAGCCAGCGCCTCGCCATCGCGCCGACCGAGCCGTCCCCGCTGTGCCCGAGCGAGGCGCCGCGCCCGCGCCACGTCGCCATCCGCGAGCCCAGGAGCCACTCGCGCTACCTCTACGATCCCGACACGCCGCGCGAGTACTCCACGGTGCGCCTCTCGGCCCAGGTCTCGCCCGCGACGGAGGACGTGGTGTGGCTGGTGGACGGAACGCCGGTGGGGAAGGTCTCCTGGCCGCACGAGCTGCGCTGGAACCTCTCGCCCGGCACTCACACCATCCGCGCGGCGCTGGCGCACGGCGGCGAGGCGAGCGCGCCGGTGACGGTGGTGGTCGACGACTGATCCCACTCGCGAGGCTCGCTGTTCCCACGGTCGACATTCACCGCTTTCTTCCCGCTCTCCTCCGATGACATGTTGCGCGCGGTGAAGCCCCCCAACCTGAAGGTGAAGCTGTACTTCATCGGCGCCTACCTGGGCTTCTTCGCCCTGGCCATCGTCGCTGGCGTGGTCAAGGAAGTCCTGCTGCGCCACTCGGGCCCCGAGTCGGCGGAGAGCGTGCACCGCCTCCTCGCCGGCGTCTTCGGCATTCCCCTCTTCCTGGCCTGGTTCGGCTGCGCGCTGTGGTGGGTCGCCGATGCGTGGGGCTCGATTCCCGTGGAGCACCGGGAGGTCGCGATCCTCGGGAAGCCCAGCGGCCCCGACGCGGCGGCGATGCTCCTGATCCCCCTGTTCAACCTGATCTGGATGTTCCTCTGCAACCTCGGCATCAAGGACTCGGTGAACCGGGCGTGCGCGGCGCGAAACGTCTCCGCCCGGGTCTCGGAGAACCTCGCGCTCGCGGCGTGCGTGCTGCAGCTCGTCCCCTGCTGCAACCTCCTCGTCGCGCCGTTCGTGTGGTTTGCGTTCATGTCGTCCGTGGACTCGGCTCGCGAAGCGCTCGCCCAGGCCCACTTCGGACCCGGAGCCTGAGGCCGGGCGCGGGCCGAGCCGTGAACCAACGCGCCCCGCCGGCCCGCGGCAGCGAATCCAGCCCGCCGGTGACACACGCGTGACGAGCCGGGCGCATGCTGCCCCCATGTCCTTCCCCATCGCCGCAGCGCCCCCCAAGCCGTCGCTGCGCGGCGTCTCGCACCTGGTCGCCTTCGTCGCCTCGCCGCTGGTGGGGCTCGGGCTCTACTGGGTGGCCCCCGGGCGCTCGGGCGTGGTGGCCACGATCGTCTACACGCTGAGCCTGGCGGCGATGTTCGGCGCGAGCGCGCTGTTGCACCGCACCAACGTGCGGCCCGGCGTGCAGAAGTGGCTCGAGCGGCTCGACTACTCGACCATCTTCATCTTCATCGCCGGCTCGTACACGCCCTTCGGTCTGCTCCTCGGAGGCGCGGGCGGGCTGCTCCTGCCGCTGGTGTGGGGCCTGGCGGCGCTGGGCATCGCCCGCGCGTTCCTCTGGGTCGACGCGCCCCACTTCGTCGCCGTCGCCCTCTACCTGGCCACCGGGTGGGTCGCGGTCGCCTTCCTGCACCCGCTCTGGCTGGCCATCGGCACCAGCGGCGTCGCCTGGCTCGTCGGCGGCGGGGTGCTCTACAGCGCCGGAGCGATCGTCTACGCGCTCAAGCGGCCCAACCCGCTCCCGCGCGTGTTCGGCTTCCACGAGATCTTCCACGTGCTCGTCATCCTCGCCTGCCTCTGCCACCTCGTTCCCGTGGCCGGCGCGGTGGCGCGGCTGGGCTGACGGCGCCGTCCAGGTCTTCGACCCTGAAGCGCTTCACACCAGCCGCTGGGTGGGCGGCGCCCTTCGCCTCTTTCCGAGCGAAGGAGCGCGCGGCGCGGACAGCGGCGGCGACTGCAGCCGGGTGAAGAGCGCCACCAGCTCGCCGCCGTCGCGCAGCGCCACCCCGTCGAACACCGGGTCGTTCAAGGCGTGATCGAGCTCGGCCACCGTCGCCTCTCGCGGGAGATCGATGATCGGGGCCAACACGCACTCCGACAGCCGGGCCGAGGGCAGCTCGCGGGCGCGGTGAACGAGGGACGCCACCGTGGCGAGCCCCAGGACCTGGCCGTCATCGAGCACCAGCACCAGGCTGGCCCCCTGCTCCCGGGCGTCGCGGACGGCCGCCGCGATCGACACCTCGGCTCGGGCCAGGTGCACGGTCGCCGACGGAGTGCTGTGCATCTGGAACACCATGGCCGCCGGTGAAGCACTCGATGTGCCAGGAGGCAGCGGCGGCGCCCCCCAGTACGGGGCGCGATCCGCGCGAATGGCCGGAGCACGCCCTGCGCCGAGTTGCGCGGCGTCACGTCAGGGGTGCAAGCCGCTTCAGCGGAAGGCGACGGCCCGCACCTCGTCGACGGTGGCGCGGTCGCGACGCAAGAGGCCGATCGGCGCCCACCGGGAGAGCACCCGGCGCGCGGCCCTCAGGTCGGTCTCGGTGCCGTGCCCGAGCGTCTTCGAGCAGGACACCGCCACCATCCAGGCCAGCGCCGCCCGATCGGTCCAGTCGCGGAACGCGTGCTCGGCGGTCGCGTCGCTGGCGAGCTCCACCAGGGCGGCCTTGAGCTCGTCGGCCATCGCCGACAGCCGCGCCTGCACGTCGGGGGGCGCCTCGGGCATCAGCGCGTCGAGCTCCTGGAAGAGGACCTCGTGCGCCGACTCCTTCTTGATGGCCCGGAAGGCGTCGAGCACCAGGATGTTGGTGGTGCCCTCCCAGATCGGCAGCACCTGCGCGTCACGCAGCACTCGCGCCATCGGCCAGTCCTCGATGTAGCCGTTGCCGCCCAGCGCCTCGACGCCCTCGCTCGCGACGCGCAGCGCCATCTTCCCGGTGACGTACTTGAGCAACGGGGTGAGGAGCCTCAGCATCTTGTCTTCCTTGGGGGCTGGCCTTCCGGAGAAGTCCACCCGGTCCATCAGCTCGACGCCGCGGAAGACCCAGTTGAGCGCGAGGCGCTGCTCGCAGACCATGTCCATCAGCTGCTCGGTCATCAGCGGGTGGTTGATGACGTTCTTGCCGAAGGCGATGCGCGACTCCGCCCACTCCAGCGCCTCGATGACGCTGCGCCGCATCACCGCGATGGAGGCCACCGCGTTGTAGAGCCGCGACAGGTTGAGCATCTCCGTCATCTGCAAGAAGCCCTGCCCTGGCCCGCCGAGGAGGAAGGCCTCGGCGCCGTCGAGCGTCACCTCGCCCGAGGGGAAGCTGCGCTCGCCGAGCTTGTCCTTGATGCGCTCCATGCGGAAGTGGTTGCGCTTGCCGTTCTCCAGCGTGCGCGGGAGGACGTAGAGGCCCAGGCCCCGCGTGCCGGCGCCGGCGCCCTCGGGCCGCGCGAGGATCATGATGACGTCGGCGTCGATGTTGCTGCAGAACCACTTCTCTCCGGTCAGCGTCACCCGCTCGCCGGGCACGTTCTTCCCCCCCTTGGCCACGGTGGTGCACTTGCCCACGTCGCTGCCGGCCTCCTTCTCGGTGAGGAACATCGCCCCGGTGTAGAGCGTGGAGAGATCGGTGGAGGCGAGCCGGGGAATGAAGCGCTCCTTGAGCTCGGGCACCCCGAACTTGTGGATCAGGGTCGCCGCGCCGTCGGTCATGCAGATGGGGCAGTACAGGCCCGCCTCCGCCTGGCCGAAGAGGTAGCCGAGCCCGAAGGTCAGCGCCTTGGGGGCGTTGCCGCGCTCCTTGGCGAGCTTGGGGTCGAAGGTGCCGGCCACGATGCCGCCGCCGTAGCCGAGCTCCTGCAGCTGCCGGTAGCTGTGGTGGTACTCGATCTCGTCGATGCGCTCGCCGGTGCGGTCGCGCACCACCAGCTTGGGCCCGTTGTGGTCGGCCTGGTGCGCCCAGAGCGAGCCCTCGTTGGCCGCCGCGTCGCCCATGCGCGAGAGCCTGGGCTTCGCCGCCTCGTACGCGGCCCCGAGCCTGCGGGTGAGGATGCGCTGGAACGCCGCTTCGCCTTCGAGCCAACTCTGCCGTCGCGTCATCGGATCTCTCCTCGCACGTCCATCAGGGCATCCCAGGTCTTGGTGACTTCGGCTTCGCGAGTCAACAGCACCCGCACGTTCTCATCGCCGTAGCGGGCCCGCTCCTCGACGAGGCCGGCGGCCGGCGCGCTCTTGGCTCTGATCTCCGCCAGCGCCTTCTGCGCCTGGGCGCGTGGCTCTTCCTTGAGCTCGTTGGTCGCGCGCTCGAGCTCCCTCAGGGCCTCGGCGCCGGTGATGCGCGAGATGTTCCGTTGGGCCACGACCGCGCCGACCAGCTCCTCGATGCCGTCGACGTCCTCCTCGGCGAGCCCGGCGTCGGCGCGGAAGCGCTCGTCGAGGCGCGCGCGGCGCTGCACCTCCTCGCGCAGGCCGCCGTCGCCTTTGCCCAGGGGCGGGAAGGAGAGCACGAAGGCCGCGTACGCGAGCCAGGCGTCGAGCTTCTGGGGGGTGAGGGTGAAGCCGGCGTCGGCGGCGGTCGAGGAAGCGACGCTCGCGGAGCCCGCGTCGAGGACCTTCGGCGAAGGCGTCGGGCAGGCGGCGAGCGCCAGCGCCACGACGAGCGTCAAAATGTCGCGAGCTCCACGACGTTCGAGCTGTCGCACCGCCACACGCACGCGCGGACTCTACACCCGGCGCCTCGGGCGGCGACGCTCTTCGCGCCCGGGCAGCCGGGAGGCCGCCCACCGAGAGGGACTCCCGGCGGGGCGGGTCACCGCGGTCGAGGTTCCGTGTCCCGCTCTCCGCGCTGCGGCATGCGCTGCGCCGGTCGCCGCCGCTCCTGCGCCTCGCGCAGCCCACCCCGCGCTCGGCTCCAGAGCGCCGGGACGTGACCCGTGCGTGAGCGTCCGTCGCGACGCAGCGGGTCAAGCACGCCCGGGCCCGCCGAAGCCTTTGACGCGTTCGAGGCCGTGGACTACGAGCGGGCGTTCTTTTCGCCGCGTGGAGGCAGCTTCGTGAGGGTCATTCTCGTTCGACACGGCGACGCCGACGCGGAGATCCCCGAGGGGCTCGACGACGACGCCCGCGCCCTCACCACCCGCGGCCGCCTGATGCTGCCCGCGCACTTCCAGGCCGTCTCCGCGCACATCGGCCCGGTGAAGTCGATGTTCTGCTCGCCGCTGGTGCGCGCGGTGCAGACCGCGACCATCCTCGCCAACGCCATCGGCTACGAGGGTTCCCTCAAGGCGCACCGCTCGCTGTTGCCCGACGGCCCGGTGGGCGCGATCGAGACCCTGCTCGCCGAGAACCCGGGCGCCACCGTGGTGCTGGTCGGCCACCAGCCGTCGATGGGCGCGCTGGCCGCGCACTTTTTGGGCATGAGCGGCTTCGCCAAGCAGGTGAACCCCGGGACCGTCATCGGCATCGAGCGGCCCGACGAGAACCCGTCGGCGGGCAGGCTGCTCTTCGTCGCCGCGCCGGGCCAGCCCATCACCGAGGGCTGAGGCGCTTGCCTCCGCGTGCGAGCGCCGTTACGTGGCGAGCCCATGCTGGATGAAGCGACGTACTCGACGCTGACCTCGAAGGTGTTCAAGCGCCTGCTCGCGTCCGTCGACGCGGCCGACCCCGACCTGCTCGAGGCCGACGGCGGCGGAGACATGGTGACCATCACCGCGGTGAAGACCGGCGAGAAGGTCATCGTGAACACCCAGCGCGCGGTGAAGCAGATCTGGGTCGCGGGCCGGGGCGAGGGCGTGCACTTCTCCCTCGAGCCGAGCGGCGCGTGGGTGGACGACAAGGGCCGGGGCCTGGAGCTCTACGCCTGGGTGAAGTCGTGCGTCGAGGCGGCGTCGGGCGTGGCGCTCTCCTTCTAGAGCACCGAACAGGTTCCCCAGCCTGCTGCGGCGAACGATCCTCTCGCTGCGCCGGGCAGGCTCGCCGCTGC
This sequence comes from Archangiaceae bacterium, assembly GCA_037443525.1. Taxonomy (GTDB): domain Bacteria; phylum Myxococcota; class Myxococcia; order Myxococcales; family Myxococcaceae; genus JBBIOE01. The sequence continues at coordinate 52 of JBBIOE010000070.1, read as the reverse complement.
GCTCCTCACTGGGCCCACCAGCACAGCTCCGGTGCTCGCCGCTCGCGTGCCC
>JBBIOE010000069.1:0-32651 GCA_037443525.1 Archangiaceae bacterium | reverse complement strand
GCGGTGAAGTCGGCACCCTTCGACGGGCTCAGGGTGAACGGGGAGTTCACTCAGGTCGTGCCCTGCCGGAGCCGCACCTCGAAGGTGGTGCCCTCGTCCGACGACGCTTTGATGCGCACGTCGCCGCCGTGGAGCCTGGCGATGCGCCGGCAGAGCGCGAGGCCCAGCCCGCTGGCGCGACCGGAAGAAGTTCGCGAGCGTCACGCCCGCCTTGAACGGCTCCATTCCCGCGCCTTGAACGTGTTTGGCTGGTGGGTCTGGTGAAATCGTGAATAATCGCTCGCCATGAACAACCGCGTCGTCGTGCTTTCGGTGGTACTGGCAGTCGTTGCGCTGGCAGCTTCGTACCTGCGGGAGCTGGGTCGCGGAGATTCGATCACCCGCGCCGACCTCGTCGAGTTACGCGATCAGATTCGAAAAGACACACTGGTTTCGATGCACAACACCATCCTCCACGAGGCCACCGACCCATCTCTCATCTCGATTCAACAGTACATGGGCGACACACGACAGCTCATCGGCGACCGCATGTACCGGTCAAACGCATACAAGACAAAGGCCGATCTGTTGACATACGCACTCGACTCCGTCGACAAGAGCGTCGCCGATGGATTGTATTGTGAATTCGGTGTCGCGAGCGGAACGACCATCAACGTCATCGCGTCTCATGTTCCCAAGAGAACCATTCACGGCTTCGACTCGTTTGACGGCCTGCCTGAGCGGTGGATTCCGGGATATGAGAAGGGCACCTTCAAGATGACCACGCTGCCCGAGGTGAAGGACAACGTGAAGCTCTACAAGGGCTGGTTCGACGCCTCCGTGCCCATCTGGGCGAAGGAAAACCCGGGCCCCATCGCGTTCATGCATCTCGACGCCGACCTCTACTCGTCAACCAAGACAGTGCTTGATCTCCTTGGAGATCGACTGCAGGTCGGCTCGGTGCTCGAGTTCGACGAGTTCTCGAACTACGTCGGGTGGCAGCACGGCGAGTTCCAAGCCTTCGAAGAGTTCCTCGAAAGCCACCAGGCCAAAGTCGAGTACCTCGGGTACACACTGTCCGGTCGCGAGCCCATGCAGGTGGCAGTGAGGATCACGGCGATCAGCCCTCGCAAGAAGTAGATCGCCAGCGCTCCTCGGTACGGACGCGGTGCGCCGAGGCGGCGGGCAGGGCGCGGCCGGCGTCAGCGTCTCGAGATGCGCACCGTCTCCTGGAACGTCGACGGCGCGCGGGACCACCGCCAGACGGGGCCCTCGCACGGGTGGCGTGGGGGGGCCACCGAGGCGCCGATTCGGGAGATCCGCCCGTCCGGTTCCGTGAGGGGCCTCGAGCGCATGGAGGGGGCGGGCTGGGTGCTGGTGCGGCGGGGCCGCATCGAGCTGATCAGCCTGTCTAGGCGGTGAAGTCGGCACCCTTCGACGGGCTCAGGGTGAACGGGGAGTTCACTCAGGTCGTGCCCTGCCGGAGCCGCACCTCGAAGGTGGTGCCCTCGTCCGACGACGCTTTGATGCGCACGTCGCCGCGGTGGAGCCGGGCGATGCGCCGGCAGAGCGCGAGGCCCAGCCCGCTGCCGCCGCCGCCGCGCCCCTGCTCGGAGCGGAGCCGCTCGAAGGCCTCGAAGGCGCTCTCCCACGACGCCCGCGGAACGCCCACGCCGTTGTCCCGCACCTCCACCACCACGTCCTCGCCCTCGGCCCGGGCGGCGAGGCGCACCGAGACCGGGTCCCTCGCGTTGTAGCGGCAGGCGTTCCGCACCAGGTTCCGGAAGAGGATGGTGAGGAGCTCCGGGTCGGCGGTGAGGCGCTGCTCGAAGCCCACCAGCTCGAGGGCCACCTGGGCGGCGCCGTAGGCCTTCGCCTCGTCCTCCAGCGCGGGGCGGAGCTCCTCCAGCGCCAGGGGCCGGGTGCGCGGCGTCCACCGGCCCTTGTCGAGGCGGTTGAAGGACAACAGGTTCTCCACCAGGAACGAGAGTCCGTCGACCTCGCGCACCAGCCGCTGGGGCCAGTCCCTCGCGGCCTCGTGGCCCTCGAGCTTCCGCTCCAGCGTCTCGGCCATCACCCGAAGGCCCGCCAGCGGCGTGCGCAGTTCGTGGCTCACCGTGGAGACGAAGTCGCTCTTCATCTCCACCAAGGCGAGCTTGCGGCGCTGGGCCACCACGGCCACGGCGGCGATGGCGAAGCCCAAGGCGAGGCACACCACCACCAGCGCCGACTTGAGCCGGAAGGCCCGGGTGCGCGCGGCCTCGGCGGCGAGGCTCCGCGGCGAAGAGACCTCGACGCGCAGGTCCTTCCAGGGCACCCGGTCGCCCGGCGCCCTCAGCGAGAGCCGGGCGTCCTTCTCCAAGAGCCCCTGCTGCTGGAGCGGCGCGGTGATGGCGGCGAGGAAGAACGACTGGGAGAGCGCGAGGCCGCGGATGGTGCTGCCGCTGACGGAGACCGCCCACCCCCCGTCGCCCCGGCGCACCAGCCACCGGCCTGGGGTGAGGCCCTGAAACGGAGGCGGCGGCTCGGCGCGGCCGACGCGCTCGCGGCAGCGGGCCTCCAGGGCGCTGCTGGAGAGCCCGGCGCGCTGGGAGAGCGAGGCCACGGTGGCGCAGGCCCAGCGCTGATCCGCCAGGGTGAGCCGGCCGAGTCCGCGCAAGAGGCTGCGCTGCAGCCCTTCGACCGGGGTGGGTCCGCCCACTCCGTCCACCAGCACCAGCCGGAGGAGGTCGGGGCTGGGGTGCGTCTCGGTGAGGAGGGCCTCGAGCAGCGACAGCACCGTGGGCAGCTCGTCCTCGGGCCCGAGGAGGTAGCGGGCGCGGTGTTCGAGGAAGGCGCGGACCGAGACCTCGATGGGCCTTGGGCTCTTGGCGGCGAGGGCGGCGCGCGCCTGGGCGAGGAGCCTGAGCCGCTCGGCCACCGGGGACTCATCACCAGCAGGAATCGAGATGGGCTCCGTCGATAACGTGCGGAAGCGAGGCTCCAGCACCGCCGGCCCGGGTCTGGCCTCCAGGGGCGGGAGCTCCTGCACACCGTCGGCGACGAAGACCAGGCCGGTGGCGTCGGCGAGCGGATCGGCCCGCACCTGCTCGAGCCGCGCCTCGGCCTGGCGCTCGGCGTCCTCCACCGCGCGGACGAAGGTGGCCTGCGCGTACTGCCGCACCGCCTCCAGCCGCCACGCCGCCTCCTGGGCCCCCTCTTCGCGCTCTTCGAGGAAGACGAGCTCGAGCGCGACGAGGAAGGCCACGAGCGCGGCCAGGCCCGCGCCGAGGACGAGCAGCGTGGGGAGGAGGCGGCTGGTCATGCCTGGACCTGAGGAGACCGTTCAGCCCGAGAGGGTTGGCGGAAATGCGGAACCTGGCACCGTTCAGTCCGAGCGAGGTCGAGGACCTCGGCTGAACCGATCGGATTCTGGAGCCCCGCTGGCCCTCGTCGCAGCCTGTCCTGAGCGGAGCCGAAGGGCTCGGGCTGAACGGAGACGCTCCTCCGAGCTCCCCTCCGAACGGCGCGCGAGCCGAAGTCGTTCATTCCGCCAGCACCGGCACGTCGTCGTAGCTCATCTTGGCCAGCGGCGCCTCGCGCTCGAAGCGGTCGGTCCGGCGGTCGAGGCGCATCGCGGAGAGGACCAGCTCGTGCAGCTCGGCCACGTCCTTTCGGGCGCGGAGCTCCTTCGGCAGCCTCTCCCACTGCGCGAGCAGCTGCTCCCAGGAGAGGTTGCGCACCCAGTAGCTGCCGCGCAGCTTCTCCGCGAAGCCGGCCGACACCAGGGCGAGCCGCGCGGGCCCGGAGGCCTGATTCGGCTCATCGCGCACCACCGCCATCGGCAGCGGCCGCTCCACCAGGCGGGACGCGCCGCCCTCGGGAGCCTTGTAGCGGGCGCGGAAGGTGGCCAGGGCCGGCAGGTCGCGCCGCTTGAGCTTCACCTCGTAGAGCGCGGTCACCGAGTGCCCCGCGCCGATGTCGCCCGCGTCCACCCGGTCGTTGGCGAAGTCGCGCTTGTCGAGGAGGCGGTTCTCGAAGCCGAGCAGGCGGTAGCGCTCCACCGCGTCGGGGTTGAACTCGAGCTGCAGCTTCACGTCCTTGGCGATGACCTGCAGCGTGCCGGTGAGGTTCTCGACGAAGACGCGGTGGGCCTCCTCGAGGCGGTCGACGTAGGCGTAGTTGCCGTCGCCGGCGTCGGCGAGCTTCTCCATCAGCACGTCGTTGTAGTTCCCCATGCCGAAGCCGACGGTGGAGAGCGTGACGCCCTCGCTGGCCTTGCCCCTCACCCGCGCCCAGAGGCCGTCGGCCTCGGTGACGCCGTTGTTGGCCACGCCGTCGCTGCAGAGCACCACCCGGTTGATGCCGCCGGGCTTGAAGGCCTTCAGCGCCACCTCGTAGGCGAGGTCGAGGCCGGCCTGGACGTTGGTGCTCCCCTCGGGGCGGAGCGCGTCGATGGCCGCGCGGAGGCGCGCCTTCTCGGTGGCGCTGGTGGGCGGCAGCACCACGTGGGCCGAGTCGCCGTAGACCACCAGCGAGACGTGGTCGCGCTCGTCGAGCTCGTCGATGAGCAGGGAGAGCGCCCGCTTCACCAGGCCGAGCCGGTTCTCGAGGTTCATCGAGCCCGAGACGTCGACCGTCACCACCAGGTGGGCGGGCTTGCGCTGCTCGGGGCGCACCTCCTTTCCCTTCACGCCCACCGCGAGCACGTGGAAGCCCTTGCGGGTCGGCGAGGGGAAGGCCTCGACCGTGACGCCGAAGGCCTCCTTCTCGGGCGGGCGGTAGCCGTAATCGAAGCTGTTGATGAACTCCTCGACGCGCACGGCCGCCTCGTCCGGCAGCGTGCCCCGCGCGAGGTAGGCGCGGGTGAGCGAGTAGCTGGCGGTGTCGACATCGACGGAGAAGGTGCTGGTCGGCTCGGCTTGGGTCTCGATGGTGGGGTTGACGCCGTAGTGCTGCAGGAACATCGCGTGGGCGCGCTCGTCGGTGCGGCCGGTGCGCGAGGCGGGGTCGTCGGTGGGCTTCAAATCGAGCACCGGCACCGAGGAGTACGAGCGCTCGGAGAGGGCCTCCGGGGCAGGTTTGGCGAGACTACAGGCGCCGAGCCACAGCGCCATCGCCGCCGCGGCGAACCACCACATCCACGACTTGAATCCGTTCATGTTCTTCCTCCGTCATCGGGTGACGGGGGGCAGCCTCTCGCTCCTGGTCGCCCAGTGTGGCACCGGAGGTCCACCGAAGCTTCACCGTTTCCGCATGGCCGGGAGAGCGTGCGAAGGTGCTCCTCGTGCGCGCCCTTCCCCTCCTCTGCGTCCTCTCCCTCGCCGCCTGCGGCCCGACCAAGCCCGCGCCCGCGAAGCGCTTCACCGTCGCCCGGGGCTTCATCCGCGATCCGGAGGGGCGGGCGGTGGTCCTGCGGGGCGCGAACGTGTCGGGGAAGAGCAAGCTGCCGCCCTACTTCGACTTCCACGGCCCCGCCGACTGGCGCCGCATGCGCGACGAGTGGGGCATGAACGGCGTGCGCTTCCTGGTGGAGTGGGCGGCGGTGGAGCCGCGCCGGGGCGAGTTCGACGAGGCATACCTCGCGGGCGTGGCGGAGCGGGTGCGCGCGGCGACGGACGCGGGGTTGCTCGTCTTCCTCGACATGCACCAGGACCTGTACGGCGAGGGCTTCGTGGACGGGAACGGCGCGCCGGCGTGGACCTGCGACGCGAAGAACTACGCGAGCTACGTGCCCAAGACGCCGTGGTTCTTCGGCTACCTCACGCCGGAGGTGGAGGCCTGCGTCGACGGCTTCTGGAAGAGCGCTGCGCTCAAGGCGGAGTACGTCGAGGCCTGGCGGCGGGTGGCGCATGCGGTGGCCGGCGTCGAGGGCGTGGTGGGCGTGGACCCGATGAACGAGCCGCCATGGGGCACCGTGCCGTACGACCTCTTCGAGGAGAAACGCCTGGCGCCCTTGTACGTCGACGTCATCGGGGCGGTGCGCGGAGAGCTGCCCGGCGCCCTGCTCTTCGCCGAGCCCGCGGCGAGCCGGAACCTCGGGCTCGCCTCGCACCTGCCGAAGCTGGGTGTCGAAGGCGTCGTCTACGCGCCGCACGAGTACGACGGCAACGCGGAGGCGGGCCAGGGCTTCGCGCCGGATCACCGGCAGGCGGTGCTCGACGGGGTGGCGGCGCTGCAGGCGGAGGCGACCGCGCTCGAGGCGGCGCTGGTGCTGGGCGAGTACGGAGCGGTGGCGGCGAAGCCGGGGCTCACCGAGTACATGGACGCGGTGTACGCGGCGGCGGGCACGCACGCGGCGGGTGCGATGGCGTGGCACTACGGCCAGGACGAGGGCTACGGGCTCGTCGATTCGAAGGGGGCTCCGAAGACGGAGTACCTCGCCGGCGTGGCCCGGCCGTACCCGGAGCGCGTGGCAGGGACGCCGCTCTCCTACGCCTTCGATGCGGCGACGAAGACCTTTACCGCGCGCTATGCGGTGGACGCGACGGTGACGGCGCCGACGCTGATCAGCGTCCCGAGTGCGACGTGGGCGGCTCAGCCGAAGGTCGAGTGCGGCGGCTGTGCGTTCACGTGGCTCGAGCATCAGCTGCGCATCGACGCGCCCGCCGCCGGCACGGAACAGACCGTCACGCTGTCTGCGCCATGACCGCGAAACGACGAAGGACGGCGAAGGTGTCAAACACGGCGAAGGTGTCACGGCGAAGGTGTCAAACACCTTTTTCGTTCGGCGATGACGCAGATGCACGCGTCACAATCGCGTCAATGCGCCAAAACAAACCGAAATTACTCATGTTGGCGACGCACGGTCCGTCGACGTGATGACGCGTGGACCGTTGGCGGAGAGCCCGCGAAGGTGCCCGCGAAAGTGCGCCGAGAAAGTGCCAGACACTTTTGCCGGCCCGCGAAAGTGCCCCGCGAAAGTGCCAGACACTTTTTGCCGGGACACTTTTTGCCGGGCCCTGATGCCGCGTCATGCCGACGAGCACTCGCGCTGAGCTTCCGTTCACCCTGAATCCCCAAGTCATTCCAGGGGTGTGGCTTTGATCTCCCGCAACGTCAACGTCGGCAGCACCTTCATGACGGCGAGGGCCTCCTCGTCACTCAGGCCCGCGCGCTCGAGGACGTTGCCTGCCGACAATCCGAGCGCGTCGATCAACTCCTCGTGTTCGGCGAGAGCCGCGCCTCGTTTGAAGAAGCGACACAGCGTCGTCCGAGTGTGCGCGGGGTCGCCCTGGGCGGCCGCGAACTCGTCGGCCGACTCGTCGAGGAACCGCGGCCACGGATCCTCGGGGAAGGCGCCCGGCGGGTAGATCCATTCCTCTCTCGGACCCGAGCCGGTCGGCGCGTCGGCATCCTTGGACTCGGAGGCCTCGGGCGAGCGCGACTCCTCTCCGCCGAAGAGCAGGAACTGGGAGCCCTGATGCTTCGGCTCGGTCGCCACGAGGGCCAGCAGGGTACCACGTCGAGTCTCGACACGCGTGGGTCTCCGCCCCGTGAGAGTGTCAGACACCTATTGCGCGTTGCGGTTCTGAAGCCCCGCTACTCGTGCTTGTGCTCGAGGATTCGCACCAGCGCCCGCGCGAACTCCTCGGCCGTCGGCCGGTGCGGCGCCGCCGGCTGCGCGTGGGCCAAATGGTGCCGTGAGCGCTGCACCTTGAGCGGGAAGTCGTCGTACTTGCCGCTCCCGTCCGCATCCACCAGCACCGCGTTGGAGTAGGCCACCGGCTGGCTGGTGTGGAGCGGGAACATCGAGCCTCCCGCGACCGAGCGCACCATCACCACGAACCAGGTGTCCTTGGTCGGGTGGACGGTGAAGGTGTCGGTGAGGTGCACGCGGCGCAGGGTGAGCCCGTTCTGGCCCGACACCGGCTCCAGGGTCGGGTTCTGCCGGTCGAGCGCGTGGACCTCGGCGATGCGCGAGTCGGGCCAGCTCGAGTTGCTCTCGCCGTTGAGCGCCTCGCGGCCGGGGGCGAAGGTGTAGAGCTCGACGCGGTCGAGCTTCATCCACTCGGGGCCCTGCACCTCGACGGTGAGCTGCACGCCCTCGCCGCCGGCGCCGGAGATGGAGAGGGTGTCGCCGATGTCCACCGAGCTCCCTTGGGGCGCGCCACCCGCGTCCACCTTCCGCGCCGTCACGCGCAGGAACGGCCCGTTGGTCACGAAGGCGTGCTGGGCGCGCAGGCCGTCGGCGAAGGCCTTGGCGGTGAAGTCCCTGGGCGCGTCGACGCCGGTGCGGACGTAGGTGCGCGCGTAGCCGCCGTGGTCGCTGGTCCGGCCGTGGGTGTCGGAGACGCCGGTGGCGGCCTTCACCGTGCCGCGGGAGAGGAAGGTCATCCAGTCGTTGAGCACGGTGTAGCTGGGCGACGGGCCGTTGGCGGTCTCCAGCAGGTCAAAGCTGTCGTTGAGCAGCCTGGTGTCGTCGGCGGTGGCGTCGGGCGCGGGCGCCATGAAGAAGTCGGCGGGGTCGCCGTGGGTGGCGAGGGTGGCGGTGTCCACCTTGAGCTGGGTGAGGGCGCCGCTGCCGCCGCGGGGGTGGTTGATCTGCACCACCGCGCCCGGGTGCTCCGCGCGGATGGCGTCGAAGAGCTGGGTGAGGCGATAGGTGGGGCCGTCCTCTCCGCCGGCGTGGTCGAAGGCGCCGCCGTAGGCCAGGTCCTTGCGGACGAGGGGGAAGGCGTTGAAGTGCCCGTGGGTGAAGCTGGTGGCCTCCTCGCCGACCATGGTGGCGATGACGTCGTCGCCGCCGAGCTCGTGCACCACCGGCGCGAAGTCGGTGAGCACCTCGTGGTCGGTGGAGACGAGCACGTCGACGCCCTCGGCCATGAAGTCGGCGGCGCGCACCGCGTTCCCCACCGCGCTGTCGGAGCTGTTGTTGGCGTGCACGTGGAGGTCCGCCGACATCCACCCGGGGGAGTCGACGACGTGGCCGAGCACCGCCGCCACCGATTGATCCGCCGTGCGCAGGTCGACCGCCTGACCGCTCACCGGCCAGGTGTCGGGCCAGGCGCTGTACTCGGGGCCGCGGGTGACGACGACGCTGTACTCGGCCGGCGGGAGCGTCACGGTGAGCCGGCCGCTCGGCGGGACGAAGCCGATGGCGCCCACGCCGCCGGGCATCGCTTCCAGGAGCAGGTGCTGGTGGTAGGTCTCGGCGCCGAAGGGGCAGCTGCCGCCCTTGCAGAGCACGGTCACCTTCGCGGGGATGGGCGCGCCGAAAGGATCCGCGGCGGTGATGGTGAGGGTGTGGGCCTCGCCCAGGGTGAGCGCGGCGGGGACGGTGCCGCCCTCCACGATGGTGACGCGCACCTCCGGGCCGAGCAGGCGTCCCTCCAGCGAGGCGGTGAGCCGGTACTCTCCGGGCGCGAGGTCGGCGCCGCCCTTCCCGCTCGCGTCGGCCTCGATGAGCGTCACCATGTGGCCAGAGGCGACGCTGCCGACGGAGATGCGCGCGCCCTGGGCCGGAGCGCCGCCGGGGAGCGCGGCGGTGACGTCGACGCGACCGCGCGCCACGTGGTCGAAGGCGAGGAGCTGGGAGCTGACGCCGGCGATGTCCTTGGCCACGAAGAAGTCGCTCAGGTAGAGCCGCTGGGCGCCGCCGCGAATGGCGAACTCTCCAGGGCGGTTTCGGGCCGAGACGTCGGTCCAGGAGAGGAGGCCGTCGAGGTTCTGGGCCTCCGCCACCGCGCCGACGACGCCGCCGTACCCGATGACGCCCGCGGGCTTGCCGGGCGCGGTGAGGTCGGAGAGGCCCATGGCGCGCTTACCGTAGGCGATGCCTTCGCCCTGCGACGCCAGCCACGGCGCGGGCTGCACCAGGCAGTTGGTGACGGAGGTGAGGTTCGCGGCGCCCAGGCCGTCGCTGCACCCGCCGGGGATGAAGAGGCCGAAGGCGCCCATGTCGGTGAGCTCGACGAGCGGAGCCTGCACCGGAGACGCGCCCTCGTTGCAGAAGGCGGTGAGCATGCGCACCCGCGACTCGCCGGGAGAGAGGACGTAGTAGGTGGTGGTGAGCAGGGGGAGCGGCTTCATCGGGTCGACGACGAACTTGAGGTCGAGGCCGCCCTCGCTCTTGATCACCTTCTCGATGTTGATGAGATCGTGGAGCGCGTCGTGGCCGGTGGAGGCGACGACCGCGGGGCCTCCCTGGGAGCCGTCGGAGAGCACCTCCACGTGGTCGACGCTGGCCAGGCGCCCGAGCGCGTAGAAGAGCGCCATGCGGCCGAACTGATCATTCCCCGGCTCGCCGGGTGCGCGCACCAGGTCGGCGTCGACGATGCCGCCGCCAGAGGGCATGGGCCCGATGACGCGGCCGGGCTTCTCGATGACGACGCGGATCTTGTCGTTCTGGAGGAGCACGTCGCCCGGGGTGCCGGTGGCGCCCGCTCCGCCGATGAGGTCGGCCTTGGACTCGATGAGCCTGGCGAGCGCGCCGCTGCCGCCCTGGGCGAAGTAGCCGGTGGCGAGCAGGTCGACCTCGCAGCGCTTCACCGCAGGCGTGCCCCCGCCGCCACCGTCCGGCTTCTTGCAGGTGACGAGGGCGAGGGCGAGGCAGGAGGCGGCGACGTTGAGCGAGCGGGACATGCGGCGAACCTCTGTGCGGTGGGCGACGGCCTGCGCCCGGCGCCGCGCACCTGACCACCAGGCGAGGCGCGCGTCGAGGGGGGTGGGCGGGGACGAGGTGGCCCGAGGGGCGCAGGCGCGCCGAGTCTGCTACACGAATCGGCCGATGCGACCTTCGACGACGCGGCCGCTGGCGCTGGGCTTCGCGCTGGTGGTGGTGCTCTTGACCAGCGGCGCGGCCTTCACGGTGTGGAGCGCGCGCCGGGCCGCCGGGCGCATCGAGCAGCTGGTGACGGCGTCGCTGGAGCGCGATCGCCTCATCGGCTTGATGCGGCTCGACGCGGCCTTCCTGATTCAAGCGGCCGGCGACCACATCACCGCCACCACCGACGAGGAGCGGGCCAGCGCCAACAAGGCGATGGACGTGAACCTCCAGGAGATTCAGGACACCACCCAGCGCTACGTGGCCGACCTGCCGAGGAGCGAGGCGGAGCTGTGGAACCGGCTCTCCGCGGTGGCCGAGAAGCTGGTGAAGAAGGTGGACGTGACCATCAAGGCGTCGAACCGCAAGGAGTTCGAGCGCGCCCGCCAGCACCTGGAGGAGGAGGCGCGCCCCATCAGCTTCGAGCTCGACGACGTGGCGTCCTCGCTGGCGCGGAAGAACACCGAGGACACCAAGGCGCTGCTGCGCGAGCTGCAGGACGTGCGGTTGCGGACGAGCGGAGCCGGCGCGGCGGTGGTGGGGCTGGCGCTGGTGCTGTCGCTGATCATCGCGGCGCTGGTGACGCAGACGCTCCGGCGCCAGGACAAGACGATTCAGGAGCAGCTGGTGGAGCTGAACCGGCGGAACGCCGAGCTGGACGCGTTCGCCTCGCGCGTGGCGCACGATCTGGTGGCGCCCTTGTCGCCCTTGAAGGGCTACCTCACCCTGGCCCGGCGGCAGGTGCCGGAGCCGTCGGTGAAGGAGCTGCTCGCCCAGGCGGAGTCGTCGACGGCGCGCATGACCGAGCTGGTGGAGGGGCTGTTGCGCTTCTGCCGCGCGGGGAAGTCGACCGACAAGGCGACGGGCGAATTGGACACCGCGGTGACGACGATTCTGCTCGAGCAGTCGCAGGCCGCCTCGCAGTCGAACGTGAAGCTGGAGCGCGCGCTGGAGTCGCACCTTTGGGTGGCGTGCCCGCCGCAGCTCTTGCAGTCCATCGCCCAGAACGTGCTGTCGAACGCGGTGAAGTACACGGCGGGGCAGCCGGAGGCGGCGGTGAAGGTGAGCGTGCGGCGGGAAGGGCCGTCGGCGCTCTTCGAGGTGCAGGACAGCGGCCCGGGGATGAGCGCGGAGTCGATGAAGAGCCTGTTCCAGCCCTTCTTCCGGGCGGCGGAGACGCGGGGCGTTCCGGGCACCGGGCTGGGGCTGGCGACCACCAAGCGCCTGGTGGAAGCGCACGGCGGCAGCATCGAGGTGAAGAGCCAGCAGGGACAGGGGACGACGGTGGCGGTGCGGTTGCCGCTGATCGAGGTGGCCGCCGAGGGCGCGCTCGCGGCGGGGTGAGCAGGCGCTCGAAGGGGCCGCGTTCCGCACATCGGAGCAGCTTCGCCTCGACGCGATTGAGGGCTAGGGTCGGGCCATGTCTCGCCCGGGTGAAGTGCTCCAGGCCGCGCTCGACGTCGCGTCGAACTGGGCCCGCCGGAAGTTTCCGCGTCAGCAGGTCTTCGTCTTTGGGCCGAAGGGGACGCCGTTCTGGGCGAAGCGGCCGGTGGCCGACGGAGAGCTGGCGGTGCTGCGGCGGGCCGTCGACTTCTTGGAGCGGCAGAACCAGACGCGGGCGAAGCCCTACGCCGCCAGCGCCGAGTCGGGCTTGTTCAGCGCGATGGCCCTCGACGCGGAGGGGGAGCTGTTCGCGGTGGTGGTGCACGGTGGCGCGTCACGTCTGCCCGCGGAGAAGCGGCGGGCGAAGGACCGCACCGCGACCGCGCCGCAGCTGTCGAGCCGGGTGCGGAAGCAGACGCGCGACTGAAGGTGCCAGGTACTTTTTCGGGCCGCGAGTCGCGGAGGTCGCTGCGTCATGACCGCGGCAAGTCGCGTCATCTCCAGGACGCATGGTCCCCACGAATAACGGGTGGTTATGGGTGGAGACGCACGCCTGGTGCGTCACGACGAGGTGAGAAAGCGTTTGTCACTCTCTCGGAGGGATGCGCTCGGCGTTAGGTGAGCGAGCGTGACCGTGCCCGCGGTTCGCATCCGAACGCTGAACGAGGCTCCGCTCCGCGCGGAACGCCGCTTCGTGCTGCTGTGGATGACCTCCTTCCGCCGCGCCCGGTTCAACTTCGCGCTCGAGCGGGCGGTGGAGCACGCCCAGGCGCTGGCGAAGCCGCTGGTGGTGTTCGAGCCGCTCCGCGTGGCGTACCCGTTCGCGAGCGAGCGCCTGCACGCCTTCGTGCTGCAGGGCATGGCGGACAACGCGACCGCGTTCGCGAAGACGCCTGCTCACTACTTCCCCTACGTCGAGGCGCGTCCCGGCGAAGGCTCTGGCTTGCTCGCGGCCCTGGCGGCGCAGGCCTGCGTGGTGGTCGGAGACGACTGGCCGGGCTTCTTCCTGCCGCGAATGCAGGCGGCGGCGGCGGAGCGCCTGGACGTGCGCTTCGAGGTGGTGGACTCGGTGGGTCTGTTCCCGATGCACGCCACGGCGCGGGTGTTCACCACGGCGCACTCGTTCCGCGTTCACCTGCAGAAGGCCTTGAAACCGCACCTGCTCGAGCGCCCGAAGAGGGATCCACTTCGAGGCGTGGAGCTGCCTCGCCTGCGGGGCTGGTCGGGCAAGGTGACGGCGCGCTGGCCGCGAGCGAGCGCGGCGGTGATGGCGGCGACTCCCGAAGCCCTGGCGAGGCTGCCGATCGATCACTCGGTGCGGCCCGTCGCGCTCCGCGGTGGGAGCGCCGCCGGCGCAGCGCGGCTGACGCGCTTCCTCTCGAAGGCGCTCGGCGACTACGCCTCGGCGCGCGACGAGCCGGAGGTGGACGGGACGAGCATGCTCTCGCCGTACCTGCACTTCGGCCACGTCTCGACGCACGAGGTGTTCGACGCCCTCGCGCGGCGCGAGCGGTGGACGGTTCAGCGCCTTGGCCAGTCCATCGGCGGCGCGAAGGCCGGCTGGTGGAGGCTCTCTCCCGGCGCCGAGGCGTTCGTCGATCAGCTCGTGACCTGGCGAGAGCTGGCGTTCAACTTCGCCAGCCACCGGCCGGATGAGCTGACGTCGCTCGACGGGCTGCCCACCTGGGCCACGCAGACGCTGGCGAAGCATGCACGGGACGAGCGCCCACACCTGGCGACCTTCGAGACGCTCGACGCCGCGCGCACGCACGATCCGCTCTGGAACGCCGCGCAGCGCCAGCTCGTGCGCGACGGCTGGTTCCACAACCGGCTCCGCATGCTGTGGGGGAAGAAGATCTTCGAGTGGTCACCCTCGGCGGAGGAAGCGCTGCGGCGCATGGACGCGCTGATGAGCCGGTACTCGCTCGACGGCCGCGACCCGGTGTCCTGGGCGAGCGAGCGGTGGGTGCTCGGTCAGTACGACCGCGCGTGGGGACCGGAGCGGCCCATCTTCGGCACGGTGCGGTACATGTCGAGCGAGGCGATGGCGAAGAAGGTGTCGGTGAAGAGGTACCTCGCGCGGTACGGCCGCGAAAGCGGGCCTCGACTTCGCGTCAAGCCAAGCGTCCGAAACGCCGAGCAAGACACAGTGAATACAACGCCTTACCGAAAATGACGCAGAATCCGACACGATCCTCGCGTCATGCCTGATTGAAGACGTGATTGACACTCTCGCGGGGACACTCTCGCGGGGCGCGGTCACCGGCGGACGGAGATGACGTGCGCCTGCATCTTGCCGTCGACGGCACCCGCGCCGAAGCGCTGAGCGATGGCCTGCTGCGCGCGGTCGGTCGCCACGCCGAGCTTCGCGGCATCGCGGGCCTCGATCTCGTTTCGCAGCGGAGTGCCTTCGCAGAAGGCCACGGCGGGAATCCGCGGCGAAGCGGCTCGGCTCCGCTTGGCCAGCGTGGTGAGCTCGGCGCGCGCGGTGAACCCCCCCTGCCTCAGATCTCGCTCGATGGTTTCCCGCTCGAAGTACCCGTGCGGCGTACGCGTGAAGAAACGCGGCGGATCGCCGGGGAAGAGCCCTTCCACGACCATCTCCACGACCTCCGCGAACTCGTTGTCTTCGATGCGGTCCCAGACGTTGAAGAGAAAGACGCCACCGGGCTGGAGCACGCGGCGGACCTCCGCGAACGCCTTCGGTTTGTCCGGGAAGAACATGACGCCGAACTGGCAGACCACCGCGTTGAAGCTCTCATCGGCGAAGGGGAGCGCTAGCGCGTCGGCCTGCCGCCACTCCACCGGGCGCGGCGTGCCGAGGCGAGAGGCGAGATCCAGCATCGGCTGATTCAAGTCGGTGGCCACGATGGCGGTGTTCGGCGGGAGCACGGAAGCCAGGTGTCGCGTCACCACCCCCGTCCCCGCCGCGAGCTCCAAGACGCGAGCAGGGGCGCGCGAGATCAGGCGCTCGGCCAGGTCCGCCGCGTAGGGCTCGAAGATCAACGGAACCATGAACGTCTCGTACGCCGTCGGGATCGAACCGCTGAAGGTCTTGTCGGTCTCGGGAGTGGGCATCGGGCGTGGGAAGCGGCGGGAGGGAAAGCGCGAACGTCTAGCACTCGCCGCCGCGATTGCCCGTTCCGGAGCCCGACTGGTGTTCGGAGAGCGACTCGACGCGTCGGATACGAACCGCGAACGCGTCATCTTCCAGTCAAAAAGTGTTTGGCACTCTCAGCGGTGCACTCTCAGCGGTTCGCCCCCGGCAGCCCGCCCGGAATGAAGGTCCGCACCGGCTCGGTCTTCCCCTTCACCGGCACCGGCGGCGCCTCGCGCCACGCGAACTGTTCGCCCGCCTGCTGTCGCGTCACGTCGCTCACCAGCACCACGGCGCCGTGCGTCTTGGTCAGGCCCTCGATGCGCGAGGCCAGGTTCACCGTGTCGCCGATGGCCGTGTACTCCAGGCGATCCGGCGAGCCGATGTCGCCAACCACCACCTGCCCCGAGTGTAGCCCGATGCCGAGCCGCAGCGCCGGCTGACCCCGCGCCACCCGCTCGCCGTTGAGCACCTCGAGCTCCTTCACCATCGCCAGCGCCGCCTCCACCGCGTGCGTCGCGTGCTGTGCGTCGGCCAGCGGCGCCCCGAAGTACGCCATCACCCCGTCGCCGATGAACTTGTCCAGGGTCCCGCCGTGCGCGAACAGCACCTTCACCATGCGGCCGTGGACCTCGTTCAAGAGCTCCACCACCTGCTCCGGCGCGAGCTTCTCGCTCATCGCGGTGAAGTCCCGGATGTCGCTGAACAACAGCGTCACGTCGCGCAGCTCCGGCGCCTGCGCGGCCGACTCGCTCGACTGCAGCCGCTCGGCCACCATCGGGGAGAAGTAGCGGTTCAGCCGCGCCCGCTTCACCTCCGCCTCGCCCACCTTCACCACCAGCCGGCGGACCCGCGCCGCCACGTAGCTCACCGACGCGGCCACCGCGAGCAGCGCCACCACGCCCATCACCTGCGCCGGCGCCGACATCCCCGACTGGCTCATCAACAGCACCGCGGCCGCCGAGGCCCACCCGGCCACCACCCAGGGCAGCGAGCGTCGGAGTGAGAGCGACGACATCGCCACCAGCGCGGCGAACAGGACCAGCGCGAACGCCGCCACGCCCCGGGGCACGTCGGTCTTGGTGAGCGCCCCTCGCTGCAGCAGGTACACCATCGGCACGTCGAGCAGCCCGAGGGAGAGCCAGGTCCACCGCGAGCTCTGGGCCGGGCGGAACCGCGCCGCCGCCGCGATGACGGCCGCGAAGCTGAGCCACACGCTCGCCGGCGCCAGGTACGAGCGCCACTGGGGGTCGGCGGTGTTGAGCAGCGCGGCCAGGAGCCCCACGCCGACGCCGACGAGGCGAATGCGCGCCAGGAGCCAGGCGCTGCGCTCCTGCTCGCTGGCCAGGCCCCGCTCGACCACGTCCTCGCGCATGAGAGGCGTGTACCGCCTCTGCCGATGGCGCGCCACGGTGGGTGAACGGTGAATCCGCCCGTTCCCGTTCCGTGAGGCTACTGGTGGGCCACGTTGGACGTCGGCTCGTCCCGCACCTCGAAGCGCATCTCGTCGGCGGTGGCCTGAATCTCCGGCGCGTACATCGCCTCGACCCGCGCGGGCAGCGCCGCGAACTTCCCCGGCACCTCGGCCCGGAGCTCGTAGCTCACCTTCGTCACCCCCACCGGAATCTGGGTGAGGAACATCGCCACCCGGTCGGTGCGGAGCTCCGCGTGGGCGCAGGCGTAGTTGCACACCTCCGGCCCGCTCTTGAGCATCACCGCCTCGAAGCCCGCGGGCTTCAGGTCCTCCACCATCACGAACTCCACCGCCTTGTTCGCTTGGACCTCCACGTCCACCCGCACCCGCGTGCCGCTCGTCACCGGCATGCCGTACTCCGTCGCCGCCTCGAGCTTCTCGGTGCTCGGCTTGCCCAGCAGCGTGTAGGTGCGCTTCACCTTCACGTCGCCGCCCACGCCCTTGATGAAGTCGTTCATGTTGAACACGTCCACCGTGGCCGCGAAGTAGCCGGTGCCACTGGCGTCGCGCTTCACCTCCACCACGTTTCTCCCGCTCTTCAAGGCCGCGTCGGAAAGCACCAGGGGCTCCATCAGGTCCAGCCCGCCCTTGGAATAGTCGATGCGCTTCACCTGCTTGCCGTTCACCAAGACGATGAAGGTGCCGCTCTTCATCGACGCGCCCTCGCGCTTCGCCAGGTCGGAGAGCGCGTAGATGGCGAAGGCGGTGTCGCGGGTGTTGCGCCACTTGCCGCCGTTCCTCCGCAAGACGAGGAAGTCCGTCAGCGGGGCGATGAGCGGAGAGCTCAGGTCGTACCGCGCCATCGCCATCAGCGTGAACGCGGTCGCCTCGATGGCCGCCGAGGTGGACCAGGCGTCGTTGGCCTCGCCCACCGCCGCGTCCTTCCGGGCCGAGGCCGCCTTCACGATGTCGTCGAGGTTGTCGACCGCGATGCGCGCCCGCGGATCCTTCTGCGCCAGCAACGCCAGCGCCACCTCCGCCCGCGCCCGGGGGGAGAGCGTCGTCCGCCGCTCGAACAGCTTGTCCAGCGCTGCCTTGGGCACCGTCCCGGTCTGCGAGAGCGCGAACACCATGAAGGCGTGCGTCTCGCGATCGTTGAGCGCCTCGCCCAGGTGCGAGACGAGGTAGCTGCGCCCGCGCGCCACCGACGCGGCGTCCACCGCCAGCCCCGCCTCCTTCGCCAAGGACAGCGCGTACACGACGTACGCCGTCATCCACTTGTTCGTCGTGTCCGACTGCCACCAGCCCCAGCCGCCGTCGGAGTGCTGGAAGTCCATCAGCCGCTGCAGACCCTGCCCCACCATGTCGTCGAGGTTCGCAGGCACGCGCGTCGCCGGCAGCCCCAAGTCCTTCACCGCGCGGCGGGCGATGGTGGCGGGCACGAAGCGGGAGAGCGTCTGCTCCACGCAGCCGTAGGGGTACTGCGCCAGGTAGGGCAGCGCGTCGAACATCACCGAGAGGAGCGACGGCGACAGCGCCAGCTCGAACCGGGTCAGCGAGGCCTTGCGCTTCTCCGGCAGCTCGAACTCCACCTTGAAGGAGTCGCCCAGCCGCCCGGCGAAGAACTGCCGCTGCGCCGAGCCGTGCACCAGCGCGGGCAGCTTCCACTCCATCGCGTCGGAGGTGCCGCCGCCCCGCACCGTCGCGCGGATGACCCGGTCGCCGAGCTCGCTCACCTTGAACTTGGCGTCGAAGCGGGTGAGCCCGTCGCTCTCCACGTGCAGCGTCGTCTTCGCCGGAGACACCTCGCGAAAGCCGGGCGCGCTGATGGAGACCTCCACGTCGGCCGCCTTGGCCAGGTGGCTCTCCACCACCGCCGACAGCGTCACCTCGTCGTTCTCGATGAAGAAGCGCGGCGCCTGGAGCCTGACCATCAAGGGCTTGGCCGTCTTCACCGTGCCCCGCCCCTGCCCGAGGTGCGGACCGGTGGAGACCACCGTGGCGATGGCCTTCCACGAGGTGAGCGAGTCGGTCAGCTTCACCGCCTGGGTGAAGGGCGCGCCGATCTTCCCCGCGATGGAAGCGAACCAGCCCGACGACGAGCCGAAGTCCGTGCGCACCTTCACCGGGGCCCCGCCGGCCTGCGCGCCGCCCTGGTCGTCACTCATCGACTCCTCGTCCTTCGCCCCGGCCCTCGCCCGGGCCGACTTGGCTGGCCCCGCGCTGGGCTTGGCCGCTTCCATCGCCGGTGGTGGGGCCGGAGCCGGCGCCACCATCGCCATGCCGCTGGCCGCCGCGTCGGCCTTCTTCTCCTTCCTCGCCTCGTCGCGCGGGGTCTCGCTCGGCTGCAGGCGGTTCTGCGCCTCGGCCTGCGCCACCGGCTGCTTGGCTTGCGGCTTCGGCCTCACCATGTAGCTCTTCTGGTTCATCGTCGACTCGGTGCGCACGGTGAGCTGCCGCTGGTGCCGGCCGAAGAAGGAGAGGAAGTCGGTGCGCTCCTTCTCGATGGCGAAGAGCGCCTCGTCGACGATGGTGAGCGCGGTCTCGGTGGCCACGCCCAGAGGGCCGTTCTTGGCCGTCACCGTGGCGGTGAGCTTCGAGCCCGGCTCCACCACGCCCTTGTCGAAGGCGACGCCGACGTCGAGCTCCACCTCGCTGCCGGCCACCTTGAGCGGCCGCTGCTGCGCCCGGAACTGCGAGTCCTCGAAGCGCGCCACCTGCAGCCACCCGTTCGGCGCCAGGCCCGCGGGGAGGACGAGCTCGACGTACCTCGCCCGGCCCACCAGCTCGACCACCTTGGACACCTGCACCGCCTCGTTCTCCAGCGTGAGGAGCGCGTGCCCACCGGCCCGCTCGCTCACCACCAGCGCCCGCACCGGCTGGCCCACCTTGAGCGGCGCCTTGTCGGTGAAGAGCTGGAAGCCGCTCTGAGGCGGCGCCATCGGCTTGGTGTCGCTGGTGAGCCACAGGTCGGTCTGGGCGAGCACCCGGGCCTCCTCGGGCTTGGCGGCGGCGTCGAGCACCTCCACCCGCACCTGCCCGAGCGCGTCGGCGTCGAGCAGCACCGCGCCCTTCCCCTTCGTGAGCTTCGTGCGCGCCTCGGCAATGCGCGCGCTCTGGCCGTCGGGCTGCACCCGCAGGAGCCGCACCAGCACCTCGGGCTCGGCGGGGCGGCCGTTCGGATCCTCCGCGCGGAGCTCCAGCGCCACCTTCTCTCCCGGCTTGTAGAGGTAGTGCCCGCTGCGAACGTCGACGAAGTACGGCACCGGCGCCACGTGGGCGGTGCTCTGCCCGGAGATCTCCCGGCGCGAGGCGTCGGTGACGAAGACCTGCACCGAGTACTCGAGGGGCATCTGCTCGTAGCCCTTCAGCGCCGGCACCTCGACCTCGGCCGTGCCGTCGGCGCCCGTCTTGAACTGCAGCGTGTGCTGCGCGTAGCTGCCGTAGTACCCGCCATAGCGCCGGCCGCGGTAGCCGTACGCCTCCTCGCCGTACTCGTTGCCGCGGCCGTCTTCGTCGCTCTCCCCGCCCGGCCACGGCCCGAAGGTGTGGTTCCACCCGGTGATGCTCACCAAGGCACGCCCCTGCGCGTTCGCCACCGGCCCGCCGGAGTAGTAGCTGGCCTTCACCTTGAGCTTCAGCGCATCGCCGGGCTTGGGGTTCCCCAGCGCCTCGACGGACACGGTGGACTCGGGCGGCTTGTACTCCTCGACGCGGAAGCCGAGCCGCGGCTGCTGGTAGGACACGCCGTCGGCCACCACGCGGACATTCCAGGCGCCCAGCGTCGCGCTCGCGGGCAGGGGCAGGCTGAAGCTCGCGGTGCCGAAGGCGTTGGTGGTGAGCGTGGGCTCGGCGACCTTCTTGCCGGTGGGGTCGGCGATGAAGAGGCGCACGGTGCGCTTCTCCAACGGCGTCGACGGCCCGCCCTCGCGCTGGCGCAAGAAGAGCTTCAAGCCCACCGTCTCGCCCGGCTTGTAGAGCGGCCGGTCGGCGAGCACGTAGGCCAGGTCCTCGCGGCTCCACGAGGAGCCGTACCAGCTGCCCGCGCCCGAGAGGCTGTAGCTCGAGCCCGCGCGCGTCCACGCCATCATCGAGGTGTCGGCGCGCTCCGCGGGGAAGGTGGCCAGGCCGGTGGCGTCCGTCTTGCCCATGGCCTTCGTCCACCCGCCACCGTTCTTCTGGTACTGCCACAGGGCGACGTCTGCGCCGGCCTTCGCCTGGCCGGTCTCCACGTCGGCCACCCACACCAGCACCTGGTTCTTGTCGGTCTTGGTGAGGGTCGCGGTCTGAGTCACCAGCACGCGGTCGCGCGCCACCTCGCCGTCGGCGTTCACCTCGAGCACGTAGACGCCGGGCTCCTTCACCTCCAGGTCGAACTCGGTGCTGCCCGGGGCGTAGGGAACCTGCACCTCCAGCTTCGAGGTCCACGAAGAGACGGTGGCGCCGATGCTCCACAGCTCGGTCGTCTCGTCGGGCGGCGAGCTCCCCTGGAACGCGAGCGGATCCATCTTCTTGAGCGTCCAGGTGGCGTTCTTCACGTTGCGAAAGCTCACCTGCACCTTGGGCTTCAGGCCCTCGAGCGCGAACTGGTACACGCCGACCGAGACGCTCTTGCGGCGGATGTTGGCGGCCTGCGACGCGGCGCTCGACTTCACGTTCGAGGTCACGTCGGAGAAGCGCTTCGCGATGGAGTCGTAGAGCTCCAGCGCGGCGGTGTACTTCTGCTCGCTCTCGCGGCGGCTGCCGAGGAAGTAGAGCGCGTCGTCGGCCCACTCCGAGTCGCCGGCGCCGACCTCGCCCAGCTCCCGCTCGCCGGCCTCGCCCTGGCCCTGGTTCACCCGGGTCTGGCCGCGGAGGAGGCGCGCCTGAGCCTTCTCGTTCGCGTTCCGGGAGAGCTCGAGCACCACCTGTGCCATGGACTCGGCCGTCTTCAGGTCCCACGAGTTGCGCTGCATGGAGAGCAGGGCGCCGGTGACGAGCAGGGCCCGCGCCTCCTCCGCCTGCCGGCCCTCGCCCGCCGCCGCCTGCTTGAGCAAGGGCACCGCGGAGGGGAAGTCGCCGCCGTAGCCTGCGAGGAAGAGGAAGCCCGCCGCCCAGGCGCGCGCGAAGTCCTTCTCGCCGGAGGTGGCGATCTTCTGCAGCTCGCCCCAATTGCCCTTGCCCACCCGCACGCAGGCGGCGGAGCGCTTGGCGGTGGCCTCGCGGGCGAGCGGCGAGCCGGGGTTGGCCTTCAGGAACGCGGTGAAGCCGTCGCAGGCCTTGGAGAAGCTCTGCTCCTTGAGCTGGCGGTTGGGCGCCTCGAAGTCCGGCGGCTCGGCGAAGGCCTGGACCGCGACGAGCGAGCACACCACCAGCAACCTGAGCGGCGTCAAACGGGCGTGTGTCATGAAGCTCCTCCCAGGGGCATGGAAGCATGGAACGCGTGAAGGGAAGCGAAGATCTCAGCCGGGCCTCGACCGTTCGACGAACCTCAAGCGTGGCCTGGCTCGCGGCCGGCATCTACGCTGCCGCGCCATGGGCGAAGCACGCAGAACGGCGGGAGTGGTGCTCGCTGTGGCTGGGGCGATGGCCGTCTCGGTCGGGTGCCAGCCCGCGACCGGGTTCGAGCCGACGCCGCCGCTCGGGCCGGTGAAGGAAGGGCTGCCGCTCCCGGCGGAGCCCTCGTCTCCGAACGCTCCGCGTCTGACCCCCTGTCCTTCCGGGTGGCGGGAGGTCGGGACAGCGCCCGTCGCTTGCGAGCCCTGGCCTGACGGAGGTGCACAGGTCTGCGCCGACCAAGAAGCGCACTTCGCCGGAGAGCCGGGGTGCGCGCGGGTCGGGACCGCGTGTCCGACGGGGGACTTCCCCGAGGGCCTGCCGGTGGACCGGCCGGTGCTGTACGTCCTCCAGGCCGCCGCGCCCGGGGGCGATGGGAGCAGGGCGACCCCGTTCGCGAGCCTGATCGCCGCGCTCGGCGTGGCCGGCCCCTCGACCATCATCGCGTTGGGCCGCGGCACCTACACCACCGACGGACCTCTGCCGGCGCAGACGACGGTGTGGGGCGCCTGCGTGGCGAGCACCACCTTGACCGCCCCGTCGTCGACGACGCACCCGGCGGTGGCCTTCTCCGTGGCACCTGGCGTCGAGGTGCGGAACCTCCGTGTCACCGGGCCCCGCATCGGGCTCGCGGCCGCGGGTCCTCGCGGGCAGCTCAAGGTGCAAGACGTGGTCGTGGACGCGGCGACCTCCGTGGGGTGGTTGGCCGAGTCGGGCGGGGTGACCACGGGGAAGAACGTCGTGATCCGGAACACGGCCGCCGGCGCCAACGGCAAGAATGGGCACGGGCTGCGTGCGACCGGCGGCGGAGCGATCTCCGCCGAACGGCTCCTCGTCGATCAGAACCACGACGCGGCGGTGTTCGCTTCCGGCAGCGGGACCCGAGTGACGTTGGTCTCGACCGCGATCCGGCGCACGATCGGCCTGGGCGTCGACGTGGAGAGTGGTGCCCAAGCGTCGCTCGAGCGGTCCGTGGTCGAGCTGAGCCGGAGAGTGGGCGTGCTCGCGGTGGAGGGCGGCGTCGTCGACCTCACCGACGTGGTGGTGCGGGACACCGAGCTCGACCAGGAGAAGGGCCATGGCGTCAACGTCTCCAACGGCACGGTGACGGCGACCCGCCTCCGTGTGGAGCGCAACCAGGGCTATGGCGTCTTGGTGGGGGGGCCCCAGGCGACGCTCACGCTTCTCGACGCCGTGGTGCAGGAGACTCGCTATGCGGCCGGGGCCGGCGCCGGCATCGGGGTGGCCGCGGGGGTCCAGGGCGTGCTGACGGTGGAGCGCGCCCACCTGGCGCACAACGTCGGCACCGGGCTACAGGTCGGCTCTCCAGGAACCACGGCCGAGGTGACCGACCTCGTCGTCACCGACACCGAGTCGAACCCCGACGGCACGTTCGGCATGGGCCTGAGCGTCATGGGTGGAGCCAGGGCGAACGTTCACCGCGCCGCGCTGATCAACAATCGAGCCATGGGGTGGATCATCGGCTCGCCTGGCACGGCCGTCCTCGCCGACGACGTGGTCATCCGCTCGACGCGCGCCTCGGGCCTCGGGGAAGGGGGCGGCGGGCTCTCCCTCGGCGAAGGCGCGACGGCGACCATCGAGCGGCTCGCGATCGAGCGCGGCCTCATGACCGGGCTGTACCTCTGGAGCACGGGCTCGACGCTCACCGTCAGCGACCTGTCGGTTCGCGACGTCCAGCCCGACGCACGGGAAGGGCTGCTCGGCATCGGGGTGTTCGTCGGCGAGGGAGCGCACCTCACCGCCACCCGGGCGCTGGTGCACGCCGCACAGCTGGTGAATGTCTGGGTGCGCGGTTCGGGGGCGCAGCTCGACGCCGCTGGGCTCGTGATCCGAGACGCACAGCTGCCGCCCTGCGGCGGCAGCCCGACGTGCGACGGAGTGCTCAACACCGGCCTGCTGGTGAACGAGGGCGGCGCGGCGCAGGCCGACCAGTTCCTCATCACCAACAACGGAGGGATTGGCGTGGCCGTCGCCACGGGGGGACAGATCGACCTCGCGAATGGAGAGGTGACCTTCCATCAGATCGGCGCCAACGTGATGATCGAGGGCTTCGACCTGGCGCGGATCCAGAGGAATGTGAGGTACTCGAACAACGTGCAGAACCTTGGGGCGCTGAGGCTCGTGCTCCCGCCGATGCCGTCACCACCGGCGCCGTGAGTGGGCAACTGCACTGGCGGCGACGCCGGTGGATTGACCGCTACCGACCGAGCGCCTCGAAGAAGTCGAGCACCGCCGACACGTCTTCTTCGCGCACCTCGTGGAAGCCGTCGCGCTCTTTGTCCACCACCGGCCAGCCCTGGCTGCGCAGCTTGGACGAGAGCGCCTTCATGCCCGGGTACTGCTCCGAGTCCTGGGTGGCGGCGACGAGGAGCACCGGCCCGCGCCGCATGTCGTCGAAGCTCTGGCCGGTGACGCCGCCGGCGTGGAGGATGGCCCAGCCCTTGGCGTCGATGAGCGAGTCGGAGAGCAGCAAGGTCGAGAGGTAGCCTCCATTGGAGAAGCCAGCGACCAGCGGCCTCCCGAGGGTGCGGGTGTGGAGCGCCTTCTTGGCGTGCCGGTAGAGCGGCGCCAGGCGCTCGATGATCGCTCCCACCGCGGAGAGCTGCGACAGGTCGCTCGGCCAGCAGCGCCAGCGCCCGAAGCTCCCCCAGGGGCAGAGGCCCGCCTCGCCGCGCGGCGCGAGCACCGCGTACCCCCGCGCCGTCGCCTGCTGGCCGAGGCGGGAGAGCTCGATGGGGCTCTTGAGCTCCGGCGGCAGCATGCCGTGGAAGTAGACGATGAGCTTGCCGGGGGTGAAGCGCTCGGGCACCGCGAGGCAGGCGTCGCCGGTGATGACGGTGAAGCCCCTGGGGCAGAACTCCTCGATGGTCGCGACCCTCGGCTCCAGCGGCGCCGAGGAGAGCACGAGAGCGAGCGCGAGGAGCGTCACGGGCGATCAGTTAGCAAGGCCGCCCGCTCGCCGCCAAGCCGGCCCGCCGAAAGACAGGGCGGCGCGAGGGTGGTATTCGACCTTAGGTGAAGTCCCGAATCCTCGTCGTGGATGATGATCCGCACGCGCGCGACCTGATGCAGCGCCTGCTGGCCGGCACGGCCGACGTCGAGACGTGCGCGAGCCCACAGGAGGCCCTGGAGCGGCTGGGCAAGGAGCCGAGCTTCGACCTGGTGCTCACCGACATGGCGATGCCGGATCCAGGCGACGGGCTGAAGGTGCTCACCTCCGCCCGGGAGAAGTTCCCCGACACGCCGGTCATCGTCATCACCGCGTACGGGAACATCGAGGGCGCGCTCGACACGATTCAGCAGGGCGCCTTCGACTACCTGGCGAAGCCCTTCGACGTCGACGCCATCGTGCGGGTGGTGAAGCGGGCGCTGGAGCAGAAGCGCCTGGTCGAAGAGAACCGCAGCCTGAAGCAGCAGGTGAAGCCGGCCTCGCTGGTGGGGCGCAGCGGGGCCCTGCTCGAGGTCTTCAAGCAGGTGGCCCGCGCGGCGCCGTCGAACGTGCCGGTGCTGATCACCGGCGAGACCGGCACCGGCAAGGAGATGGTGGCGCGCTCCATTCACCAGCGCAGCTCGCGGGCGACGGGCCCGTTCATCCCGGTGGACTGCGGCGCCATCGCCGAGTCCCTGATGGAGAGCGAGCTGTTCGGCCACGCGCGCGGCGCCTTCACCGGCGCGACCGGCGCGAGGAAGGGCCTGTTCGAGGAGGCCTCGGGCGGCACCATCTTCCTCGACGAGATCGGCGACGTCGGCCCGAAGATTCAGTCCCAGCTGCTGCGCGTGTTGCAGGAGAACGAGATCCGCCGCGTGGGCGAGTCGACGCCGGTGGCGGTGAACGTGCGCGTGGTGGCGGCGACGAACAAGGAGCTCTCCACGCTGGTGAAGGAAGGGAAGTTCCGCGAGGACCTGATGTACCGCCTCGACGTGGTGCACCTGCGCCTGCCTCCCTTGCGTGAGCGGAAAGAGGACATTCCACCCTTGGTGGAGCACTTCGCCTCCATGCACGCGCGCGGCGGGGCGCGGCCGGTGGTGACCAAGGAGGCCCTCGAGCGGCTGATGGCCTACGACTGGCCGGGGAACATTCGCCAGCTGGAGAACGTGGTGGCGCGGGCGCTGGCGCTCAATGCCACCGGCATCCTCGGGCCCGGCGACATCCCCGCGCCCATCGGCGACGCGGTGCCGGTGAAGTCGGCGGCCAACCTCACCGGCGACACGCCGACCTTGGACGAGCTCTCGCGGCGCTACGCCACCCAGGTGCTGCAGCAGACCGGCGGCAACAAGTCCGAGGCCGCGCGGATTCTGGGCGTGGACCGCAAGACGTTCTACCGGCTGCTCGGGCCGGAGAGCAGCGAGAGCTGAGAGGGGACGACATGAGCGCGGGGAATCAGCGGAATCCGTGGAAGACGGTCGGGCTGTGGGTCCTGCTCATGGTGATGTTCGTCGCGTTCTACAGGTTCTTCTCGGTCCCAGGGGACGTCCGCGATCTGCGGTCTCTCACCGCCGACGTGCAGAGCGGCAACGTCGCCTCGCTGCGCATCACGCCGTCGAGCAACGAGTCCGCGCTCCAGGTGCAGCTCCAGCAAGGCGGGAGCTATGAGGTG
Source organism: Archangiaceae bacterium (assembly GCA_037443525.1). Taxonomy (GTDB): domain Bacteria; phylum Myxococcota; class Myxococcia; order Myxococcales; family Myxococcaceae; genus JBBIOE01. Next base: position 5,880 of record JBBIOE010000069.1, on the reverse strand, counting down.
GCCCACCTCACGCTGGAGCAGGCCTTCTCCGTGGCCCGCGACTCGGAGGCCCCTTACACGGTGGCCAGCGAGAGCAGCTCGTTCCCCACCATCCTGATTCAGTGGCTGCCGCTGGTGGTGATGTTCCTGATCTTCTTCGCCTTCGTCCGCAGCCGCACGAAGAACACCTACGCCGGCCCCACCATCGACGAGCTGAAGAAGGCCCGCATCGACGTGGTCCCACCCGGCGCCGTGGAGTCGCTCACTGGGTTGGAGGTGGCCAAGGAGCAGCTCGCGGGCGTGGCCTCCCGGCTCTCGCCCTCCGCCTCCGGGCCGCGACGCGTGCTGCTCGAGGGTCCCCCGGGCTCCGGGAAGACGGCGCTCATTCGCTGGGTCGCGGCGCAACACCAGCTCCGCCGGGCGACGCTCTCAGGGAGCGACGTCACCGCCGTCTTCGTCGGCATCGCGCCGGCGCGCGTGCGGCGCGTCTTCGAGCTCGCGAAGGAGAACACGCCCTGCCTCGCCGTCATCGAGGACCTCGACGGGTTCGCCAGCCGGCGCGTCGTCCCGAGCGTGGGCCCATCGAATGTTGAAGAGTGGGCGCAGACGGAGTCGGTGAGCGCGCTGCTCGAGCTCTGCCGCCTGCTCGACGAGCCGCTCCCCGCGGGGGTGGCCTTCATCGCCACCACCAACCGCCTCGACCGACTCGACGGCGCGCTCCTGCGCCAGGGCCGCTTTGATCTGCACCTGCGGGTCGGCCCCGGCGACGCGGCGGAGGTGGTGGAGCTCCCTCGCGTGCCCGCGTCCGCGGCGTGAGCGCGAGACCGCGCCGCCGCCCCGCTCACCCGAAGAAGCTGACGCCCGCCTCGCGCAGGAGCCTGACCACCCGCTGCATCGGCAGGCCCTGAATCGCCGAGCGGTCGCCCTCGATGCGGGAGAAGATGGCCTGCCCCCGCCCCTCGATGCGGTAGCCGCCGGCGCAGCCCTGCCACTCGCCGGTGGCGACGTAGGCCTCGACCTCGGCGTCGGTGAGCGGCAGCACCGTCAGCCGCGCCACGTCCACCTCGGTGACCAGAAAGCCCGGGCCCACCACGCAGACGCCGGTGACGATGTCGTGCGCCCGCCCCCGCAGGGACTTGAGCTGCGCCACCGCCGCCTTCGCGTCCGAAGGCTTGCCCAGCGGCTGGCCCTGGAAGGAGACGAGCTGATCCGACCCGATGACCAGCGCGGTGGGGAGCAGCGAGGCCACGGTGCGCGCCTTCCGCTCCGCGAGCAGGGCCACCGCGTGCTGGGGCGGCGTCCCCTCCGGCACCACCTCGTCCACGTTGGGCGCCTGCACCCGGTACGGCAGGGCGAGGCTCGCCATCAGCGCCCTTCGGGCGGGTGAGGTCGAGGCGAGAATCAGCTCCGAGTAGACGCCGGCCAAGAACGACCTCGCCTCTTCCGAACCGGCCTTCGCGCTCGTCACGTCGGGCTGCTGCATCGTCCCCACTCTTCGCCTGTTTGGCCGCGAAATGCCAGTCGCCGCCCCTCCCCCTGCGAGGCAGCTTGGCAGGACAGGCGGCTCGGGCGATGGTTCGCGTACAGGTTCCCATGCACGTCGTCGTCATCGATGACACCGACACCAACATCATCCTCTTGAAGGCGTTGCTGGCGAGGCTCGGCGACGTCACCTGCTCCACCTTCATGGACCCGGTGGAGGGCCTGGAGTTCGTCCTCTCCAGGGAGCCCGATCTCCTCATCGTCGACTACATGATGCCCAAGCTCGACGGGCTGCAGGTGGTAGAGGCGGTGCGCGCCAAGCCCAGCCTCGACGACATGCCCATCTTGATGGTGACCGCCTTCAACGAGCGCGAGGTGCTCTACAAGGCGCTGGAGAAGGGCGCGACCGACTTCCTCTCCAAGCCGATGGACCGGGTGGAGTTCTCCAGCCGGGTGCGCAACATGCTGGCGCTCCGCAAGAGCTACCTGATGCTCAAGGACCGCGCGGTGCAGCTCGCCGTCGAGGTCGAGAAGGCCACCGCCCTGGTGCGCGAGCGCGAGCGCGAGACCATCTACCGCCTCGCCAAGTCGGCCGAGTTCCGAGACCCCGAGACCGGCGCCCACATCTTGCGCATGGCCCACTACTCGAAGCTCGTCGGCCGCGAGCTGGGGCTGTCCTCCTCCACCCAGGAGCTGCTCCTCCAAGCCGCGCCGATGCACGACGTCGGCAAGCTGGGCACGCCCGACCACATCCTCCTCAAGCCCGGCAAGCTCACCCCCGAGGAGTTCGAGGTGATGAAGAAGCACGCCGCCATCGGCTACGAGATCCTCAAGGGCTCCAACTCGCCGATGCTGCAGATGGCCGCGGAGATCGCCTGGAGCCACCACGAGCGCTACGACGGCAGCGGCTACCCGCGCGCGCTGAAGGGCGAGGCGATTCCCCTCTCCGGCCGCATCGTGGCGCTCGCCGACGTCTTCGACGCGCTCACCTCCAACCGCCCGTACAAGCGCGCCTGGAGCCTCGACGAGGCGAAGGACTTCATGCTCAAGCAGCGCGGCGCGCACTTCGACCCCGGCTGCTTCGACGTCTTCTTCGGCCACTGGGACGAAGTGGTGCAGATTCACCACCGCTTCCGCGACGAGCAGCCGTCGGCCTACGGCCCGAGCTGAACCCAGTTCCTCCACGACGGGCGCCACCGCCGGGCGTAGGGTACGCGCTCATGAGCCCACTCGTCCTCGCGCTCCTCCTCGGAGCCGACGCCGTCGCTGCTCCCCCTTCGCCGGCCGAGACCGAGCGCCTCCTCGCCTCGCAGGTCGGGGTCTCCTTGGGCCTCACCGGCTCCGGCTACCAGGTGCACGGCAGCCGCTGGGGCGACACCCTCTTCTCCCCGGCCGTCACCGCGCGCGGCGTCTTCAAGGGCTTCCTCGTCGAGGGCTCGGTGCTGGGCGCCTTCCCCGTCACCTCCGGCGGGGCGGCCACCGCCGTCACCGGCCTGGGGCGCCTGGGCTACGTCGGCCACCGCTTCAGCCTGCACGTGGGCGCGACCGCGCAGTGGGCCAACGCCTCCACCCCCGCCTTCCAGGTGCTCCCCTCCTTGCGCCTCGAGGGCTCCTTCGGACTGGCCGGGCTCTCGGTGGGCCTCTTCGACTTTCATGGCCAGGTGCCGCTGCACCTCTCCGCCGAGGTGCCCACGCGCTTCGGCCACTTCTCCCTCGGCTACGTCGCGCCCCTGGGCGTGGTGGCCACCGCCGACGTGCCGCTCACCGGCGCCCTGGGCGTGCGCGCGCAGGCCTGGGCGTACCAGCTCTTCGACTCGCAGCAGGCCCTCTTCACCCTCGGCCTGACCTACGGAGGTGCGCGATGACGCGGCTTCTCTTCGGCGCGCTGCTCTTCCTCGCCTGCGCTCCCCGCCCCGGCCTCGACGGCACAGACCCCGACCTCGCCACCCTCGGCTCGGGCCTCCCCAAGGGCTTCCTCTTCGGCGCCGCCACCGCCGCGCACCAGGTCGAGGGCGGCAACGTCAACGACTGGACCGACTGGGAGAATTCGTCCTTCCCCAACGGCACGCCGCACATCAAGCTCGGCGAGGTCTCGGGCCTCGCCGCCGACTCGTGGAACCGCTTCGACGACGACCTCTTGCTGCTCGAGCAGCTGCACGCCAACACCTACCGCTTCTCGGTGGAGTGGAGCCGCCTGGAGCCCCAGAAGGGCCAGTGGAACCAGGCCGCCATGGACCGCTACGTCGACTGGGCGAAGCGCCTGCGCCAGAAGGGCATCGAGCCGATGGTCACCCTCTGGCACTTCACGCTCCCCAAGTGGGTGCGGGACCAGGGCGGCTTCCTCGAGGACGTCACCCTCGCCGACTTCGAGGCCTTCAGCCGGCGGGTGGCCGAGCAGCTCGGGCCCCACGTCGACTGGTGGTGCACCATCAACGAGCCCAACGTCTACGCGGTGAAGGGCTGGCTCGCGGGCGAGTGGCCGCCGGGCAAGAAGGGCGAGACCGCCACCCAGGCGCAGGTCATCGCCAACCTCTTCCGGGCCCACGGCCGCGTGGCCAAGGCGCTGCGGGAGGTCGACACCTGGGACGCCGACGGCGACGGCAAGGCGACGCTCATCTCGGTGGCCCACCACGTGCGCGTCTTCCAGCCGGCCACGTCCTCGCCGCTGGACACCGGCATCGCCGGGCTCACCGACGACTTCTTCAACGAGTCGGTGCCGCGCGCGCTGGTGACCGGGCACATCAAGCTCTCGGTGCCGGGGACCGTGGACATCGACGAGTGGACGCCGGGCCTCGCCGGCAGCATCGACTGGCTCGGCATCAACTACTACTCGCGCGACATCGTCCGGGCCGACCTCGGCGATCCGTCGCTCTCCAAGCAGTTCGTGCGCCCCGGCCGCCCCACCAGCTCGCTCGGCTGGGACCTCTACCCCGACGGCCTCGCGCTGTTCCTCACCCGCTTCCAGTCTTACGGCGTGCCGATGGTCATCACCGAGAACGGCATCGCCGACGCCGACGGGAGCCAGCGCCCCAAGTTCCTGAAGCAGCACGTTCTGGCCCTCGAGCACGCGGTGGCGAACGGCGCGAACGTGAAGGGCTACGTGCACTGGGCGCTCATCGACAACTTCGAGTGGGCCGAGGGCTTCACCCCGCGCTTCGGGCTCTTCACCGTGGACTACGAGCACGGCCGCGCCCGCACCGCCACGCCGGCGGTGGAGACCTTCCGCGCGATTCAGAGCCACATTCCCCGTTGAGCCGAGCGCCCTTGCGCGCGGGGCGCCGGGCCTGAGAGAAGCGGAGGTCTCCGATGCGTCGCGCTCTGCTCTGCCTTGCCCTCGCGCTGCTGTCCGCGTGCCCGGCCCCGCCGCCGCCGGCGAGGCACGAAATCTGCGGCAACGGCACGGACGACGACGGCGACGGCAAGACGGACTGCGCCGACCCGGACTGCTTCCCCGAGGCCATCTGCGTGCCGATCTTCGAGAGCTGCGCCAACGGCGTGGACGACGACCGGAACGGCGCCACCGACTGCCAGGACGCGGCCTGCGCGGGCGACCCGGCCTGCATCAAGGTCGAGACCTGCGGCAACGGCGTCGACGACAACGCCAACGGCCGCATCGACTGCGCCGACCCCGACTGCCTGGGCCGGCCGACCTGCGGCGACGGCGGCGCTGAGGACGGGCACTGCGCCGACGGCCTGGACAACGACAACAACGGGTACCTCGACTGCCACGACCAGGCCTGCGCGCAGAAGTCCTGCGGCGCGGGCTGCCGGTGCGGCGACGCCGGAATCCCGATGGAGATCGACTGCGGCGACCAGCGGGACGACGACGGCGACGGGGCCACCGACTGCGTCGACGCGGACTGCGACGGCGTCGCCTGCGGCGCGGGCTGCGCCTGCCATGGCGGCCTCCCCGGCGAGGGCACCTGCGACGACGGCGTGGACAACGACCGCGACTCGAAGACCGACTGCGCGGACTCCGACTGCGCGGCGGCGGCCTGCGGCACCGGCTGCGTCTGCGCGAGCGGAGTGAAGAAGGAGACGGCGTGCACCAACGGCGCCGACGACGACGGCGACGGGAAGACCGACTGCGCCGACCCCGACTGCGCGGCGGCGGCCTGCGGCACCGGCTGCGTGTGCGCGAGCGGAGTGAAGAAGGAGACGCTCTGCACCGACGGCGTGGACAACGACGGCGACGGCAAGACCGACTGCCTCGACACGCCCGACTGCGACGGCACGGCCTGCGGGGCGGGCTGTACCTGCACCGGCGGCGCGAAGCACGAGACACAGTGCACCGACCGCGTCGACAACGACGGCGACGGCAAGCGCGACTGCGCCGACACGGCCGACTGCAGCGGCGCGGCGAACCTCTGCGGCACCGGCGTGGCCGAGTCCACCAACTGCTCCGACGGCATCGACAAC
>JBBIOE010000068.1:0-32734 GCA_037443525.1 Archangiaceae bacterium | reverse complement strand
GCCGAGGGCGGGCGCGGCGGCTCGGCGAGCGGCGGAAGCACGAGCAGGGTCGGGAGCGCGCCGCCGTCGAACGCCGGGGTGGCCGCGGCCGGCGCCACCGGGGCGTCGGCCCGGCGGTAGACGCTCCAGCCGCCGTGCTCGGGGCAGTGCCTCCACTCCGAAGGCGCAGGCTGGGGATCGGTCGGCGCGACGAGGAGGAGCCCGCCGGGCTTCAGCGCCGCGGCCACGTTCGCGTAGACGGTCCGCACCGCCCGCTCGTGCATGTAGAGCGTCGCGTTGCAGAGCATCACCGCGTCGTAGGGGCCGTCCTCGATGGGATCGAGGAGGTTCCTCGCCGCGAAGCGCGTCGCCGTCCGGTAGGCGTCCTTCACCGCGAAGGCGTCGGGCCTTGGGGTGTCGAAGCAGGCGGCGCGCGTTTCGGGGCCGAGCACCCGCAGCGACCAGCCTCCGTACACGCCCCGGCGGGCCACGGCGATCGCCCTCGGACGGACGTCGGTGCCGACCAGCTCATAGGCCCGTCCGGTGGGGCGCACCCGCTCGTGCATGGCGATGGACAGGGAGTAGACCTCTTCGCCGGTCGAGCACGCGGGGCAGAGCACCCGGAACGGCGCCGCCGAGGGCTCGCGGGCCAACTGGGTCAAGAGGTCGACGTAGAAGGGGTAGCGGGAGAAGTACGACTCCCCGTTGAGGAAGTCCTCGACGGCCGGCGTCTGCTCCTCGCGGGTGAGCAGGTAGCGCTCGAGCTCGTGGAGGCGCTCGCCGGAGAGCGAGAGGCCGAGGCGCTCCCGCGCGAGGGTGAGGTGGTGGTCGGCGACGCTCACGGCGCAAGTCCTTTGGGGTCGGCGATCGCCACCCCGGCGAGGGGCCTCAGGAGCTCGTCGGCGGAGAGCACCAGCAGGGAGCGGTCGCCGAGCGCGGCGAAGCCCAGGGCCCAGGCCGAGCCTGGCGCGTCGGGGGGAACTGGAGCCAGGGCCGCCCTCTCGAGCGGGACCACGCCTTCGACCTCGTTGAGCAACAGGCCGCGCACCTCGCCGGCGCTCGTCTTCACCAAGAGCACGCGGTCCTCGAGGAGAGTGGGCAGCGCCTGCCCTTCGAGCGCCAAGCCCAGCTCGAGCACCGGCACGTGCGCTCCCCGAAAGCGCGTGTACCCGGCGACGTGCGCGGGCGCCGAGGGCAGCGCCAGAAGCGGCAGCCGCGGGAGGACCTCGAGCACCTGCGCGAGCGGGACGGCGAGCCAGCGCTCCCCGACCCGGCAGAGCACGCCGTCGAAGCGCTCGGGCAGCGCCTCTCGCGCGACCCGCACGTCGAGGGCCAGGCGCAGACGCGCGAGCTCCGTTCGGAGCGCCTCCAGCTCGCCTGCGCCAGGTGTTTCGGGGGCGTCCGTCACCGTCACGGGGCGCGCTCCAGGTAGCCGCGAATCCACCGGCCGATGGAACCGAGCGAGTCGGCCTTGGAGAAGGCGGCGACGGCCCCGAGCTTCACCCTCGCCGCCTCGAGCTCCGCCGCGGAGACGGACGAGAAGAGCGCGATCGGCACCCCGCGCCCGCGAATGAACCCGGCGAGCGACTCGCCCGAGAAGCCCGGCAGGTTCAGGTCGAGGAGGATGAGGTCGACCTTCCCGCGGTGGAGCGTCGCGTTGAGATCGGCGAAGCCGCTGCAGGCCCGAACGTGGAAGCCCTGCGACTGGAGCGAGGCGGTCACGGCGGCGCGAATCGTCGCGTCGTCGTCGACGAGGATCACCTCGTACTTCGTCAGATTTGTCACCGCCGCCGCGCTCGGCCCGGTGCGTACGGTGCTAATGTATTGCTCGAGCTGGAGCGGAAGAATGGGAAATTCGAGCCGGTGCGCGTCACTCCATCCGGCCGGAGGGTCGCCCCCCAGCACCACCTTCGGCCCCTGGACGTGGAGCCCCCACTCGTGGATCGCTGCCTGGGCGAGATGCTCGGGGCACGCCACCAGCACGTCGCACCGGGCGCCCGGCTCGTCGACGACGGGGTACTTCCGAGCTTTGAGGAAGTTCGCGAAGGGCTTGAGCTTCGCGCATGCGACCACTCCGATCGTGGGGACCTGCACGTCGCGGCCGGCTACCACTGACCCCTCCTGGTGGTCCCCCCACCAATCTCTTCCATGAAATGTACACTGAAGGCATGGGCATAGCACCATCAATGATTGGCTTACTGTGGACACACATATCCATTGACGCTCTTCCGGACCCATGGGTGCGGCGCGACCGAGTGCAACTGGCGTGGGTCACGGGTGACAATCCCAGCACAAGCCACCATTCCCTCGTTTGAAACGCATGATCCAGATCAAGCCTCCTGCGCGACCTTTCCCCACCCGCCTCCGGGTGACCATCGTCGAGGACTCGCCGACCGCGTCGGCGGCCCTCAATGACCTGCTGGTCGAGACCGGGTTCACCGTCGCAGGCACGGCGGAGTCGGTCGAGCGCGCCGAGGAGCTGGTGCGGGCGGAGAAGCCCGACCTCGTCCTCTCCGACGTGCACCTCACCGACGGCGACGGCATCGAGCTGAGCCGGCGGCTGCTGCGCGCGCGGGGCGTGCCCATCGTGCTCATCACCGCCTTCGATGCCGGCGATCCCGACCTCGTCTTCCGGGCGATGGAGGCCGGCGCGCTGGAGGTGCTGCCGAAGCCGCCGCCGCGGGCGGACCCGGCGTTCGGCTCCTATCGGCGGCGCTTCGAGCTCACGCTGCGCTCGCTGGCCGGCGTGCCGGTGATTCGCCGCCGGGGGGCGTCACCGCTCCCGCCGCGCGCCCACCCCGTGGAGGCCGGGCTCTCCGCCTTCCTCGGCCAGGGCGAGCCGTTGATCGCTCTTGGCGCTTCGACGGGAGGGCCGGTGATCGTGGCCGACCTCTTGAAGGCGCTGACGACGCGGCGGTTCGGCGCGGTGCTCATCGCCCAGCACATCGTCCCCGAGTTCTCGGAGAGCTTCCGCGGGTGGCTCGAGCAGCACTCCGGGCTCCCGGTCCGCCTCGCGCGCGACGGCGAGCCGCTGGCCGGCCGCACCGCCTACCTCGCCCCCGGGGGCTCTCACCTGGCCGTCGATGGGGGCGCGCGGCTGCGCGTCACGTCGGGCTCCGGGCAGGCCACCGAGCACGTGCCGTCGATCGACGTGCTCTTCGAGGCGCTGGCCGCGAGCCAGGCGCGGCGTACGGTGGCGGTGCTCTTGAGCGGCATGGGCCGGGACGGCGCTTCGGGCCTCGCGCGCCTGAGGGCCGCGGGGGCGCACACCATCGTCCAGGCGCCGGCCACGGCGGCGGTCGACAGCATGCCTCGAGCGGCGATCGACCTCGGCGCCGCGGTCGAGGTGCTGCCGCCAGAGGCGATCGCGGAGGTCCTCTCCCGCCTCCCCCTCGCCGACCCGCCCCGGAGCCGGTGAGCCTCGACGCCAGATCATTTCAAATACATACACTTTCGCCTGTGAATGACAGAGCTGTGCGTCAGGAATGGGCGATCTGACCGGGCCGCGAACCCTCGCGCCCTCCCTCCGGCTCCCTCTCTAAAGGAGCGACCCATGGGATGGCTGACGCGCATGCTGGGCCTCGAGTCGGCGGGGCCGGCCGAGGTGGTGAGCATCACCGACGACACCTACAAGGACGAGGTGCTGCACAGCCCGCTGCCAGTGCTGCTCGACGTCTGGAGCGACGGGTGCGGGCCCTGCAAGATGCTCGAGCCGGTGGTGATGGAGCTGTCGCGGCGCTACCGGGGCCGCCTCAAGGTGGCCGAGGTGAACGCTGCCGTGGCGCCCAAGACGATGCGCAAGCTGGGCATCAGCGGCACGCCCACCGTCCTCTACTACTCCCAGGGCCGCATCGTGGAGCGCCTGGTCGGTTACCGGCCCCTGCACTACCACCAGCAGTTCCTCGACGAGGAGCTGTTGCCCGCGGTCGCCCCCTCGGGCGGCGGCCAGCCCGGCTGAGGCGCTGACGGTCTCCTCCACCGAAGGCCTTGGAGGCCCCGAAAGACGAGGCCCGTGAGGCCAGGACGCATTGAGGAGCGACGGACCCCACGGGCGGTTGAGCCGTTTGGGAGCCGCGGAAGCCGCGGCCCCCTTCGGTCACTGCGGCATGTCTTCGAGACCGCCGGCGTTGATGACGTCGGCGTAGCCCGAGCGCCGGAGCAGCTGCGCCGCCGCCGCCGAGCGCGCGCCCGAGGCGCAGTAGAGGATCACCGGTACGTTCTTCGGCACCTCGGCGAGGCGGGTGCCCAGCTCGTGCACCGGAATGTTCACCGCGCCGGGGTACGCGCCGTCGCGGAACTCGTCCGGGGTGCGCACGTCGACGATCTTCGCGCCAGCCTTCAACTTCTCCATCACGGGGTTCGACATGTCGTTCTTCTCCTGGGCAGATGAGCTGCCCGCTTCAGGGGGGAATTGCGCGAGGGAATCGTCGTCGCGCGTACTGATGTGACCCAATTCCCGCCGCGAGGATTCACCCCACGTTCGTCGCGCGGCGCGGCGCGGGCAGCTGAAACGTTCTTGGGCGCCGTGGCTCTCGAGAGCACATGAACACTCGACTGGTCATCATCGGCGGCGTGGCGGGCGGGGCCACCGCCGCGGCCCGCGCCCGACGCCTCGACGAACACGCTGACATCACCCTCGTCGAGCGCGGCCCCTATGTCAGCTACGCCAACTGCGGGCTGCCCTACTTCCTCTCCGGCGACATCACCAAGCGCTCGAAGCTGCTCCTGCAGACGCCCGAGGGCTTCGCGGCCCGCTACGGCGTGAAGGCCCTGGTCGGCACCGAGGCCGTGGAGATCGACCGAGCCCAGAGGCGGGTGAAGCTGAAGAGCGCCGCCGGCGAGTCGTGGCTCGAGTACGACCGCCTCGTCCTCGCGCAGGGCGGCTCCCCCATCCTGCCGGCCATCCCGGGCGGCGACGCGAGCCACGTCTTCAAGCTCTGGACCGTGCCCGACATGGACCGGCTGCACGGCTTCATCGCCGAGCAGGCCCCCAAGTCGGCCGTCGTCGTGGGGGGCGGCTTCATCGGCCTGGAGATGGCCGAGGCCTTCCACAAGCGCGGGCTCGCCACCACGGTGGTGGAGCTGCAGCCCACGGTGATGAGCCTGATGGACCGGGAGTTCGGCGCCCAGGTGACCGGCGAGCTCCAGAGGGCCGGGGTCGCGGTGGTCACCGGCGCGGGCGTGACGGCCGTGCACGCGGCCGAGAAGACGGTGCAGCTCTCCGACGGGCGCCGGCTGCCGGCTGACCTGGTCCTCTTCTCGGTGGGGGTCCGGCCCGAGCTGACCCTGGCCAAGCGCGCCGGCCTCGAGCTCGGGCCCTCGGGCGGCCTGTTGGTCGACTCGCACCTGCGCACCTCGGACCCGTCCATCTGGGCCGCCGGCGACATGGTGGAGATCGAGCACAAGGTCTCCGGACGCCGCGTGCGCATCCCCCTCGCCGGCCCGGCCAACCGCCAGGGCCGCCTGGCGGCGTCGAACGCGCTCGGCCGAAAGGTGGCCTACGGCGGCGCCCTGGGCACCAGCGTGGTGAAGGTCTTCGAAGCCACCGCCGCGATGACCGGCCTGTCCGAGCGGGCGGCGCGCGAGGCCGGCTTCGACGCCGGCGTGGCCGTCATCCACAAGGACGACCACGCGAGCTACTACCCGGGTGGCAAGGAGCTCTCGCTGAAGCTCGTCTTCGACAGGAAGACGGCGCGGCTCTTGGGCGCGCAGGCCTTCGGCCACGCCGGGGTGGAGAAGCGCATCGACGTGCTCGCCACCGCGCTGCACGGGAAGCTGACGGTGCACGACCTCGCCGAGCTCGACCTCGCCTACGCGCCGCCCTACTCGTCGGCCAACGACCCCATCAACCTCGCCGCCTTCGTGGCCGAGAACGCGCTCTCGGGCTTCAGCCCCGTCGTCACCGCCGCCGAGCTCTTGGCCGAGCTGGCCTCGCCCGAGCCCCCGCTGGTGCTCGACGTGCGCACGCTCAACGAGTTCGCCAAGGGCCACCTGCCCGGGGCGCTCCACCTGCCGGTGGACGAGCTGCGCGACTCGCTCGAGCGCGTGCCGAAGGACCGTCGCATCGTGGCGGTGTGCCGCTCCGGCTTCCGCGGGCACCTGGCCGTGCGCATCTTGAAGGAGCACGGCTTCGAAGACGTCAGCAACCTCACCGGCGGCTGGGTGAGCCTCGAGGCCTCAGGCGGCTTCGACGTCGAGCGGCCCGGGTGACGCGCGAGGCGCTCGAGCGGGAGCAGGCCACCGAGGCCCGCCTTCAGGACCTCGGGAGCCCCGCCTCGACCAGCGCCCGGAACAACCCGCGCGCCGCCAGGGCCTCCACGTCGGTTCGCGCCTTGGCGAAGAAGAGCCCTCCGTAGGCGAGCGCGTTGAGCGACACCCCCGCCACCGACTCTTTGGAGCGCGGCACCACCGCCAGCCACGACCGGGTGGCGAGCAGGTTCCACGCCCCGCCCTCGCCTCCCCTCGCGCGAGAGAGGCAGCCGTGGAAGGCCGTCGCCAGCGCTCCGGGCGTCTTGGGCATCGGCGCCACCGCCGCGCAGGCGAAGGGCAGCTCGCCCGAGAGGAGCCGCGCCTCCAGGGGCACGCTGCCGTCGCGGGCCAGCGGCGCCGGCACGAACTGCAGGTGCTTGTGGCCCTGGCTCGCCCCCGCCGTGGCGCTCGAGTTGTAGAAGACCAGCGCGTCCTGCTCGCGCAGCACCCGCACCACCGCGCCGAAGTCCGCCGGGGTGAGCGGCGCGTCCTGCGGCTCGAAGGCCGTGGTCACCACCAGCCCGTGGTGCCCCACCACCGGGAACTTGTTGAGCAGGCACACGTGCGCAGCGCCCAGGGCCCCCACCACCAGGTCCCGCTCGTAGGGCGGCGAGAACGGGTCCTTCTCCGCCGCGGCGGACACCGCCATCGGCTTCTTGGCGTGCGAGGCCAGGGCGCGGAGCTGGAACCGCACACCCTCTTCCTCGTGCTCCCAGGTGTCGGTCACCCAGGGCAACAGCGCCCCGCTGGCCAGGGCCGCCGCCTCCCGCACCTGCACCCGGGCGGCGAGGGTCCCTTCGGGGATCGGCTCCAGAGGCTCCACGCCTTCGGGCTCATGCCAGAAAACCCGAGCCCGAGCAGCCTCCTCACCCGCTGATCAGCGGGTCGGCTTGCATTTGGGTTAGTGAACGTTTACTAACCAACGACCAATGGCCAGGCCCCGGCAGATCTCCGACGAGCAGATCCTCGAAGCGACGAAGCGCCTCGTCCTCGAGCACGGGCCCCAGGTCTCCCTGGAGACCGTGGCCCAGGACCTGGGCGTCACCGCCCCGGCCATCTTGAAGCGCTTCGGCAGCCGCCAGTCCCTCTGGCTCAAGGCGCTGATGCCCAAGGACGACGCGGTGGCCACCAAGGCCATCTTCATCGGCCCCGACGATCGCCCCCTGGTCGAGCAGCTCGAGGGCCTCTTCGTCCGCATGGCGGACTTCATGGGGGAGGTCATCCCCTGCATGGCGGCCTTGAGGCAGAGCGGCATCGACCCCCACGACTGGGAGCCGGGGAAGAACCAGCACCTGATCCGGGGCCTCAAGGCCATGCAGACCTGGCTGGAGACCGCCAAGGCCAAGGGGCTGGTGACGATCGACGAGCTTGAGACGGCCGCCAGCGCTATCAACGGCGCGGCCATGAGCCGCATCTTCCTCGGCCACATGTTCCAGGAGCACTGGTCCCACCGCGCGCAGGTCGCCCACTTCAAGGAGCTCGCCACGCTGTTCGCCCGCGCGCTCGCCCCTCGTCAGTCCAAGCCCCCCGCCTCGTCGTGAGAACCCCCATGAGAATGCTCCTCGTCGCCGCCGCCGCCCTGGCGCTGGCCGGCTGCAACAAAGCCGAGTCGTCCACGCCCTCTGGCCAGAAGCCCAAGGAGCTCGCCCTCCCCCCGGTCAAGGTGACCACGGCGGCCGTCTCCCACCAGGCCATGCCGCGCTACCTCACCCTCACCGGCTCGGTGCAGGCCGACCGCCAGTCGGAGGTCGCCGCCAACGTCGCCGGGCGCCTGGTCACCACCAGCGTCGAGCGCGGCCAGAAGGTCACCGTGGGCCAGGTGCTCGCGGTGGTCGACTCCAAGCAGGCGGGCCTCGCCTCGGCCGCCGCCGCCGCCCAGCTCCAGGCCGCCGAGACCCAGCAGGCCCAGGCCAAGCAGGAGTGCGATCGCGCCGACCTGCTCATCTCCCAGGGCGCCATCACCAAGGCCGAGTTCGAGCGCCTGAAGACCCAGTGCACCGCGCAGCTCTACTCGGCCAACGCGGCCCGCGCGAACGCCGACATCGCCTCCAAGCTGGCCGGCGACACCGTCATCCGCGCGCCTTTCGACGGCGTCGTCGGCGAGCGCTACGTCAACGTGGGCGAGTACGTGCAGCCCATGACCCGGGTGGCGAGCATCTACGTCGCCTCGCCGGTGCGGGTCTCCATCAGCGTCCCCGAGGCCGCGGTGGCCCAGGTGAAGGAAGGCCAGACCCTCGACGTGAAGGTCTCCGCCTGGCCCGACCGCGTCTTCCCGGCGGTGGTGAAGTTCGTCTCCCCCAGCCTCCGCGCCACCACCCGCGACCTCATCGTCGAGGCCCAGGCCAAGAACGACGACCTCGCGCTCAAGCCCGGCATGTTCGCCACCGTGCACCTGACGGTCGGCCAGGAGGAGCAGGCCACCGTGCCCAAGAGCGCGGTGCGCGTCGACGGCACCGTGCGCCGCATCTACCTGTCCCGCGACGGCGCCGCGTTCGAGATGGTGGTGCGCACCGGCGAGACCAAGGACGACCGGGTGGCGGTGCTCGAGCCGCTCGAGGACGGCACCCAGGTCATCGTGCAGCCTCCCCCGGGCCTGCGCGACGGCTCGCTCATTCAGTGAAGTGAGAGGACACCCAAGTGCAATGGCTCGCTGAGCTGTGCGTGCGCCGTCCGGTCTTCGCGACGGTGCTCTCCCTCGTCATCCTCGTCGTCGGCGGCGTCTTCTACGTCCAGCTCGGCGTCGACCAGTTCCCCAAGATCGACTTCCCGGTGGTGGCGGTGACGGCGGTGCAGCCGGGCGCCTCGCCGGAGGACATGGAGCGCGACGTCGCCGACAAGCTCGAGGCGGCGGTCAACACCATCGCCGGCGTCGACGAGCTGCGCTCGATGTCCTCGGAGGGCATCAGCCAGGTCATCATTCAGTTCGTCCTGGAGAAGAACCCCGACATCGCGATGCAGGAGGTGCAGCAGAAGATCAACATGGCGCTGCCCGACCTGCCCAAGGGCCTCGACCCGCCGGTGGTGTTCAAGTTCGACCCCGACGCCAGCCCCATTCTGTACATCGCGGTCAGCGGCAAGGGCAAAGACGTCCGCGCCATCACCGACGTCGCCGACCGCGTGGTGCGCCGCCGCCTGGAGGCGGTCAACGGCGTCGGCCAGGCCACCCTCATCGGCGGCCGCAAGCGGCAGATCGACGTGAAGCTCGACCCGGTGAAGCTGAAGGCGCTCGGTGTCTCGCCGCTCGAGGTGAGCCGCGCCATCGACGCCCAGAACATCACCCTCCCCGGCGGCCGCGTCGACACCAGCCGCGACTACTACTCGGTGCGCGTCGAGGGCCGCGTCACCACCGTCGACGACCTCAAGGCCATCGTGGTGCGCGAGCAGGCGGGCCGCATGGTGCGCCTCGACGAGCTGGCCGAGGTCACCGACGGCATGCAGGAAGCCGACAGCTCGGCGAGCTGGAACGGCGAGCGCACCGTGCTGCTCGCCTTGCGCAAGCAGTCGGGCACCAACACCGTGGCGGTGGTCGACGCGGTGAGGAGCCGCCTGGAGGACTTGAAGACCGAGCTGCCGTCCGGCTTCTCCACCGCCGTGCAGCGCGACGGCTCGGAGGTGGTGCGCACCGGCATCCACGCGGTCAACGAGCACCTCGTCCTGGGCGCGCTCTTCGCGGCGCTGGTGGTGCTGCTCTTCCTGGGCAACCTGCGCTCGACGATCATCGCCGCCCTCGCGATTCCGACCTCCATCGTCGGCACCTTCGCGCTGATGAAGCTGCAGGGCTACACGCTCAACACCATCACCCTGCTGGCGCTGGCGCTGGCGGTGGGCATCGTCATCGACGACGCCATCGTGGTGCTGGAGAACATCTTCAAGTGGGTCGAGGAGAAGGGCGCCGACCCGATGACGGCCGCGGTGGAGGGCCCCCGGGAGATCGGCATGGCGGTCATGGCCACCACGCTGTCGCTCATCGCGGTGTTCCTGCCCATCGCCTTCATCGGCGGCATCCCCGGGCGCTTCTTGGGGAGCTTCGGCATCACCATGTCGTTCGCCATCGCGGTGTCGCTCTTCGTGAGCTTCACCCTGACGCCGATGCTCGCCTCGCGCTGGCTCAAGAGCCACGACCCCACGGCCGCGAAGCCCGCGCTCTCGCGCCTGGTGGACGTCTTCTACCGGCCCATCGAGAAGGCCTACATGGCGCTGCTCGGGTTCTGCATGGCGCACCGCTGGGTGGTCGTCACCGCGGCGGTGGTGAGCTTCTTGATGCTGATTCCCCTGGGCAAGATGGCGAAGAAGGGCTTCTTGCCCGTCGACGATCGCGCGCAGTTCGAGGTCATCGTGCGGCTGCCCGAGGGGCGCAGCGTGGCGGCGACCGAGCTGGTGGGCGAGCGGGTGGCGCGCGTCGTGCGCGAGTTCCCCGAGGTGACGGCGACGCTGGTGACCATCGGCGACGACGCGGCGCGGACGCCCAACCAGGCGCGCATCTACGTGAAGATGGTGCCGCCGGATCAGCGCACCATCAGCCAGGACGCGTTCAAGGACGTGGTGCGCCAGAAGATCCTGCCCACGCTGCCCAAGGACCTGAAGGTGAACATCGCCGACGTGAACGACTTCGGCGGCGGCCAGGCGACGGCGCGCATTCAGTTCATGCTGGGCGGGCCCGACCTGAAGGTGCTGGAGGCGGCGGCCCCCCACATCCTCGAGCGCATGAAGAAGATTCCGGGCGCCGTCGACGTCGACACCTCGCTGGTGCTCGGCAAGCCCGAGCTGGGCGTGGAGATCGACCGGGCCCGCGCGGCCGATCTGGGCGTGCAGGTGGTCGACGTGGCCATGGCGCTCCAGTACCTGGTCGCCGGCCAGAAGGTGTCGAGCTTCGAGGAAGGCGGAGAGACCTACGACGTGCGCCTGCGCGCCACCGACGAGTACCGCACCAACGAGGACATGTTCCGCCTCATCGCGGTGCCGTCGCGGAAGGTGGGCCTGGTGTCGCTCGCCGACGTCACCACCATCAAGCACGCGTCGAGCCCCACCACCATCAACCGCTACCAGCGGCAGCGGCAGGTGACGTTCATGTGCAACGCCGCGCCGGGCACGTCCGAGGGGGCGATCGGCGACGCCCTGCAGGCCGCCATCGCGGCGGAGAACCTGCCGTCGAGCTTCGCCATCAAGCCGCAGGGGACGATGAAGATGATGAAGGAGACGGGGCTCGCCTTCGTCCTCGGGCTCCTGGCGTCGCTGGTGTTCATGTACCTCATCCTCGCGGCGCAGTTCGAGTCGTGGCTGCACCCGGTGACCATCCTCATCGCGCTGCCGCTGACGCTGCCCTTCGCCGTGGCGTCCATCATCCTCTTCGACCAGGCGCTCGACCTGTACAGCTTCCTCGGCATCTTCGTGCTCTTCGGAGTGGTGAAGAAGAACGCCATCTTGCAGATCGATCACACCAACGGCCTGCGCGAGAAGGGCCTGCCCCGGCTGGAGGCCATCCTCCAGGCGAACAAGGACCGCCTGCGGCCGATTCTGATGACCACCTTCGCCTTCGTGGCGGGCATGATTCCGCTCGTCACCGCCAAGGGCGTGGGCGCCGGCTTCAACCGCGCCACCGCCGGCGTGGTGGTGGGCGGGCAGGTGCTCTCGCTCATCCTCACCCTCACCGCGGTGCCGGTGGCCTACAGCTTCCTCGACGACCTCTCGTCGTGGTTCTGGCGGGTGATGGGACGGCGGGGTGCGACGGAGCTCAGGCGCGTCACGGTGGACCGCCCAGAGGAGACCAGCGCGGCGGAGGTCGGCAAGTGAGCACGGCGATGACCCGGTGGGTGGCGATGGGCGTGGTGATGGTGGCGGGCGCGGCCTTCGCGCAACCCAAGACGCTGAAGGAAGCGGTGGAGCTCACCGCGAAGCAGAACGTCGACCAGCAGATCGCCGCGCAGGCCCGCGCGCGAGCGGCGGCCGAGTACGACCAGGCGTGGATGAGCCTGTTCCCCGCGCTCACCGCGCAGGGCTCGTGGACGCACAACCAGGTGGAGGTGGCGGTCTCGCTGCCCACCGGGCCCACCACGGTGAAGAAGCTGGTCATCACGCCCGCCGATCAGCTCGACGGCATCGCGCGCGTCGACCTCCCCCTGGTGGACACCGGAAGGTGGATGCGCATCTCCGCCTCGGCTCAGCTGCGCGAGGCGGCCGTGCAGCGCGAGGGGGCGAGCCTGAACGCCGTGCTCCGGCAGGTGCTGTCGTCCTGGTACGGCTACGCGGCGTCGCTGGCGTTGCTCGACTCGGCGAAGCGCTCGGCCCAGGTCGCGGAGGAGCAGGCGAAGCTCACCGAGATTCGCGAGGGCGCGGGCGTGGCCACCGGCCTCGACACCCTGCGCTCGAAGGCCGAGGTGCAGCGCACCCGCCAGGTGGTCGCCGACACGACGACGCTGGTGGCGGTGTCGCGGCGCACGCTGACCACGCTGGTGGGCTCGCCGCCGCCGGACGCGGTGCCCCTCCCCGAGGCGAACCTCGCGCCCGAGAGGCCCTACCTCGAGCTGGAGCCGAACATCGAGACGCTGCCGAGCGTCAAGGCCGCCGACTTCGACGCCGCCGCCGCGGGCAAGGTGGAGACCGCCAGCCAGCTGGCCCTGGTGCCGCTCATCACCGCCAACTTCACCGAGCGCCTCACCAACGCCACCGGCTTCTCGGGCCGGGTGGGGCAGTACACGGCCGGCATCGGCTTCGTGTGGCGCCTCGACGTGCCGACCTTCCAGCAGATGAAGGTGTCGCGCATCTCGCACGAGGTGACGCTGCTCGCCGCCGAGCGCGCGCGCCTGTCCGCGAAGGACGTGCTCTACAGCGACTGGCAGAAGCTGGACGCGGCCCGCTTCAAGGTGGACGCGGCCGACGCGCAGGTCGAGGCGGCGCGAAGAGCGGCTCAGGTGGCGAAGGATCGCTTCGCCGCCGGCGCCGGCACCCAGTTCGACGTGATGCAGTCGGAGCGCGACTACTTCTTCGCCGAGGTGAACCAGATTCAGGCCAAGACGGAGCTGGCCTCGTACCGCGGGCTCTTGCACCTGAGCGCCAACCTGCCGCTCTTCGACTGACGAGCACCGAAGAGGAGTCGGAGCTCAGCGCAGCGCGCGGGTCCACTCGCGCTCGGTCCACCCGTTCTCCTGGTGGCGCGCGCGGACCTCGGGGCTGAGCTCGCTCCAGGGCGTTCGCGCGGCGAGCTCGGCGGGGCGATCGAACGCGCCCTCGTGGCCGGACGTCACCTCCCGGGCCTCGGCCCTCGAGAGCCCGCGGGAGCCGAAGCCCACCGTCGCCGACACCTTGCCGAGGCCGGGGACCTCTCCGCTGTAGGTCAGGCTCGCGCCCACGCCGCCGGTCTCGTTGTCGGCCCAGCTCTTCGCGACCAGCCCGGGCACCACCGGCATCTGGAAGGTCATCTTCTCGCCCTCGAGCGCGGCGCCGTAGCCGTGGAGCTCGGCGCCGAGGGACTCGAGGTGCCCGTCCTTGGCGATGGCGGTCACGCTCCCCAGCCCCTGGCGCTGGAGCTTGAGCTCCTGCTCGCCGTCGCCCATCACCTCCAGCTCGGCGCCGTGACCGGCCTCCAGCTTCAGCCCGCTGGCGAGGTGGAGCTTCTGGTCGGCGTTCCCGGTGTCGAGCTTGAGGGTGTGTACGGAGCTCTCGGTCGCCACCTTCACCTTGGCCTCGACCCAGTCGTCGGCGTGGGCGCGGTTCAGCTCGGCGAGCTTGGCGTTCACCGCGCGCAAGGCCGGCGCCTCCGTCGGCATGGCGTGCCCGCGCCACTCGCGCTCGTAGCGACGGGTCGACGGGTCCTTCGGGTCGGTGAGCTCGTGGAAGCTCTGCGCCGGCGCGTGGGGCCCGAGCGCGCGCAGCTCAGCTCCCGAGGTGCAGCGCTCCACCGCCGCGGCGTACCGGCCCTGGTAGCTCTTGTACTCGCTGGCGTAGCGGCCGGCGGCGGCCATCGTCTCGGCGTGGATGGCGTCGTTGAGCTCGGTGGGGAACAGCACGCTCTGTTGGTACAGGTCGGGCGACGACGGCGGGGAAAGCGCGCCCTGGGCCGGCTTGCCCGGGACGCGCTCGACGAGGCCCTTCTCGGCGCAGAGCGAGAGGAACGCCGCGCGCTGCCCGCCCTCCTTGTCGAGGAGCTTCTCGAGCTTGCCGTGGCGGCCGAGCTCGTCGACGGCGTCGCGGAACTGTGCCGGCCGAAGCGTCTTCAATTCGCTCATCGCCTGGCTCACGTCGGCGTTGGTGATGAACGGGTCCAAGAGGCGCCGCGACAGCAGACGCTCGACGTCGGCTTCGGTGAACGACTGCGCCGCGCCGCCCGCCGGCGGGCTCCAGGAGGTCACGGTGCTCGCACCGCCGCTCGCGGGAGGGAGGCTCTTGGGCGAGGGAGGAGCGGAGGAGCCGCTCGCGGCGTCGGTCTGAGTCGAGGGGTCGAACGAGGAAGGCGAGGTGGAACCGACGGAGTCGATGGCCATGAGGTGCTCCCGCGCAGCGCGCGCCAGTGGGGTGAGCGCGCGCAGGGAGCAGGCCCCCGGCCAGTCAGAAGCACGGCAATTTCGGACACTTCCGCTCCCGGCTCATCTCCGGACGGAGACAGGGCGTCCGATCACCGCGCTTCGTCGGCGACCGGCCAGCGCAAGCCCGCGCCCCGGCCGTCCCAGTAGGCGTGGAGCGCAGCCTCGAGCTTGGGCTGCACCGGTAGGCCCGCGCCGGAGAGGTCGTGCTGCTGGTGCGGGTCGGCGTCGAGGTCGTAGAGGCGCTCGATGGGGTGGTGCTTGCCGGGGATCTCGATGAGCTTCCACCGCCGCGTGCGCACCATGCGGTCCTTCGCTGCCACCACCGGGCCGACGATGTCCTTGCGCAAGACGAGGTTGTCGTCGAAGGCCGGGTCGACCTCGAGGGTGTCGGCGGCGCCTTGCAGCTCATAGACCTCGGCGCGCTCTGCCTCCGAGAGCACGGTGAGCGCCTTCGACTTGGGGAAGAAGAGGTAGCAGGTCTCGGCGAAGGCCACGAGGTCGAGGTCCTGAACCTCCCCTCGCAACAGCGGCGCCAGGCTCACGCCCTCCATCGAGGCGGGCGCGCTGAGGCCGAGCAGCTCGAGCAGGGTCGGCGCGAGGTCGGCGTTGCGGGCCAGCGCGCTGACGGCGGAGCCGGGCCTGAGCCAGCCGCTCGCGGTGGGCACGCGAATGAGGAAGGGGATGTGCGTGCTCTGGTCGCCGCCGAAGAAGTTGGTGCCGTGGCCGAGCGTCGAGCCGGGGTCGTAGAGGTCCTCGCCGTGGTCGGAGGTGACGATGACGATGGTGTCCTTCGAGAGGCCGCGCTCCTCCAGCATCCGCAGCACCTGGCCGACCGAGTCGTCGAACTCCGAGACCGCGCCGTCGTAGAGGTCGCGCACGTGCTGCACCGCCTGAGGCGGCAGCGTGGGCGAGAAGCCGGTGGTGATGAGCTCGTGGGCCCGGACGTCGATTTGGTAGCGGTGCGGCCCGTCGTAGGTCGGGTCGACGTACCTCACGTTGAAGGGGTAGCTGGCGTTGTACGGCAGGTGGGTGGGGCTCACGAAGAGCAGCCCGAAGAAGGGCCGCCGGTTGGCCACGCTCTCGTCGATGTCGTCGAAGAGCTGCTCGGCCAGCACCGCGGGGCGAATGGCGGTGGCGAGGCTGGAGTGGTTGGGCATCAGCCACTGGCCCAGGGGGAAAGCGGTGACCAGGGGCACCAGCGGGTGAGCGAGGAGTGTGCCCTCGAGGAGCAGCGTGCGGAAGGACTGCACCGGCGCCACGCGGGCGTGGCTGAAGCCCAGGTTCACCAGGGAGAAGCAGTTGCCAACCCAGTCGGAGGAGACCAGCGTGTCGTAGCCCGCGCGGGCGAGCAGCTTGGGCAACAGGTCCGGGCTCTGCTCGAGCGCGCGCACCTGCTCCTGGCGCGGGTACATGGCGCGGATGCCGTGGGTGGGCGGAAACCTCCCGGTGAAGAAGGTCACCCACGACTCGAGC
Source organism: Archangiaceae bacterium (assembly GCA_037443525.1). Classification (GTDB taxonomy): domain Bacteria; phylum Myxococcota; class Myxococcia; order Myxococcales; family Myxococcaceae; genus JBBIOE01. The sequence goes on along the minus strand of JBBIOE010000068.1, from coordinate 16,514 downwards.
GTGCTGGCGGTGGCGACGTGGACGTTCTGGACGTCGATGGCCTCCTTCGCGAAGGCGTCGAGGTGCGGGGTGAGGCCGGTGCGCGACGCGCCGTGGACGCCCAGGCGATCGAACCTGAGCGAGTCGGACGCCAGCACCAGCACGTTGAGCTTCCCCACCGGCTGATGGGCGGCCCGGGCGGGACGAGCCCGAATGGCCAAGGCGCCCACCGACACGCCCAGAAGCCCGAGCCAGAGCGCGCGGCGCGCCAGCGGCCCCAGGCGCTTCAGGGCCAAAGCGGCCCAGAAGGCGACGGCCGCCAGCGAGACCGCGACGAAGAGCGCGGTGAGGAGCTCGACCAGGTGCCAGCGGAACAGAACGTAGAGATCGGCGTGCGGCGCGAAGGGCGCGAGCTTCCGCGCCAGCACGTCGAGCAGGCCGGGCCCGCGCAGGAGGCAGGGGCCGAGCGCGAGGACGCCGAGCACCGCGTCGGCGAGCAGCACGTCGAGCACCAGGCGCCAGGGTCCGGCCGGGCGGCGCCGGCGCCAGCGGAGCAGCGGCGTGCTCAGGGCGGCGGCGCCCAGCGCGGTGGCGAGGTAGACCGGCACGACGCCGAGCTGGGCCAGCACCACCGCGCCGAGGTAGGGCCCGGTGGTGAGGGCGACGAGGCGCGGCTCGATGCCTCGGGTGGCGATGGCGAAGCCCACCACGCCGGCCACGAACACCAGCGCGAAGAGGCCGAGCTGCACGGAAAGAACCGTGCGAAAGCGCGGGGGCTGGTCGAGGGACGGCACTCCCAGTCACTACACGAGGCTCGGTGCGGGCGCACGCGCGCTCGGAAGCGCGCAGTTCGTGCGGCCGAGCCGGAGAACGGGTTCCGCCGTCCGCCGCGGCGGACGTCTCATTCGCTGCGCCGGGTAGGCTCGCCTCGGTCTCCTTCGCCTCGCGACGGGACCGAAGAATCGGTGCGGCGCCGCTAGCGCTCCTTCTTCAGCTTCACCATCAGGTCGGCCGCCGCCTCGGGACTCACCGGGCGCAGCAGCCGCGCCATCGCCTTGAGCGCGACCGCCGCCGTGTTGTCGCCCAGGGCGGTGGGCTCCATGATCATCACCACCCGGAAGCCTGGGTTCACGGCCAGGCAGGACCAGACGGTCTTGCGCAGCTCGAAGGTGGCGGACTTGCCGTCGAGGATGAGCACGTCGGCCTGGCCGTCGTCGGGCAGCGGCCCGGAGCGCGCGAACAGCCCGGCCAGGCGCGCGGCGCCCAGCAGCGTGGCCTCGTCGCGTACGTCGGTGAGCACGATGTGGAGCTTGGGGCCTGTCCCACCCGCGCGGGCCGCCGGCCGGGCCGCCGCGGCGCTGGACGGAGACGAGGGGCGCGGCGTGATGGTGGCGAACGGCGGCGCGGCGCGAAGCCCAGAGGGGCTGGAGGCCGACAGCGACGGCGCCGTCGCGGCGGTCGGAGACGACGGAGACGGGCTGCTCGATGGCGAGGCGCCGGGCGACGAGGGCTTCGCGGGCGAAGCGGCGACGGCTCCGAGGGCGCCAACCTGCCGTCCCTTGAGGCGCAGGTCCATCAGCGCCTCGACGGTCTGCTTGAGGTGGTCGAGCTCGAAGGGCTTGGTGATGTACTCGTCGGCGATGCCCACCAGCGCCGCCGCGGACTCCGCGGTCGCGAAGCCGGTGAGCATCACGATGACGGCCTCCGGGTGCGCCTTGCGGCAGGCGATCGCGGTGTCGATGCCGTTGCCCTGGGGCAGGTTCTTGTCGATGACGAAGAGGTCCCAGCTCTCGCCGAGGAGCGCCATCGCGTCGGGGCCCGACTCCACGCTGCGAATCGGATGGCCCATCTTCTGGAACAGGCGGCCCAGCACGGCGTGAACGGACCGCTCGTCGTCGACGACGAGAATCCGCCAGGGGGACTTCGTCGCGTCGGCCGCCTCCGCCACGGGCGCATGGTAGCGGAGGTTCGGCGACGGCGCGCGATTCCGTTCAATCCCATTCAAATCGGGGCGCGGAGCGCAGGAGCGTCCCCGCCGGACAGGCTGGGGGGAGGAGCCGGAAGCTGAGCGAGAAGCGTGGCGAGGCGGCCCAGGTCGGGCGGCTTGGCGAAGTGGTGGTCGAAGCCCGCCTCGATGGCGCGCTGCACGTCGGCGGGCAGCGCGTAGCCGCTGAGCGCCACCAGCACCGCCTGCGTCAGCGCCGGCTCGGCCCGGAGCCCGCGGGCCACGGTGAAGCCGTCCATGCCGGGGAGGCCCAGGTCGCAGATGACCACCTCGGGCGACAGCTCCTTGGCGCGGCGCAGCCCCTCGGGGCCCGAGCGGGCCAGGAGGGCGTCGTGCCCCCAGAGCTTGAGCACCTCGAGGAGGGTCTCGGCGGCGTCGGCGTTGTCCTCGATGAGCAGCACCCGGCGGCGGGAGGCGAGCACGGGCTCGGCGGGGGGCGCCTCGACCGCGGCGCCCTTGGCGAGCGGCAGCCGCACCGCAAAGCGCGCGCCGGTGCCCGGGCCGTCGCTGGTCACCTCGATGGTGCCGCCGTGCATCGCGACCAGGCCCTTCACCAGCGCGAGCCCGAGGCCCAGGCCGCCCTTGCCGCGGTCGAGCTTCACCTCGCCCTGCACGAAGGGCTCGAAGAGCTTCGCCAGGAGGTCGGGCGCGATGCCCTGCCCGTCGTCGCGCACGGCGAGCAGCGCCTGCTCGTCGTTCTCCACCACCACGGTCACCTGGGTGACGCCGCCGCGGGCGGTGAAGCGCACCGCGTTGGAGAGCAGGTTGGAGATGACCTGGGTGAGCCGGCTCGGGTCGGCGTCGACCACCACCGGCCGCTGGGGGAGCTGGGCCTCGAGGCGGACGCCCATGGCGGCGAACTGCTCGGCGTGGTCCTCGAGGACGGTCTTGACCAGCGCGCCCAGCTCGAGGGGCTTCTTCTGCAGGGTGATGCGCCCCTGCGAGACGCGGGTCACGTCGAGGAGGTCGTCGACCAGCCGGGTGAGGAGCTTGGACTGCCGCTGGAGCACGTCGACGGCGCGCCGCGCGGTGCCCCGCCCGAGCTCCGAGCGCTCGAGCAGGTGCAGGCTGTTGCGAATGGGCGCGAGGGGGTTGCGCAGCTCGTGGGAGAGCAGCGCCAGGAACTCGTTCTTGTGGCGATCGGCGTCGCGGAGCTCGCGCTCGATCTCCTTGCGCCGGGTGACGTCGGCGAAGGCCGCGATGGCGCCGCGCACCCTGCCCTGCTCGTCGAAGAGCGGGCTGGCGTTGCCCTCCAGGGTGACCACCCGGCCGGTCGGCAGGTGCACGTCGAGCTCGATGCCGCGCGCGCTCTCGCCAGTCTGCACCGCGCGCTGGAGCGGGTGCTCGTCGGGTGCGAGGCGCTGGCCGTCCTGGGAGAAGGTGAGCGGAGACTCGGCGTCGTGGAGGCTGCGCGCCGCCTGGTTCCTGGTGATGGCCTCGCCCGACGCGTCCTGCGCCACCCAGATGGCGACGGGCGCCACGTCCATGAGCTGGCGCCACTCGTCGGCCCTCCGGCGGCTGGTCTCGGCGGTGAGGTGCAGGGTCTCGTAGAGCGCCTTGCGCTCGGTGATGTCGCTGGCGAAGTAGCTGAAGCGCTCCCGTCCCGAGGCGCCGGGCTCCAGCGGCGAGAGGGTGGCGTCGAGCCAGAGGGCGTGGCCGGACTGCTGGACCTCGAACTCGAAGCGGGTGGACGCGGCGGTGCTGCGGGCCGTCCGGCACTGCTCGAGCCAGAGCCGCTGGTTCTGGGTGGAGAAGCCGAGCGCGTCGAAAGAGAGGCCGGCGAGGCCCGGGACCGGGGCGCCGTGGAGCCTGGCGGTGGCGAGGTTGCCGTGCACCACCACCAGCCGGTCGCCGTCGAGCTCGAGCACGCCCATCATGAAGGGCGAGCTGTCGTAGAAGCTCTGCAGGGTGGCCTGGGTCTCGGCCAGGGTGCGCTCGCGCTCCCGCCGCTCGATGACGTCGGCGGCCTGGCGGGCGAGCAGGTCGAAGACCCGCAAGGCGCCGTCGTCGAGGTGCCGCGGGGCGCGGAAGTAGAGCGAGAGGAGCCCCAGCGGCCCGCCGTCGCGGGACACGAGCCACACCCCGAGCACCGACTTCACGCCCTCGTCGAGGAGCGTGGCGCGAGCGGCGTCGGTGGTGAAGCGGGCGTCGTTGGCGGCGTCGAGGAAGACGCGGTCGCGCCCGACCAGCGCGTCGGGCTCGGTGGGTGAGAAGGGGCTCGAGGCGCACAGCTGCGCCAGCAGCGCGGCGTCCACTCCGCGGTGCGCCACCACCTCCAGCGTGCAGGCGACGGGGTCGAAGCGGTGCACCGTGCCCATGGGCGCCCCGGCCAGGGAGAGGCCGGCGTCGAGGAGCGCCTGGTAGATGAGCGGCAGCGACTCCTCGCCGATGAGCCGCAAGGTGAAGCGGTGCAGGCGGGAGAGGGCGTCGTGCTCGCCGGCCAGCCGCTCGCTGGGGACGTGCGCGGCGCGGCCGGCGAGGCGGTGCCAGTGGCCCTCGCGGCGAACCCAGGCGTGGTGGTGCCGGGTGAGGACGGCGGCGACCTCCTGGGGGCCGGCGCGGCCGCTGGGGTGACCGCAGAGCACCGACGCGCGCCGCCCGGCGACCAGGGCGTCGAGGCCGGCCTCGGCGTCGGGGCAGGACGCCTCGGGGTCCAAGGAGGAGACCGCCACCCGCAGGCCCTCGCGCCCGCGGGCGAGCGCCAGGTCGAGGCGCTCGAGCCACGGCCGCTCGCGCGCCTCGGCGAAGGTGAGCACCTCGAGCTGCCCCCGCTGGAGGAGCGCCGGCAGCCCGGGCACGCGCTCGATGAGCGCGCGCCGGGCGAGGTGCACGTCGTCCTCCGCGCCGGCGACCCACAGGCAGTCCTCGCCGTGCAGGAGGCCGTCGGTGAGCGAAGGCACGACCAGCTCGAAGAGCTCGTCGCGTCCCGAGAAGAAGAACGCGGCGTGCTCTCCCCACGAGGCCCCGGAGGGCACCGCCGACGTGGACGCCATCGGGTGTGAGCGAATGACCGGGGGGTGGACCCGGTCAGAGGGCGAAGCGGGTTTCGGGGAAGACCGCGAGCCGGCGCATGTGGCCCATCAGCTCGGCGGGCGCGCCCAGGTGCCTCTCGGGGCTGCGCACCACCACGGGGTCGCGCACCATCGGCACCTGGTAGTGGATCTCGGCCTTGTGCAGCGAGACGCCGTCGTCGGCGTAGCAGCGGATGTCGAGCACCGTGCCGCCCCGCACCCGCACGGCCTCGCGCAGCACCTCGATGCGGCGCCCCAGCTCGAGCTCGTCCCTGCCCTCCAGCTCCGAATGCTTCCTCACCTTGTTCGCGATCGTCACGTTCGTAGGCTCTCCAGTGTGAATGGAACCACTTCCGTTCAACGTTGGGCCCGATGTGACTCGGTCCCCCCCACCCAGCCGGACGAGCGCCCGGCCGCGGCGGGGGGGCGTCAAGCACGCCGCATGCCGCAAGAGAATTCCGCGAAATGGGGACGCGAACGAAATGAGCCACGCCGCAAAGCGTGCGCACCTGGCTGTGGAAGAGCTGTGGGAAAGCCTTGGGAAAACGCGGGCCACCTCGGCATCGCAGGGGGTTGTGGAAACTGTTGAAAACCCAATGCGTCGGACGCCGCTCACGCGCAGCGCGTGCAGCCCACGGTTGGGCGGGAGCGTGGCGCGATGCCTCGGGGTCAGCGCCAGCGGGCGACGCGCACCCGGGCCTGGGCGCCGGGGGCGAGCTGCACGGTGAAGGGCAGCTCTGGCGCGCTGGTGGCGTCGAGGACGAGGTACTCGACGCCGCCGCCTTTGAGCTCTCCGTCGGCGGAGGCGGCGGGCTGGGTGGCGGGGCCGGTCATCTTGGAGCTGAACTGCGCGTACAGGTTCGCGCCCCGTTGACGATTCCACGCGGGGTCGACGGTGGCGGGCCGGTAGGCGAAGCAGGCGTTCTTCGGCGCGACGCCGCCGTTCGCGTCCTGGTTGCTCAGGGCCAGGGCGGTGAAGAAGTCGAGGGCGAGGTCGGCGTGCGAGTGGCCGCTGGCCTCGACGAGCTGCGCGGCGACGGACTTCCTGGCGTCGAGCACCGCGCGCAGGAAGGCGGGGCCGCCCTTGCCGACGATGGCGTGGGAGGCGTCGAGCTCGTCGCCGCCGGCGCGGTCGTAGAGCCAGCGCATGAAGAGGTAGCTGCCGCCGCGCAACAGGCCGTCGCGCGAGGTGTCGTAGGGCACGTCGTCGACCAGGACGTCGGAGAGCGAGAACGAGTCGATGCCGTCGAGGCCGGCCTTGGCGACGTAGAGGTTCCCGGCCTGGGGGCCCACCGCGTCCTGGGCGAAGGCGCCCACGCCCTCGTCGAGGTACGAGCTGTCGGGCCACGAGGTGAGGCCGTTCCTCAACACCTTGCGGTTGAAGTGCACCAGGTGCGAGCACTCGTGGGAGAGGATCTCCTTGATGGCGTTGGGGGTGTTGTAGGGCGGGGCGATGGCGCTGGGCGGGGTGAGGTAGAGGTACTCGCCGGCGTTCCCGGGCGGGCAGCCGGGGAACCGCTGGAGGTCGCACTGGGTGAAGAAGGCCACCGCGGTCTGGTGGGTGAGCGGCGTGAAGACCAGGCCCACGTGGCCGTCGCCGTCGAGGTCCGACTCCACGCCGAAGAGCGCGCGCTCGCGGGGCAGGATGGTGGTCTCGAAGTCCTGGAGGAACTGGTCGACGAAGCCGGCGTCGAGGGCGGCGGGGTGCGCGGGCGTCACGTCGGCCCACACCACCGCCGAGGCGCCGCTCTTGATGGCCTGCACGGTGATGGTCTCGGTGCCGGTGGAGGTCTGCATCACCAGGGTGCGAAGGGTGCCGGCGTCGGGCGCGTGGCCCTGGGGCGGAGTCTCCGCGGGCGGAGGCGTGCTGCCAAAGGGTGAGCTGTCGAGCGCGCAGCCGGTGACGGGGGTGCTCGGCCCGGTGCCCAGGTCCGCACCGACGTTGACGGCGTAGGCGTCGGTGGTGCCGAGGGTGTCGAAGCGCGTCGACGCCAGCACCACCACGAAGCGCTCGGTGCCCAGCGGCGTGGCGAGCCGCGCGCCCGCGAGCCCCTCGGCGAGGGAGAGCTCGGCCACCTCGCCGGGCTCGAGCGCGAGGAGGCGCGCGCCGGCGTCGGCGTCGAGGCCGCCGTCCTCCGAGGGTCCGGCGTCGGGGCTCGGCGGAGGGCCGCCGCAGGCGAGGAGGGACAAGACACAGACGACGGCGCCGAGGTGCGTTCTCATCGGCCCGCTCGTACCGGGCCCGTCAGAAGACAACAAGCCCGGCGGCGCCGGCTTCCACGCCTTTTCGCGCCGGCAAGAGCTGCGCCCGGGCGAACGAAAGGCGGCGTGGCGGAAGGCCTCTGGCGGGGCGTGGTCCTTGCTCCCACCTTCCCCCAGAGCCACCGAAAGGAGCGCACCGTGCGACTCCCCGAGATGACGGGCATCAACGTCGAGCCACAGCGCCGAGGGGGAGGCACGCCATGACGCGAGTCCTGGTGACGGGCGTGTCGGGCTTCGTGGGGGCCCACGTCGCGCGAGCGCTCTTGGAGGCGGGGCGAGAGGTGCGCGCGCTGGTGCGGGAGAGCTCGGACCTGGGGAACGTGCCTGAGGAGGTGGAGCTGGTGCAGGGCGACCTGCGCGACGCCGAGCGGGTGCTGGCGGCGGTGCGCGGCTGCGACGACGTGTTCCACGTGGCGGCCGACTACCGCTTCTGGGCGCGCGACACCCAGGAGCTGTACCAGAGCAACGTCGAGGGCACGCGCCACCTCACCGAGGCGGCGCTCAAGCACGGGGTGCGTCGCTTCGTGCACACCTCGACGGTGGGCACCATCGGGCTGTCCGGCGCGCCGCAGCTGTGCGACGAGGAGACGCCGCTGCTGGAGGACCAGTTCACGAGCCACTACAAGCGCTCGAAGCTGTTGGCGGAGAACGTGGTGCTCGACGCGGTGAAGCGCGGGCTACCGGCGGTGGTGGTGAACCCGAGCACGCCCATCGGCGCCTTCGACCGGAAGCCGACGCCCACCGGGCAGATCATCGTGAACTTCGTCACCGGCCGCATGCCCGCGTACCTGCGCACGGGCCTCAACTTCGTGCACGTGCGAGACGTGGCGAACGGGCACCTGTTGGCGGCGAACAAGGGGCGCATCGGGCAGCGCTACATTCTCGGGCACGAGAACCTGTCGATGCTGGAGTTCCTCACCCTCCTCGGGAAGCTGACGGGGAGGCAGCCGCCGCGCTTCAGGCTGCCCTACTCGCTGGCGATGCTCTTGGGCGCGCTGGACACCGGCTTCTCCTCGCTCTCGCGCCGGCCGCCGAAGGTGCCGCTCGAGGCCGTGAGAATGGCCAGGCACTTCATGTTCTTCGACTCCAGCAAGGCGGTGGAGGAGCTGGGGCTGCCCCAGACCCCGGTGGTGACCGGCGCGGCGGATGCAATCGAGTGGTTCGAGCGATCTGGATACTTCTCGGGCTCGGGCACGGGCTCGGAGCGGTTGGCGCACGCACCTTGGCATCCACAGCATTGATTGAGGCGCACCCATGGCACTTTCCGCGAAGCAGGCCGCCTCGGTGGCCGCGTACATCGTCAAGCAGAAGCTGAAGGGCAACAAGCGCTACCCGTTGGTGCTGATGCTGGAGCCGTTGTTTCGCTGCAACCTGGAGTGCGTCGGCTGCGGGAAGATTCAGCACCCCGAGGAGACGCTGAAGCGGGTGCTGAGCCCCGAGCAGTGCTTCGCGGCGGCCGAGGAGTGCGGCGCGCCGGTGGTGAGCGTGGCCGGCGGCGAGCCGCTGATTCACCCGCAGATTCGCGACATCGTCTACGGCCTCACCGACCGCAAGAAGTTCGTCTACCTCTGCACCAACGCCATTCTGCTCGAGAAGAAGATCGATCAGTTCCACCCGAACGACTACCTCTCGTTCAGCGTGCACCTCGACGGCCTGCGCGAGCACCACGACCACTGCGTCGATCGCAAGGGGACCTTCGACAAGGCGGTCGCGGCCATCAAGGAGGCGAAGCGGCGCGGCTTCCGGGTGACCACCAACACCACCGTCTTCCGGGGTCACAAGCCGGAGGACCTGCACGCCTTCTTCGACGAGGTGATGGGCCTGGGCGTGGACGGCATGGTCATCTCGCCGGGCTACAGCTACGAGAAGGCGCCCCAGCAGGACATCTTCCTCGAGCGGGAGAAGACCAAGGAGATGTTCCGCGAGGCGCTCCGGCCCATGCGCGAGGGCAAGAAGAAGTGGACGTTCAACCTCTCGCCCTTCTTCCTCGAGTTCCTGGAGGGCAAGCGCGAGTACCAGTGCACGCCCTGGGGGAGCCCGAACTTCAGCATCTTGGGCTGGCAGCGGCCCTGCTACCTGATGAGCGCGGGCGGCTACGCCAAGAGCTTCAAGGAGCTGATGGAGGACACCGACTGGGACCGCTACGGCACCGGCCGGCACCCGAAGTGCGCGAACTGCATGGTGAGCTGCGGCTACGAGCCGACCGCGGTGAACGATTCCCTGTCGTCGGTGCCCAAGATGATGAAGGCGTTCAAGTCGAGCCTCTAGCGCGAGGGGGTGAATCATGACGGCGCCAGCTCCCAGCCTCCCGAAACGGGGCTCGACGCGGTCGGCCGAGGGGCTCATCGCCCTGGCCGGCGAGGCGGTGCGGCGCGGCAGCGAGTTCTTGGCCTCGCAGCAGCGGGAGGACGGGCGCTGGTGCGCGGAGCTGGAGTCGAACCCCACCATCACCGCGGAGTACGTCTTCCTGGCGCAGATCTCGGGCCTCGACCTCACGGCGCGGCGGGAGGCGCTGGTCCAGCACCTGCTCTCCACCCAGAACGCCGACGGGAGCTGGGGCATCGCAAGGCACTGGGACGGCGACGTCTCCACCACCGCCGAGGTGGTGCTGGCCTTGCGCATCTTGGGGCTCGCGCCGGAGCACCCGGCCCTTCATGCCGCCACCCGCTTCGTGAGGCGCAACGGCGGCCTGGAGACGATGCGCGTCTTCACCCGCATCTTCTTCGCCATGTTCGGGCTGTTTCCCTGGAGCGCGGTGCCGGCCATCCCTCCGGAGTTCATGCTCTTGCCGCCCGCGTCGCCGGTGAACGTGTTCGCCCTCTCGAGCTGGGCGCGCTGCACCATGGTGCCCTTGTTCATCATCTTCCACCACCGGCCGATCTTCGCCTTGCCCAACGGGCGCCACGAGGACAACGACTGGCTCGACGCGCTCTGGCTCGACCCCGGCCACAAGAAGCTGCCGTCGGCGCCGCCGCTCACCACCCTGGTGAAGGAGGACGGGCTGGGCTGGCGGGCCCTGTTCGGCGCGGCCCACGCGCTGCTGACGCGCTACGAGAAGGTGCGGCTCGAGCCCCTGCGCCGCTTCGCGCTCGAGCGCTGCACGGCCTACGTGCTCTCGCGCCAGGAGAGCTCGGGCGACTGGGGCGGCATCTTCCCGCCGATGGTCAACGGCGTCATCGCGCTGAGGCTCCAGGGCTACGGGCCGGAGTCGATGCAGGTCTCGAAGGGAGTGGCCGCGATTCACAACTTCGCCTGGGAGGACGACGCCGGCGGCTACCGCATTCAGGCCTGCGTCTCGCCGGTGTGGGACACGGTGCTGTCGACCATCTCCCTCGTCGACTCGGGCACGCCGCCCGACGCCCAGCGGCTCAAGGACGCGATGCGCTGGGTGGCCGACCGGCAGGTGCGCGTGGACTACGGCGACTGGAAGATCTACCGGCCGGACCTGGTCTCCGGCGGCTGGTCCTTCGAGTACTTCGACACCTGGTACCCGGACGTCGACGACACCGCCGCGGTGCTGCTGGCGCTGCTCAAGCAGGACCCGGGGTCGGCCACCAGCGCCGTCGTCGGGCGGGCGGTGGAGTGGATGCTCGGCATGCAGAACAAGGACGGCGGCTGGGCGGCCTTCGACGTGGACAACGACAAGCTGTTCCTCAACCAGATTCCCTTCTCGGACATGGACTCCTTGTGCGACCCGAGCTCGCCCGACGTGGCGGGCCGGGTGCTGGAGTCCTTCGGGCTCCTGCTCCAGGTGGCGGCGGAGAAGCTCCCGGCGGCGCTGGTGGATCGGCTCGAGGGCTCGTGCGCGCGCGGCATTCGCTACCTGCGGGCCACCCAGGAGACGCAGGGCTCGTGGTTCGGGCGCTGGGGCGTGAACTACGTCTACGGCACCAGCAACGTGCTGTGCGGGCTCTCGCGGCTGGGCGTAAGCGCGCACGACCCGATGGTCATGCGGGCGCTGGCGTGGCTGGAGCACGTGCAGAGCCCGAGCGGCGGCTGGGGCGAGAGCCTGTCGTCGTACGCGGAGAAGCGGTGGATGGGGCGGGGCGAGCCGACGGCGTCGCAGACGGCCTGGGCGCTGATGGGGCTGTTGGCCTTCCGCCCGGCTTCCGACCCGGCCATCGAGCGCGGGGTGGCCTGGCTGGTGGAGCACCAGCTCGAGGCGAGGCCCGTGGGCGCGAAGGAGGGCGGCGTGCCGGTGCCGGAGCCGCGGGGCTCGACCTGGAACGAGACGCACCCCACTGGCACGGGCTTCCCCAACCACTTCTTCCTCCGCTACCACCTGTACCGGCACTACTTCCCGATGATGGCGCTGGGGCGCTACCTCCAGGCCGCGAGGGCGGCGTGAGCGCGGCGCTCGACTTCGGGCGGCTGCTCTTCGGCACGATGGTGCACCGGCCGTACGTGTGGGCGTTCTTCGCCTGCTTCTTGTGGTTCGCGCTCAAGCACCTCGGGGTTCGCGCGACCCTGACCTTCGGCGTGGTGGCGTGGCTCGTGGCCTTCGGGAGCGAGTACAACTCGACGCACCAGGGGTTCCCGTTCGGCCACTACGTCTACGTCGACGGGACGCGCGACCAGGAGCTGTGGATCGCCAACGTCCCCTTCTGGGACTCGCTGTCCTTCGTGTTCCTGTCGTACTTCAGCTGGGTGGTGGCGGCGGCGGTGAGGAGCCCCCTGGAGCCGAGCCGGGCGCTGCTCGCTCCGGGCACGGCGGTGTTGGGCGGCGGGCTGATGATGCTGCTCGACGTGGTCATCGACCCGGTGACCCTGCTCGGCGACCGGTGGTTCCTGGGCCGCATCTACTTCTACCCGCACGGGGGCCCGTACTTCGGGGTGCCGCTGACGAACTTCCTCGGCTGGTGGTTCGTGGGCGCGGTGACGGTGCTGGCGTTCCAGGGGCTGAGCCGGCTCGGCGTGGTGCGCGAGCAGCGGTGGCAGGAGCTCACCAGGTCGCGCGCGCTCGCCGCGCTCGGCGTGTACGCGGGCGTCCTCGGCTTCAACCTGGTGGTGACGGCGTGGCTCGGCCAGTGGACCTTGCTGGTGGCGAGCCTGTTGGTGAGCGCGGTGACCCTGCTGGCGTGCGGCGCGGCGATGGGGGGGCTCGTGCCAGCGACCCGAAGAGGAGGCGCCACATGAGCGCGCTCGGACCGGTGTTGGTGTGCGCGGCGACGGGCATCGAGGCGCGGGCCTGCCGCGCCGGGGCGCGCCAGGCGAAGAGCGACGCGGTGGAGGTGCTGCAGACGGGCATGGGCGTGGTGGCGGCGGCGGACGCCCTGAGGCGGCGGCTCTCGGCGAGCCCCCGTCCCCGCTGGCTCATCTCCTCGGGCTTCGCGGGCTCGCGCGACGAGTCGGTGGGGCTCGGGACGTGGCTGTTCGCGAGCTCTCTGATGCACGGCTCGCTGGACGTGCCGGTGAGCGGTCTCCTCGACGGCGCGCTGATGAAGGTGCCCCTGCCGGCGCGGAGCGCGGCGTTCGTGACGGTGGACCTGGTGCACGGCCCCGAGGACGAGGCGCAGGCCGGCGTGGCGGTGGACATGGAGTCGGCGGCGCTGGGGAGCCTCGCCTACGACGCGGGCATTCCGTTCGACGTGTTGCGGGTGGTGAGCGACACGGTGGTGGAGCCAGTGCCGAAGGCCCTGGCGCTCTTCTCGGCGGCGGTGCTGGAGAAGGAGGCGGCGGTGCGCCGGCGGGCGCTCACCCGCAGCCTGTCCGTGGCGGCGCAGTCGCCGAAGGCGCTCGTCGACTTCGTCTTGCGCACGGTGTTCCTGCCGCGCGTGTTGGCCGACGGGTGGGCGCATTTGGCGCGCGGGCTCGGCTGACGGGCGTGAGGTGACGAACTTGCCGGCGGCGCTCCTCGTGCAAGCGTTCCAGGCATGAGCCAGCGACGAACGAAACGGGTGGCGATGCGGCTTCCGGTCTCCATCGGGCGCAGGGCGGCCTTGAGCGCGGACATCTCCGACCAGGGGTTCTGCCTCGAGACGACGACCGTGCTGCCCCAGGGCGCCAGGGTGAGCGGCTTCGTGCTCCACGGAACGAAGGAGCTCAACTGGAGCGGGCGGGTGGCGTGGGTGGTGCTGGGGAACCCGATGACCTCCCTCTGGCATCGGATGGGCATCGAGCTGCTCGAGGTGTCGCCGGGCCTGCGGGCGCTGTTGTCGATGCGGCAGCGGGGCTGAGGTCGGCGAGCCGCGGCGGACGACCGGGGGATCAGAGGGGACCTTCGGTCTCGCTCCGACGTCGACCCGAGGGCTCGGTGAGGTGCTCAGGGTGGAGATGAGAGTTGTAGAAGAGACAGTGAGATATGTGTTTATCGTAATGATAACGTTACCCTTGCAACATATTTGAAAACCGACCCGGCCCGGGGTGGTGGTTCAGCGCGAGTGGAATGCGCGCGGATCAGCCGAGGGAGAAGCCGCTCCGAGAAGGGGCGGTCGGTGCTGAGCCCCCCGCGCCATGCCACCGGCGAGCAGCTTCTCGACCCCGGACGATGGCACTCCCTGGATGGTGCTCCCGCTGCAGACCAGAGCTCCGGTCGAGGTGCCGGACCGTGCGGATCCATCGCCGCGGAGTCGAGGCGCTTCCCGCTCGAAGCACGGCGCTCACCGGCCCACCGGACCCGCCCTGCTCGAGGCTGCTTCTTCTGCGCTGATCCACGCCCTTCCACCCTCAACGGAAAGACCCCGCCCGGGCCGGGTCGGTTTTCAAAACACTTGTAGTAACAACGTCATCACCACAATAAACACGTCTGATACTGTCATGTCTGCAACGAACGTCTGGGTTCACCGTCCCGACCAGACCGGGCGACGGACCTCTCCGCCCACTCGTTGATCGATCCTCGACCGGAATCACCGCGCCCGCTTCTGGAACAGCGCCACCGCGGCCGCGAAGGTGACCAGGCCGATGAGCCAGAGCTTCACGACCGAAGGCCACAGCGCCGTAAGCCCCGCGCCCTTGAGCATCACCCCGCGAAGGATGACCAGGAAGTGCCGCAGGGGCACGATCTCCGTCAGGGGCCGGACGACCGCCGGCATGCTCTCCACCGGGAAGACGAAGCCCGATAGGTAGAGCATCGGCATCATCACCAGGAAGAGCGCGGTCATCATCGCCTGCTGCTGCGTGCGCGAGACGGTGCTCACGAGCAGCCCAAGCCCGAGCGTACTGGCGAGGTAGGGCGCCAGGTTCGCGAAGAGGAACGCCACGCTGCCCACGAACGGCACCTCGAACCAGTAGCGGGTGACCAGCAGCACCACCACCGAGTCGACGAGGCCGAAGAGCAGGAAGGGCACCAGCTTCCCCGCCAGCAGCACCGTCCGGGAGATGGGCGTCACCACCAACTGCTCGAGGGTGCCGAGCTCCTTCTCTCGCACGATGGCCATCGAGGTGGCGATCATGGTGACGACCAGCAGCACCATCGCCAGGACGCCGGGCACCATGAAGATGCGCGAGCGCAGATCAGGATTGTAGAGGACTCGCGAGACGAGCTCGACCGGCGTCCTTTGCGTCGCCGCCTCCGAGGCGATGGGCAGGGACGGCACGAGGCTCCACTCGCGGGACAGCCGCTGCGTCAGGCCGCCGGCGGCACCGAGCGCGATGGACGCCGCGGTGGAGTCCGAGCCGTCGACGGTGAGCTGCACGGTGGCGGGCCGGCCGTGCCCGAGCGTCCGCCCCAGGCCCTTCGGGAGCGTCAGCGCCACGTCGGCGTCGCCGCGGTTCAGGGCGTCGTCGATGCGCCGGGGGTCGTCGGTGGTGGACCAGATCTCGAAGGAGCCGGTGTTGGGAAGCCGTTGGGCGATCTCCCGGGCCTCGGCGCTTCCGTCCTGGTCCACCACCAGCACGCGGGCCGTGGCCACGTCGAGGTTGGCCGCGTAGGCGAGGACCACGAGCTGCACCAGCGGCGCCACCACCAGGAGCGGGAGGATGCGCGGATCCGAGCGCACCTGGCGGAGCTCCTTCATCACCAGCCCGGCGAAGGCGATCGCGCCCGCGCTCGCGCTCACAGCCGCACCCGACGCAGGCGGACCACCGAGAGCCCGAGCGTGACCGAGGTGAAGACCACCAGCGCCAGCACCTGGGGCCAGAGCACGTCGGGGCCCACGCCTTTGAGCACTACGCCCCGCAAGGCCACGATGAAGTAGCGCGCCGGCACGATGGTCGTCAGCGCCTGCAGCGCCACCGGCATCGAACGGATGGGGAAGATGAAGCCGGACAAGAGCAGCGTCGGCAGCATGGTGGCGTAGGTCGCGACCTGAAACGCGACCTGCTGGCTCGAGGTGATGGTGGAGATGAGCAGGCCCAGGCCCTGCGCGCCGGCCACGAAGAGCGCCAGGAGGAAGACGAGGAAGGCGGGGTCGCCGGCCACGCGCAGCCCGAAGGCGAAGCGGGCCACCCCCATCACCAACCCCGCCGCCACCATTGCCAGCGCGCCGTAGGGAATCGCCTTGCCGGCCACGATCTCCCACGGCGACAGCGGCGAGACAGAGAGCTGCTCCATCGTGCCGGTCTCCCGCTCCCGCACCACCGAGAGGGCGGTGGCCACGGTGCAGGTGATCATCAGGATGAACCCCATCAGCCCGGGCAGGAGGAAGCGGGTCGACGAGAGGTCGGGGTTGTAGAGCACGTGGAACCGCATCGAGAGCGGCGGCGGCACCGGCTCGGCGGCGCGCAGGGTCTCCAGCCGGGCGCCGTGCGAGGCGACGAAGGCCTCGGCGTAGTCCTGGGCCGTCTCCGCCATCGTGGCGTTGCTCCCGTCGATGAGGGCCTGCAGCGCGGGCGCCTGCCCGGTGGTGGTGTCCTGGCCGAAGCCGTGGGGGATGACCAGCACCAGGGTGGCCCGGCCGGAGACCAGCGTGGGCAGCACCTCGCTCTCGGCCTTCAGCTCCTCGATGAGGTCGAAGTACTCCTGCGAGCAGAGCGTCTCGACCAGCGAGCGCGACTGCGGCGTGTGGTCGCGATCGAGCACCGCCAAGCCGACGTGCTTGACGTCGAACGAGAGGACGTAGCCGTAGAAGAGCAAGAGCAGCGCCGGCATGCCGAGGATGACGAGCATCGTGCGCGGGTCTCGCATCACCTGCCGCAGCTCCTTCACCGCCACGGTGCCGACGTTCATCGCGCGCTCCCCTGAATCACCTGCAGGAAGATGTCCTCCAGGGTGGGCGGCACGCGCTCGGGTGCCTCCGCCGCCACGTGCGCCGCGGCGAGCGCCCGGGTGATGCCGGCCCGCGCGGCGGCCTCGTCGGCGCCGGGCTCGAGCACCAGGT
>JBBIOE010000067.1:0-32876 GCA_037443525.1 Archangiaceae bacterium | reverse complement strand
TTGGGCCCGATGACGCCGATCTTCGCGCCTGGAAAGAAGGACAGGTAGATGCCCTTCAGGATTTCCTTCCCGCCGCGCACCTTGCGGAGGTCCTGCATGGTGAAGATGAAGTTTTCGGCCATCCTCCCCGCGTAATTGGCTCGGGGCGCGGTCGCAAGCGCGGAGGGGGAGGCGCCCAGGAGGGAGCGTGGTTCGGGCCAACGCGACTGACGCGCAACGACGAGATCGGCCCCGCCGTCAGAAGGTGCCCGCGAGCCCGAACGACGCGCCGCCCGGAGCGAACGCGACCGCCGGGTGGACGGGGCCGGAGCCGTCGAGCGCGATGCAGACCACGCCGGCGAGGGCGGCTGCGGCCGAGACCAGCGCGAAGGGCAGCACCCAGGCCTGGGCGCCTTCGCGCCGGCGCTCGAGGAGGCTGACGATGGGGGCGTTGGCGGCGGAGGGTGCAGAGCGGGGCGACGGGAGGTAGCCGTTCAGCCTGCGGTTCGAGTCGGCGAGGACGAGCTCCTCGTGGGCGACGAGTCCGAGCGAGAGAACGCTCACCCCAGCCAGGACGATGCCCGCGCCAGTGAGCGCGCCTCGCTCCGGCGTGAGTCCAGGGGCGGGCGGAGGCTTGGCGAAGGCGCCGGTCGCGACAGCGAGCACCACCGCGACGACCAGCCTCCGCGGCGTCGCGGCGCTCACGGGACGTAGACCTTCAGGTTCGCCGACGGGTCGAGGTACGCGATGGCCGGCTTGTTCCCGAGCTGAACGGGGCGGAAGTCGGTGCCAGCGAGCGTGAGCGCGGGCACGGTGACGTCGACCATCGGCGCGTCGCAGGTTGGGGTCGCCTTCTGCTTCCGCAGCATGGTGCCGTTCGCGTCGTGCGTGAGGACGAGCAGGCCGCGCTCGGCCGTGCTCGATGAGAACGGCGCCACACGCAACTCGGGGCCGACGTTCATCGTGTTCACCGGCGCGACGAGCGGGCACCCGGCGGACACACAGGTGTGCCCTGCCGGGTACTCGAACAGCGCGCTGCCCACGGCGACCGAGAGGCAGTTGCTGAGCTGGTCGAGGGCGAAGGTCACGTTGGCCGGCGACGCGGTGGTGGTGACGGTTTGGGTCACGACGTTGATCGCCGGAGTCGATATCGAGAGGAGCTGATCGACGTGGGTGAACTTCACGCCGTTTGGGCCGTAGGTGAAGGCGGCCCAGCGCTTGGGCGCCGACACCGAGCCCAGCGCCTGCACGCCGAGGGAGAGTTGCGTCGAGCCGCGCTGGAAGAGCGCGTTGTCGATGAGGCCGTAGTCGCCGGTGCCGTCGGGCAGTGCCCAGCGCGTGTCGGGAATCTCGAGGGCCACCGGGGTGACGCCCGTGGTGGAGAGCCCGGGCACCTCGACCCCGCCGACGAAGAGCTTCCGGTCCTGCTCGAGGGCGGTCGCGCACGCCGGCGGCACGCAGGAGTAGGTCGTCACCCCGCTGATCCGCGTCGGCGTGGTCGCGTCGGCGCCCAGCTTGAGGCTCGCGACGGCCCGCAGCTCCTGGAGGTACGGCCGCGCCGTCCGCGCCAGCACCGGCGTGGGCTCACGGAGCCCGGTGGCGGGCGAGAAGGTGAAGGCCTCCACGTCCCCGCCGGCGTAGCGCACGGCGACCGTCGGAACGCCGTTCGCGTCCGAGGCGATGTCGTAGCTCGCGACGCCGGTGGCCAGCGTGCCGTTCGGCGCCGTCACCGCGACGTGGAACGAGACGTCGCCGACCTTCGACCCCGCGAGGACCAATGGGTTGCCGGAGGCGTCGTGGATGCTCTGTATGGTGGTCGACACCACCGCGTCGGGATCGAAGAAGCCCGAGGTGAAGGTGGTGTGCGAGGCGTTCCAGGACCCCGGCCGCACTGGCCCCCGGCTGGTGGTGAAGGTGAAGGGCACGTCCTCCATCACGGGCTCGCTGAAGGTGTACCAGGCGACGCGCGGCTCGACGTTCGTGTCACGGGCGCCGACGTTGTGGTCCACGACCGTCGGGAGAACCCTGTCGACGGAGAACGTCGCGAACACGGTGCTCGCGTTCCCGGCTGAATCGCAGGCATCAATACGGGGCGAGTACGACTTCGGGTTGTCGCTCAGGCTGGTCGTGACGGTCCCGGTGCGAACCGAGTTGCCCGCCGCGCCGTTGTTGAACCAGATCGTTCCAGCAGCCGGGTCCGCGTCAGTGACGGTCCAAGAGACGGGGACACGGTCGGTCCACTGGAAGTACGACGCGTTGAGCCTCGCGTTCGCGGCAGGGGAGGTGACGACGATCCTGGGGGCGATTCGATCGACGACGACTGCCACGCTCGCGGAACCGACGTTTCCGGCGGCGTCACTCGCGGTCACCCGAATGGTCTTGGAGACGTAGTCGACGTACGGCAAAGGGAACGTCGCGGTGAAGAGCCCGGGGGACGAGCCGGGCGAGGTGACGATCGACGCGCCGTCGAAGGTCATGCTCAAGGCGGCGACGTTCTTGAGCCCGTCGTGCGCCGCGATGGTGGCCGTGCCATCGACCACCTTCGGTCCGCCGAGGAGCGCCCCAGCCACCGGGCTCTGGATGACCACCTGGGGGACCACCCGGTCGACGGTGAATGAGATCTGCCGGGTCGCGGAGTTTCCCGACGGATCGGTCGCGACGACGGTGACGGTCTTCGTCACTCCGTTGTCCGTGGGGCTCGTGGGCACCAGCGCGGCCAACGAACCGAACCCCGCGGGGGCGCCGTCGACGGTGACGTTCACGAGCGGGTCGCCATCGGACACCGTGAAGGTCACCACCACGTCGTTGGTGTTCGCGAAGTCGCTTGCCTTGAGGAGCGCGCCGGCCGCCGGCGACGTGATGGCCAAGACCGGAGGGACGTTGTCGATCCACACCCTGCGGGTGACGATGGTGGAGTTCCCCGCCCTGTCGGTCGCGATGGCCTCGAGGGTTTCCTGGACGTGATCTTCGTGGGGGATCGGCAGGTTCGCCGCCCACGACGTCGAGCTGCCGCCGGTGGCGTAGAGGGCGACCCCGTTCAACCGGACTTGCACGGACTCGACGGTGCCGGGACCGTCGGCGGCGGTCAGCACCACCGGCGAAACCGGAGCGCTGAGCGTGGTGTTCGGGCCGGGAGCGTCGAAGCTGATCGCCGGCGCGACCGTGTCCACGACCACGTGCCGGGTCAGCGTCGCGACGTTCCCCGCCGTGTCGACGAGCTCGACCTCGATGGTCGTAGGGACGTTGTCGCCAGGGGGCAGGCTCGTCGGAGCGCTCCAGCTCGAGCCGCTCACCGTCGCGTCGACCCACCCGGCGGCGCCTCGCACCCGCACCGCGCCCACCCCCGCGGTGTCCTGAACGGTGCCACGCACCACGATCGAGTCGCAGACGACTGTGTTCTCCGCCGGCCCATCGATGGTGCCGGTCGGCGCCACCGAGTCCACCAGCAGCGGCAGGGCGAGCGTCGAGGCGTTGGCGTGGACGTCGGTGGCCTCGAAGGTCACGACGTAGCCGGCCGAGTCGAGCCCCGACGGCGCGTCGAGGCTCAGCGAGAACGTCCCATCGTCCGCGATGGCCACCGGCTTGGGCTCACCGCCCGGCAGCGCGGCGGTGAAGGACACGACCGGCCCCGAGCGGTCGTGCACCCGGCCGGCGAGGGCCAGGGTCGCGCCGCTCAGGCCGCCGTCCGCCGTGGAGAAGGCCTCGATGGCCGGTCCGACGTCGTCGACCATCAGCTCGAGCGTCGCGCTGCCTTGCTGATCGAGCGAGTCGAAGGCGCGCACCACCACGCTCGCGGTCTCCGAGTCGTGGAGGCCCACGTCGGCGCTCACCGAGAAGCGACCGTCGGCGAACGGCACCTCGCTCCACTCCGCGCCGCGCTGGACCTGGACGAGCTTGACCGCGGTGTCGTCGGAGACGGAGCCCTTCACCTGGACCGTGGGCGTCGTCACCACCCCAAAGACGGGCACCAGGTTCACGGTGGGCCCCACGTCCTGCACGCACAGCTCGGTGGCGAGGTCGCAGCGGGTGCCCTTGGCGCACGCGGTCTTGGCGCAGCGCTGCACCTCGGGAGCGCTGCCGCCGCAGGCGACCAGCAGAGCGACGAGGGGGAACGAGAGGGAGCGAGGCTTCGAGTGGGTCATGACGTCTCCTTGGGAGTCGCGCGCCCGGTGCGAGGCGAGTGCCACCCTGCAACCGCCCGAAACCCGAGCCGAATGTCCTGCCGCGGCCCTCCGGGTCCCAAGACGACGGTCTGCGCTCCGAGACGTGGGAAGGCGAAGAAACCCGCCCGTTTGCGGAACCGATTGGCGTGGGGGGACGTCGGGCAAAGGCGCTAAGGTGCGCGTTCGTGGCGATCCCCTTTGGCCGCTACATGCTGCTTCGGAAGATCGCCCAAGGCGGCATGGGGCAGGTGCTGCTCGCGAAGAAGGGGGCCGAGGGTTTCGAGAAGCTCGTCGTCATCAAGCGCATCCTTCCGCACCTGGTGGAGGACGATGAGTTCTTCGCCATGTTCGTCGACGAGGCGAAGATCGCGATGCGCCTCGATCACCCGAACATCGCGCGCATCAACGAGTTCGGCGAAGAGCGCGGCGTCCACTACCTGGAGATGGAGTACGTGGCCGGGGAGGACGTGCGCCGCGTCGACAAGCGCTCGAGGGCGGTGGGAGCGCCGCTGCCGCTCGGGCTCGTCCTGCGCGTGATCGCCGACGCGGCGGCCGGCCTCGACTTCGCGCACAAGGCCCGCGACTCGAAGGGTCAGCCGCTCAACCTCGTGCACCGCGACGTGAGCCCGCAGAACATCCTGGTGGGCTTCGACGGCTCGGTGAAGCTCATCGACTTCGGCGTGGCCAAGGCGGCGGGGCGGGCGCAGCACACGGCCACCGGCATCCTCAAGGGCAAGTTCCCCTACATGTCGCCGGAGCAGGCGGACGGCCTGGAGCTGGACGGGCGCAGCGACGTCTTCGCGCTGGGCATCGTCCTGTGGGAGCTGCTCACCGAGAAGCGGCTCTTCAAGGGCGAGAACGACCTGATGTCGCAGCGGCTGGTGAAGGCCTGCGAGGTGGTGCCGCCCTCGACGCTGACGCCCAGCCTGCCGGCGGGCCTCGACGCTTTGGTGCTGAAGGCGCTGGCGAAGGACCCGAAGGACCGCTACCCCGACGCGGCGGCGTTCCGGAAGGCGCTGGAGGACTACGCGCTCTCGAACGCGATCCCCACCAGCAGCGCGAACCTCGAGGAGTTCATGCGCGGCCTGTACGCGGAGCGCATCGAGCTGGAGACCGACCCGCGCAACCTCGAGGACGACAGCGGCATGACCGGCCTGGAGGTGGGCGGCACGGCGCAAGAGCGGCAGAGCGCGCCCACGGCGGTCGGGCGCCCGGGCCACGTGGACAAACCGGCGGACTCGGCGCCGCGCCTGACCGAGGTCGTCACGTCGGGCCGAGGCTCGCGGGTGGGCCTCGTCGCCGGCCTCGCCGTGGTGCTCGCGGTGGCGGCCGGGGTGGTGTGGAAGCTCGTCACCACCCCGAAGCCGGAGCCCACTCAGCCGACGACGGTGATGCCGGTCGCGCCGGTGGCGGACGCCGGGCCGGCGGTGGCGGTGGAGCCGGCCAGGCCCGAGCCGCTGGTGGTGGCGCTGGCCACCGAGCCCGCGGGCGCGGAGGTCGAGGTCTCGGGTGAGAAGGTGGGCCAGACGCCGCTGTCGGTGCGGGTGGAGCAGGCGCGCCTGCCGGCGGTGGTGCGGGTGGCGAAGGACGGCTTCGAGGCGCAGACGCTGAAGCTGTCGGCGGATTCGCCCTCGGCGCTCTCGCTCGTGCTCAAGCGGCGGGTGGCGAAGGTGATTGCGCCGGTGAAGCCTCCGGACATCAAGACCAGCCGATGAGCGCAGAGACCTGCGAGCAGCATCGGGCGGCCGCGGGGTGGCGCTGCCGGGAGTGCGGCGCCCTGCTCTGCCCCGACTGCGCCACGGTGAAGCAGGTGTACCCCTCGGAGTTCCCGGGCTGCACGAAGTGCTCGGGCATGGCCGACGCGCTGCTGAGGCCGCGGGGCGCGGCGGCGTCGTTGGCCGAGCGCATTCCCGGCGCCTTCCGCTGGCTGGTCACGGTGGACGGGCTCGCCGTCTGGGGCGGGCTGGTGGTGGTGCTGACCCTGGCGAGCTACCTGCAAGTCGCGTTCATGGCCATCGCGCTGCCGGCGGTCGTGCTCACGCTCTTCACGACGGTGCGAGCGACCGGTCGCGGCCAGAGCCACGTCGAGCCGGCGGAGTTCCTCGACGTCTTACAGGGCGTGCTGATGCCTCTGGCGCGGCTGTTCCTCGTCTTCCTGCCGCTGTGGGCGCCGGCGGCGCTGTACCTCGTCGTGGTGGGGCGCGGCGGGGCGAGCCTTTGGGCCATCGCGGCGCTGGTGGCGCTCGGCGGCGCCTGGGTGCCGATGGCCTTCCTCGCGGCGGCGACGAGCGCGGGCCTCCTCACGCTCTTGAACCCGGTGGCCATCGTCACCTCCTCGCTGCGGCTGGGGCGGGACTGGTTCCTGTACACCGCGACCTTCGGCCTGCTGGCCGTGCTGTTCGGGCTGTCGCTCGGCGTCGCGGCGCTGGTGGAGGCGCTGCCGGTGCCGCTGATCGGACGCGTCCTCTCGTTGGCGGTGGCGCTGTGGGCGCCGGTGGTGGGGGCCCGGGTGGCGGGCCTGGCGCTCTTCGTGCACGCCGGCGCGCTCGGGTGGGGCCTGCCAGACGAGGCGCTGGAGCCGGTCTTGGGCGCGGTGCAGCCACGCGGGGTGCTCCCGGCGCCGGACCCCACGGTGGGGACGGGAGGCCGCTCCTATGCGCCCATCGAGCTCACCGACGACCGGCCGCTCACCGAGCAGCGCCTGGAGAAGCTGGAGCTGGGCGCTCCGCCTCCGGCCGATGCCGGGCACGCGGAGGGGGCCCCGCTCGATTTTGGAGACGAGCCGGAGCCTCCGCGGCGGGAGGCGCTGGACGTGGCCAGGCTGCCGCCGCTGGAGGCCGCGGCCGAGGACGCGGAGCCCTTGGCGCGGCACGACGCCCTGGACGCGAGCGCGCTGCCGTCGTTCGAGCGGGTGGCGGAGGAGCGGCTCAGAGACGCCATCGAGAAGAGCCAGGTGGAGAACGCGCTGGAGGAGTGGCGCCACGCCCCGGCGGTGTCGCTGTCGTGCGCGGAGCTGTCCTGGCTCGGGCGCTCGGCGGCCTCCAAGGGCGAGGACCAGCTCGCCCAGCGGGCGCTGGAGGGCGCGGTGGTGGCCCAGGGGACGCCGACCGAGCGGTCGCGCGCGATGGTGATGCTGGGCCGGCTGTGCGCGGAGCGGCTCTCCGACGGCGAGGCGGCGCGGCGGTGGATGGAGCGGGTGCGGCGGGAGTTTCCAGAGGAGAGCGCGGCCACCTTCGCGAGCGAGTGGTTGGCGAAGCGGGGGTAGCTCCGGGTGAACGGAGAGGCCCGGCTCCGGGGAAGTGGTTGCGCGCCCGGGCCAAATTCGACAAGGAGGCCTGAATGCCCAAGGCCCGGCCAAAGCTCGAGCCGCGCCGAGACGCGAACGCGGACTCGGTGGTGGTGAAGGAGGTGTACCTCTCGCTGCAGGGCGAGTCGTCGCACCAGGGGCTGTTGTGCGCCTTCGTGCGGCTCACCGGCTGCCACCTGCGCTGCAGCTACTGCGACAGCGTCTTCGCCTTCCAGGGCGGCACGCGGCTTTCGGTCGCCGAGGTGGTGCGGCAGGTGAAGTCGCTCGGCGCGCCGATGGTGGAGGTGACGGGCGGCGAGCCGCTGCTCCAGCCGGGCGTGTACCCGCTGATGGAGGCGCTGTTGGCCCAAGGGCTCACCGTGCTGCTCGAGACCAGCGGCGCCATCGACGTGCGGCTGGTGCCCAAGGCGGTGCACAAGATCGTCGACCTGAAGGCGCCCTCCTCGGGCGAGGCGGACCGCAACGACCTGCGCGTCTTCGACTCGATGACCGCGAAGGACGAGCTCAAGCTCGTCGTGGGCAGCCGCGCCGACTACGACTGGGCGCTCGCGATGGTTCGCGCCCACCGCCTCGAGGGGCGGCCCTTCGGCCTCCTCTTCTCCACCGTCTTCGGCGCGCTCTCGCCGAGGCAGCTCGCGGAGTGGCTCATCGCCGACCGGGTGAAGGCGCGCTTCCAGCTCCAACAGCACAAGTACCTCTGGGCGCCCGACGCCCGGGGCGTCTGAGCCAGCTTGATTTCAATCAAGCAAACTACTTCAAGGCTGTAGGCTGCCGCGGGCCCAGGTCCGGGGAGCCTTCCGGACTTTGCGCTCACGCAACGTTCCGGGAGGGGACGTCGTGCACCTTCCGGCCATGCCTCACCGCAGCGCGCTCGTTCACCCTCAAGGAGTCGACACCATGTCTCGAGTCGTCGTCGCCGCACTCGTCGCAACCGCTTCGCTTTCGCTGGCCGCGCCGAAGGAGCTGCCCGTGGAGAAGGCGGTGCTCACGGAGCCGCCGATGGTGCCTTCGCCCATCACCCGCACCACGCCGGCGAAGGTGGTCGTGGAGCTGGAGGTGGTGGAGAAGGTGGGGCAGCTGGCCGACGGCGTGGAGTACACCTTCTGGACCTTCGGCGGCACGGTGCCGGGGCGCTTCATCCGGGTGCGGCAGGGCGACACGGTGGAGCTGTGGCTGGAGAACCACCCCAACAACAAGCTGCCGCACAACATCGACCTGCACGCGGTGACGGGGCCGGGCGGCGGCGCGGCGAGCACCTTCACGGCGCCGGGCCACAAGAGCCAGTTCACCTTCAAGGCGCTGAACCCGGGGCTCTACATCTACCACTGCGCCACGGCGCCGGTCGGCATGCACGTGGCCAACGGCATGTACGGCCTCATCTACGTTCAGCCGGAGAAGGCGCTGCCGAAGGTGGACCACGAGTACTACGTCGTGCAGGGCGACTTCTACACGGACGCTTCGTTCGGCGAGAAGGGGCTGCAGCCGTTCTCGATGAAGCGGGCCATCGACGAGAACCCGTCGTACGTCGTGTTCAACGGCAGCGCGACCTCGCTGGTGGGCGACAAGGCGCTCAAGGCGAAGGTGGGCGAGACGGTGCGGCTGTTCATGGGCAACGGCGGCCCGAACAAGACCTCCTCGTTCCACGTCATCGGGGAGATCTTCGATCGCGTGTACCCCGAGGGCGGGACGAAGCCGAACGAGCACGTGCAGACCACCACGATTCCGGCGGGCGGCAGCGCCATCGTGGAGTTCCAGGTGCAGATGGACGGCACCTTCATTCTGGTCGACCACTCGCTCTTCCGCGCCTTCAACAAGGGTGCGCTGGGCATGCTCAAGGTGGAGGGCACGGGCGACAAGGCCATCTACTCGGGCAAGCAGAGCGACGTGGCGTACCTGGGCGACGAGTCGGTGGCCTCGGCGCTGAGGGCGGGTGAGAAGCCGGCCGGGGCGGTGCCCGCGGAGAAGACGGCGACCGACGGAAAGACCATCTTCATGCAGAGCTGCATGATGTGTCACCAGCCCGAGGGGCAAGGCATTCCGGGCGCGTTCCCTCCGCTGGCGAAGAGCGACTTCCTGGCGACGCTGTCGAACTCCAAGCGCGACGAGCTGGTGGCGATGGTGCTCCACGGGCGCACGGGGAAGATCACGGTCAACGGGCAGGACTACAACGGCGTGATGACGCCGGTGGCCGGGCTCGACGACGCGAAGCTGGCGGCGGTGTTGAGCTTCGTGAGCAACGCCTGGGGCAACAAGGCGCCGGCCTTCACGGTCGACGAGGTGAAGAAGGCACGCGAGGCGGCCGCGGCGCACCCGCCGGCCTTCGCGCCGTCGTTCGCTCCCGCGCCGGGCAAGGCGGAGTGACCGTGGGGCCGGCCGTCCTCCTGGCGCTCCTGCTCTCGGCGGCTCGCGCCGACGCGGCGGTGTCCATCGAGGGCGGCCGGTTCGCGCCGCTGTACGGGCTCGAGGCCACGCAGACCGATCTGCCGGTGGCCTCGTTCCGCATCGACCGCCGGCTGGTGACGCAAGGAGAGCTCTCGATGTTCCTCGCCGCGCACGCCGAGTGGCAGCGGGGTCGCGTGGCGAAGGCGCTCGCCGACGAGGCCTACCTCTCGAGCCTGGACGAGGGGCTCAGCCCCAAGCCCGGCTTCGAGAAGGCGCCCGCGGTGCACCTGACCTGGTTTCTGGCGCAGGCGTTCTGCGAGGCGAACGGCGGGCGGCTGCCGACGACCCTGGAGTGGGAGTACGTCGCGGCGGCGGACGAGAGGAAGAAGGACGCCTCCAAGGACAAGGACTTCGTCGAGCGCATCTTGAGCTGGTACGCGCGACCGACGCGGCCCGACGACCTCTTGGGCCCAGGCAGCCCGAAGAACGTGTACGGCGTGGAGCAACTCCACGGGCTGGTGTGGGAGTGGACCGAGGACTTCAACGGCGTGTTCGTCACCGGGGACAGCCGGCAGGAGAGCGACGCGCAGCGGGCGCTGGTGTGCGGCGGCGGAGCGCTGGGCGCGGCGCGGCGCGAGGACTACGCGGCGTTCATGCGCTACGCCCTGCGGAACTCGCTCTCGGCGCGACACGCGCTGGGGAATCTGGGCTTCCGGTGCGCGTATGACGCGAAGGAGCGTGGGCGATGATGGGTGTGCTGGTGAGCGTGCTGGTGGCGGCCGCGCCGGCCGAGGCGGTCAACGCCACGCAGCTCAAGACGACCTGGAAGACGGAAGGAGGCGCCGAGGTCACGCTCGCCGAGGTGGTGACCGAGCCGACGGTGCTGGCGTTCATCTACACCTCGTGCACCGCGACCTGCCCGCTGACGACCAAGAAGCTGCAGAAGCTCGAGGGGGAGCTGGCCAAGGAGGGGCGGAAGGCGCGCATCGTGGCGGTGAGCCTGGACCCGTCGCACGACACGCCGGCGGCGCTGGTCGAGTACCGCAAGCGCTACGGCCTCGCGGGGAACAAGACCTGGACGATTCTGGTCGGCCCGGAGACCTCGGTGCGCACGCTGACCATGCTGCTCGACTTCCGCTACTCGAAGAATCCGGAGAGCCAGGTCATCACCCACGACAACAAGATGTTCGTCTTGGCGCCGGGCGGAGCGGTGGTGGCGCAGTCCAGCTCGCTGAATGACGTGATGCGGCCGTTGTTGGATGCCGTGCCGGCGACGCGCGGTCGCGGGACACCGAAGGTGAGCGGCGATCCAATGCGTCCGTGATTCGAAGACCGCCGGATGCGCTGAGGTGCTCACTCCTCGGAGCGTGAGACAACTTGCGACCCGTCGCCCGGCGGACCGCGGAAGGCGCGTCGGAAGAAGAACCACCCGCCCGTCGCAAGCATCGGGGCGGCGAGGAAGAACAGCAGAACGTGCAGTTCGGCCTCCTCGCAAGCCCGGAATCCCTCGGCGTTGTCGCCCAGTTCGCCCGCCCAGTACCGACACCCAGGGAGCATCGAGAGCAGCAAGAGCGCCCATCCTCCCGAGCCAACAGCGCCAAACGAACACGCGAGCCCGAGGACCACGAAGCGTGCTTTCTGCATCGACGTCCGCGATGGATACCATGTCGGGCACGGAAGCGCGCTCGATGCGGACCGGTTCTTCGACTCAGTTCCAGCGCCTCCACTCGTCTTCGTAGTAGTGCACCAGCACCTGATTGTTGAGCCGGTTCACCTCGGCGGGGACGCGGTCCATGTCTTTCGCGAACTGGTACATGGTGGCCAGGGTGTCGGGGGAGAGGAAGCGCAGGCCCTCCGGCAGCTCGCGCTTGGCGGAGAGGTCACCCAGGCCGGCGAGCACGTAGCCCCACTCTCCGAAGCTGGGCACCCAGACGTGGTAGGGCCGGGTCGTGAAGCCGGTCGCGCGCAGAGTCTCGTCGATGCACCAGTAGCTCTGGCGCGCGAAGAGCGGCGAGGTGCTCTGGATGACCACCACCGCGCCCTCGGCGAGGTGCCGCTTCACCAGCCCGTAGAACATGGTGGTGTAGAGCTTCCCCAGGGAGAAGTTGTTGGGGTCGGGGAAGTCGATGATCACCACGTCCCAGGTCTCGCTGGTCTTCCCCAGAAACTGCAGCGCGTCGTCGTTGACCAGGTGCATCTTCGGGTCGCCGAAGCTGAAGCCGTTGAGCGATTTGAGCTCGTCGAGCTGCACCGCCAGCCTGGTCATCGCCGGGTCCAGGTCCACCAGGGTGACGCTCTTCACGTCGGGCCAGCGGAAGACCTCGCGCGCCGCGAGCCCGTCGCCGCCGCCGAGGATCAGCACCCGATCGTGCTTCGCCGCCGCCATCAGCGCCGGGTGCACCAGCGCCTCGTGGTAGCGGTACTCGTCCACGCTCGAGAACTGCAGGTTGCCGTTCAAGAAGAGCGAGAAGCCGTGGTGCCCGCGGGTGATGACGATGCGCTGGTAGGGCGTCTGCTGCGCGTGCACCACCTCGTCGTTGTACAGGTGCTCCTCGAAGAGCGAGGTCATCGCGTCGCCCATCGCGAGCCCCACCATCAACAGCGCCGAGGCGAAGATGGCCTTCACCCGGAGCCGCAGCGGCGCGCCCAGGGCCGGCTCCAGAAGCCAGGTGCTCCACAGGCCCACCAGCGCGTTCAAGAGCCCGAACACCAGCGAGGTGCGCACCAGGCCCAGCCTCGGCACCAGGACGATGGGGAAGAGGAGCGACGCGAAGAGCGAGCCCAGGTAGTCGAAGGTGAGGACGCGCGAGACCAGGTCCTTGAAGGCGAGCTGCCCCTTCATGATGCGCAGGAGGAGGGGGATCTCCAGCCCCACCAGCGTGCCCACCACGGTGACCGTCCCGTAGAGCGCCACCCGGAAGGCCGCGCCCATGGAGAAGGTGAAGAAGAGGAAGGGCGCGGAGAAGCCGCCGGTGAGCGCCACCGCGAGCTCGATCTCCACGAAGCGGTGGGCGAGGCCCTTGTCGATGAAGCGCGAGAGCCAGGCGCCGATGCCCAAGGCGAAGAGGTACACCCCGATGACGGTGGAGAACTGGGTGATGGAGTCGCCCAGGAGGTAGCTGGCCAGCGTCCCCACGATGAGCTCGTAGATGAGCCCGCAGGTGGCGATGACCAGGACGGTGATGAAGAGCAGCGAGCGGTTCACGCGGCTCGGTGACTTAGCAGGCGGACGGCGCGGACGGGTTCAGCTTCCGGGCAGCCGGTTCTTCCCGATGAGCACGCCCGCCGTCACCGCCGAGGCCACACCCACCGCGCCGGTGGCCAAGATCACCACGCCCAGCGCCATGGGGTTTCCGGTCCAGAAGCGCTCGGCGAGCCAGGTCCCGACGCGCAGCGCGGCGTAGCCCCCACCGACGCCGGCGACCAGCGACCAGAGGAAGATCTTCAGCGCGGCGGGCATGGAGGGAGCGTGGGCCCTTCGGCCAGCTCCGTCAACGGCCGCGCGAGAACCCGGCGCGTGAGCGCGGCGCATGCGCGCGATGAGCGAGCCTCGTAGAAAGGCGTGAACTCCTTCGACACGCAGCCTGACGGGCGTTACGGCGCTTGGGCCCCCGCGGACGCGGTGCACTCGAAAGAGAGACCTCCATGACGATGCTGGCGGGAGTGATGACCCTCATGCTGTTGAGCCAGACGGCCGACGCCTCCAAGGCCGGGGAGGCGAAGGCCGCGGAGACCACGCCTTCGGAGGTGAAGGACCCATCGGAGCGGGCGGCGCTGGCGGCGGAGCGCGCTGCGGTCGCGGCGGAGAAGGTGGCGGCGGCGGCGGACCGCCTCGCCGACGCGATGGCGGGCCCGGTGGAGAAGAAGGACGCCGGCCCGGCCAAGCCCCAGCACTGGAAGGGCCTGGTGGGCGCGGGCTTCACCTTCTTGAACGGCAACTCACAGCTGCTCACCATCACCGGCAACGTGGGCGTGGACGGCACCTGGGAGAAGTGGGCGGTGGCGCTGAGGGCGGCGGGCGCCTACGGCGTGTCCAACCCGGACGCCAACGTCTCGGACAGCACCGCGCAGATCACCGCGCGCAAGATGGCGGCCTCGGCCCGCGGCGACCGGACCTACGGCTTCGCCTCGCTCTTCGTCCTCGGCGGCGCGGAGTTCGACCACGTGAAGAACGTGGAGGCCCGCGAGTTCGGCGAAGTGGGCACCGGCCTCACCTTCCTCAACGAGAAGCGCGGCGACCTGGAGCACCTCTTCCTCCGGCTCGATCTCGCGATGCGCGCCGGCTACGAGACGCGGGTGCAGTACTTCCCCTTCGTCACGCCGGTCGATCCCTACGCCATCATCATCCTCGCGCCGCGGGCCGCGCTGGCCTTCCGCTGGGCGCCGAACAAGGACGTGCGCTTCTCGGAGGAGTGCGAGGCGATTCCCTCGGTGCTGGCGCCGACGCTGGGGCGGCTGTTGGTGAACTCCACCACCAAGCTGAACGCCAGGCTCACCGAGACCGTGTCGCTCACCACCGCGTTCATCGTGAACTACGACTCGATGCCGCCGCCGTCGGTGCCCAAGAAGCTGTCCACCGACATCGCGCTCACCGCGGGCCTCGAGGCGACGTTCTGATGAGCGCTCACGCCTGGCAGTTCTTCCGCGCCGGCGGCTTCGATCAGGTGCGGCTGGCCACGGGCCGCGACCTGGTGCGGCTTTCCGAGCTCGACAAGAAGCTCTGGGTGGCCCTGGCCTGCCCGACCAAGGGGCTGGAGTTCGACGGCCGCACCCTGGAGGTGTTGGACCTCGAGAAGGACGGCCGCATCCGCGCCGGAGAGCTCGTCGCCGCCACCACCTGGATGGGCGCGGTGCTGAAGGATCCGGAGACGCTGGTGGCGGGGAAGGACGTGGTGCCGCTGTCGTCCATCGCCGAGACGGAAGAGGGCCGGCGCCTGGTGAGCTCGGCCAGGGCGGTGCTCTCGAACCTCGGCGCCGCGGACACCAGCTCCCTCTCGGTGGCGCAGGTGGACGAGGCGCTGAAGGCCTTCGACTCGCGGCCCTTCAACGGCGACGGGGTGGTGCCGCCGGAGTCGGCGACCGACGCCGCGGTGCGCTCGGTGGCGCAGGAGGCGGTGGACACCGTCGGCGGCGACCTCGACAAGAGCGGCAAGAAGGGCGTCAGCGCGGCGACGGTGAAGGCCTTCGTCGAGGAGCTCTCGGCCCACGCGGCCTGGCTGGAGACGGCCGACGCCCAGACGCTGCCATTGGGCGACCAGACCCAGGCGGCCCACGCGGCGCTTCAGGCGGTGCGCGCCAAGGTGGACGACTACTTCGCGCGCTGCCGGCTGATGGCCTTCGACGGCCGGGCGGGCACGGCCCTCAACCGCGACGAGAAGGACTGGCTGCCGGTGCTGTCCCAGGACCTCTCCACCGACGCGGCCGAGGTGAAGGGTTTCCCGCTGGCGAAGGTGGAGGCCGGCCGGGCGCTCCCGCTGGACGCGGGGCTGAACCCGGCCTGGGCGAAGGCGATGGCGGCCTTCCGGGACGCGCTGGTGACGCCTTTGCTCGGGGCGAAGCGCGAGCTCTCCGAGGCCGACTGGCGCGCGCTCCTCGAGCGCTTCGGTCCGTTCGAGGCGTGGCAGGCGACGAAGGCCGGGGCGAAGGTGGAGAAGCTGGGCCCCTCGCGCGTGAAGGCCCTGGCGAAGGGCGAGGCCAAGGCAGCGCTGGAGGCGCTCCTGGCCGAGGAGCAGGCGCAGGAGCCTCTGGCCATGTCCTTGGGCGCGCTGGAGCGGCTGGTGCGCTACCACCGCGACCTGTTCCGGCTGGCGAACAACTTCGTCGCCTTCAAGGACTTCTACGAGCGGCGCACGCCGGCGATGTTCCAGGTGGGCACGCTGTTCCTCGACCAGCGGGAGTGCCAGCTCTGCCTCAAGGTGGAGGACCAGGCCCGGCACCAGACGCTGGGTCCCCTGGCGCGCACCTACCTCGCCTACTGCGACGTGGCGCGGCCGGCGTCGGGCGAGAAGATGAGCGTGGTGGCGGCCTTCACCGCCGGCGACAGCGACAACCTGATGGCCGGGCGCAACGGCGTCTTCGTCGACCGGGCCGGCCGGGAGTGGGACGCGACCATCACCCGCATCGTGGACGCGCCCATCAGCGTGCGGCAGGCGTTCTGGTCGCCCTACAAGAAGCTGATCCGCTTCGTGGAGGAGCAGGTGGCCAGGCGAGCCGCCACCGCGGAGAGCGCCTCGCACGAGCGGCTGACCGGCGGGGCCAAGGAGCTGGAGAAGGCGGCGGAGGAGGGCAAGGCGCCGGCGACGGCGAAGAAGATCGACGTGGGCACGGTGGCGGCGTTGGGCGTGGCGGTGGGCGGCATCACCGCGGCCCTGGGCGCGATGCTGGAGGCCTTCTTCGGCCTGGGCCTGTGGATGCCCCTGGGCGTGGCAGGCCTGGTGCTCGCCATCTCCGGGCCGTCGATGCTCATCGCCTGGCTCAAGCTGCGGCAGCGGAACCTGGGGCCGCTGCTCGACGCGAACGGGTGGGCGATGAACTCGCCGGCCTTCATCAACGTGCCCTTCGGCGGCTCGCTCACCAAGGTGGCGACGCTGCCCAGGGGCTCGACGCGCGACCTGGCCGACCCGTTCGCGGAGCGGAGCCAGCCGTGGGGCGTGTGGCTGGCGCTGGCGGCGGTGGTGGTCATCACCGGCGCCTGGTACCTGGGGAAGCTCGACAAGTTCCTGCCGCTCTCGGCCCGCAGCGTCGAGGTGATGGGCGACAAGGCGCCGGCCTATGTGCCGCCGCCGAAGCCGGTTGCTCCCGCGCCTGCGCCTGCGCCGTGATGGCGGTGACCAATCGGATCGATCCGCACGCCCAGAACCGGTCAGCCTGAGATCGAAATGGCGACTCCGTTCAGCCCGAGCGGAGTCGAGGGCCGGCGAGTTTCCGGAATCCGATCGGTTCAGACGAGGTCCTCGACGTCGCTCGGACTGAACGGTGCCTGGTTCCGCATTTCGGTCGAGTCTGTGAGCGACGTCGAAGGCCGGTGGAGCGTCGGGTTGCGTGGCTGGCCCTCGACGGGCTCGGGCTGAGCAGAGGCGCTGTTTCGATCCGAGCGTTCCGGAGAGTCAGAGCACGCAGCCGGCGACGAGGTTGCCCTCCTGCAGCACGGCGTTGCGCGCCTGGGCCCGCTCTCGGTTCCAGAAGCACAGGGAGTTCGCCTCGCGCAGGTAGCCGTACTTGTAGAAGGTGGGGTTCGGTCCCTCGCCGGCGATGGCCTTCACGTCGGGCCACCACAGCGCCCTGCGGCGCCTGGCCACCAGGGCCTTGGCGTCGTCGAGCGCGACGTCGGCCTTGGCGAGCCAGCCCGCGTCGGAGCCGGTGTCGGCGGCGGCCACCGCGCCCCGGTAGAGCGCGGACACGAAGCGGGCCCGGGCGGCGGTGACGGCGAAGCCATCGCCAAGCTCGTCGAGCCACGGATCGGCCGGGAGGCCGAGCGCCTCGAGCTCCTTGGCGAGCGCGGTGAGGTCGTCGGCGAACGCGGCCAGCGGCTCGACGGTCGTGGTGACGAAGGCGGCGCGCTCGGCCGGGGAGAGCGTCTTCACCCTGTCGGGGTCGACCCGGTCAGGCTGGGAGACGATGCCCAGCTTGCGGCCAGCGTCCATGAGCTGATCTCTCCCCGCGAGGTAGGCGGCGAGGCGCTGGCCGATGAGGGCGTCGTGCTCGCGCTCGGCGAGGCGGCGCACCAGGTCGGCGACGGCCGGGCCCTGGGGCCACGCGGAGATGAGCTCCTGCACCGGCGCATCCCAGGTCTTCGGCAGCGTGTAGGTCATGCGCAAGGTGAGGGCGTCGGTGAGCCAGTAGCCCCACTCCCAGCCGGTGCTGAAGACCACGTGGTCGTCGAGCGCACCGACGGCGCGAAGCCGGACCAGGTCCAGGTGCCGCGAGCGCAGGTAGACGGGGAGAAAGACCGGCACGCAGACGTCGAAGGCCACCCAGTACCCCGACTCGGGGAAGTAGCCGACGGCGGCGCCCGTGCGCACCTTGTCCTCGAGGAAGGCGCGGTGCTCGTCGAAGGTGTCGTGGAAGTAGGCGCCGCCCGCGTCTTCGTAGAGGTCGTAGTACATGACGCTGTGGATCCACGGCGTGATGGCCGGGTTCGCGTAGCGCACGAGGAAGTAATAGAGCTGCGTGGTGCCCTGGTAGCTGACGCGGAGCTCCGGCGAGTTGCCGACGTGAATGGTGGCCTCCAGCTCCGCGCCCGGCTGCACCGCCTGGAGCGCGTCGTAGGCGTCGTTCACCCGCTCGACGAAGAGCGCGGGGTCGGCGCCGAAGAACTCGCCGAAGGACAGGTTCGCGGTGTCGAAGCCGGTGCCGTCGAGGAGCACGTGCAGGCGCCGCGTCATCTCGGGCTTGGGGTCATTGCTGGCATCGTCGATGAGGTCGAAGGCGTTCTGCAGGTTGCTCTGACCGAAGAGCTGGAGCGCCACGCCGGTGGAGAGGCCTCGGGCGTGGGCCGTGGTGGTGATGGCGGCGGTGTGCGCGGCCCAGGCGGCGCGGACGGCTGGGTCGTTGGTGATGTCGTCGAGCGCGGCCCACTGCACGAAGTTGCCGCGGTTCTTGATGACGAAGTCCAACGTGCGGCGGGCGCTCTCCAGGTGCGCGTCGGAGGGCTGCCAGAAGTCGAAGAGCGCCTCGATGGGGTGCAGGGTGTGGAGGTGCAGGCCGCGGCGCTTCTTGGTCTCGGGGGCATACTCCTTCCCCAGGGCGCCTCTGGGCGCGGCGGCGAGCTCGGGCGGGGTGAAGGTGTGCCAGGGGTGGGTGAAGCGGTAGCCGAAGGTCTCCAGCGCGTGAGCGAGGCCGTACTGGAGCCCGAGCGGCGCGCCGCCCGCCACGGTGAGGCGCTGACCGTCGCCGTCGAGCCGGTAGCACTCGGTGCAGTCGCCGCGCGCGGTCACGGCGATGACCAGGCCGCCGCGGGCCTTCAGCTCCGCCGCGGGATCCTTCGTCGCCACCAGGTGCAGCCGCGCGTCGCCGATGTAGCGGACGAAGTCGGACAAGAGCGGCTCCTGCGCCGGCGCGACGAGGATGGTGAGGCCGGGGTCGATCTTCGGGCCGCACGAGCAGAGGAGCAGTGAGGCGAGGGCGAGCGCGCGGCCGATGAGCGTCACGCGGCCTTCATACCCAAAACGGCAGGAACGCCATGCGCAGGAAATGCGAACCCTGCGCCGCCGGATGACGCGCCCTCGAGGCTGGTTATCGCTGGAGCGAGATGGATCTGATCATCGTCGGCACCGGTGTCTCGTCGCTGCTCTTGGCGCGCAGCCTCATCCGTCGCGGGGCGTACCGGACGCTGCGGCTGATCGGGCCGGCGGTGCCGCTGCCCGCGCACCGGCTCTCCTACTGGGCCGCCGGGCCGACGCCCTTCGATCCCTATGTCGACGCCGACTGGACCGCGCTCCGCATGGTGGACGCGCGGGGCCACGAGACGCGGGTGCCGCTGAGGGAGCTCCGGTACCGAACGTTCCGCGCGCGGGAGTGGGCGGCGGCGACGCTCGCCGAGGTGCTCGCGGCGCCCCGGGTGGAGCACCTCGAGGCGGAGGTGGACGAGTCGACCAGCACGCTGACGCGGGCGACGGCCGAGTGCGGCAGCGTCTGCTTCGACGGGGACTTCGTGTTCGACGGCGTGCACGATCCGCCCGTTCCGCCGGCCTGGTGGCAGCGCTACGAGGGGTGGGAGGTGGTGTGTGGCGGCCCTCCGCTCGACACCTCGGAGGCGACGCTGGCCGACTTCCGGGTGGCGACCGAGCGGGACTTTCGCTTCATCACCGCGCTGCCCTTGTCGCCTCACCGGCTCTTCGTGGAGCACGTGAGCGCGCGGCGCGAGGCCCCGGAGCCGGCGCTGGAGGCGTGGCTGCGCGAGGCGCTGGGCCAGCGACCGTGGCAGGTGGTGGACCGGGAGCTGGGCGCGACGCCGGTGTGGAGCGAGCGGCCGGCGCAGGCGACGGGGCGAGTGGTGCCCATCGGCGTGGCGGCGGGGCTGGCGAACACCCGCACCGGCGTGGCGCTGATGGAGCTGTGGCGCGACGCGGAGCGGCTGGCCGACGGCCTGGCGCGCGAGGGTTGGCCTCCGAAGCGGCCGCGGCCTGGGCTGGCGTTCCGCGCCGCCGACCGCGTGTTCCTCGACCGACTGGAGCACGCGCCGGGCGAGCTGCCGAGGATGCTCTCGTCGCTCTTCGCGGGCGCTCCGGGCGACACGGCGCTGCGCTTCCTCGACGACCACGCCAGCCCGTGGGAGCAGCTGGTGGTCGCGCGGGCGATGCCGGGCTGGCTCGCGTCGGGGCTCCGGCGGCACCGGCCTCACCAGCCCGACCGGCAGATCTTCGCGGTCCTCCGCTGAGGGCGGGGCTCGGCCTGAGCGGTGGTCGACCTGCCGTTCACCCTGAGCGAAGTCGAAGGGTGCTGAATTCAGTTCGCGAGGTTCGGCAGGCTTCGACGAGCTCAGCCTGAACGGGGAGACGGCAGATCAGCGCGCGACTCACCGGGCCGCGGAACTCGAGCGTTCGGCGGCCGGGTCTGGTCAAGTCGCGAGCGTTCCCCGAGGAGGTCGCATGTCGCGCTGGGCCGGAGTGGTGGTGCTGGTGGTGTCGCTCTCGGCGCGGGCGCAGGGCGACGCCGGCGTGCCGGGCTTTCCGCTGTCCGCCGCGACGCGCTTCGCGAACCTGGCCCTGGCCTGCGTGCACAAGGAGTACCCGAACAAGCTCGCCCACGTGATGAACGGCGACGCCGACCTGAAGCCGCCCCGCGAGCTCACGCCGGCGTTCTTCGGCTGCTACGACTGGCACTCCTCGGTGCACGGGCACTGGCTCTTGGTGCGGCTGCTCGAGACGTTCCCTTCCGCGCCGTTCGCGAAGGACGCCAAGGCCGCGCTGGCGAAGAGCCTGACCGAGGCGAACATCAAGGCCGAGGTCGCGTACCTGAAGGGCGAAGGCCGGGTGAGCTTCGAGCGGCCGTATGGGCTGGCGTGGCTGCTGTTGCTCTCGGCGGAGCTGCGCCAGTGGCAGACGCCGCAGGGGCAGGCGTGGGCGGTCATCTTGCGCCCGCTGGAGCAGGAGGCGGTGGCGCGGCTCGAGTCGTGGCTGCCCAAGCTGTCACGGCCCATTCGCATCGGCGAGCACGACCAGACGGCGTTCGCCTTCGGGCTGATGCTCGACTGGGCGAAGGTGGCGAAGGACGTGGAGTTTCAGAAGCTCCTCACCTCGCGCATCGAGGCGTTCTACGGCTCGGACGTGGGGTGCCCGCTCGCCTACGAGCCGTCGGGGCAGGACTTCTTGTCGCCGTGTCTCGCTGAAGCCGATCTGATGCGTCGGGTGCGCGCGCCCGAGGCCTACGCGGAGTGGCTGGCGAAGTTCCTTCCGCAGGTGCCTGCGGATGGGAGCGCGGCGTGGCTGGAGCCGGCGGTGGTGACGGACCGGGCGGATCCGAAGCTGGCGCACCTCGATGGGCTCAACCTGTCGCGGGCGTGGATGCTGGAGGGGATGCTCTCTGGGCTGCCGCCGAAGGATCCCCGAATGCCGGCGCTGCGAGCGACGGTGAAGAGGCACGAGCAGGCCGGCCTCGCGGCCGTGACCGGCGAGCACTACGAGGGCGGGCACTGGCTGGGGAGCTTCGCGGTGTACTTGTCGACCGGGCGCGGGCTGAGGTGAGGCAGCGGGTGCCGAGTCCGGCACCAGCGCGAGGCGGGCTACCCGGAGCGGTCGGGCGCTACGCCAGGTTGTGAAACACGGCCTTCACGTCTTCGTCCTGCTCGAGCGCGTCCACCAGCTTGAGCACCTCGGTGGCCTTGTCCTCGGGCAGCTCGACGGGCGTCTGGGCGATGTACTCGGCCTCGGCGGAGACGATGTTCAGCTTCCGCGCCTCGAGGGCGGCCTGCA
This sequence comes from Archangiaceae bacterium, assembly GCA_037443525.1. GTDB lineage: Bacteria > Myxococcota > Myxococcia > Myxococcales > Myxococcaceae > JBBIOE01. The sequence continues at coordinate 11,133 of JBBIOE010000067.1, read as the reverse complement.
TCTTCCCGAAGTCCTGGAAGTCGGAGCGGATGATGAGCTGGTCCTCGCCCTTCTCGCCCTTGCCCATGCCCATCTCCTGCAGACCGTGGTCGATGAGGTCGAGCTCGAGCGAGTCCTGGTCGATGCCCTCCGGCGCGAGGCGGAAGACGCCCATGTGCTTGAACCCGAAGGCGACGCTGCCGGTCGCCCCCATGTTCCCGCCGTGATTCTTGAAGTGCATGCGGATGTTGGCGACGGTGCGCACCACGTTGTTGGTGGTGGTCTCCACCATCATCGCCACTCCGTGGGGGCCGTAGCCCTCGTAGAGCACCAGCTCCCAGCTCTCGGTGTCGTGGCCTTGCGCGCGCTTGATGGCCGCCTCGACCTTGTCCTTCGGCATGTTCGCGGCCCGGGCGCTCTGCAGCGCGCGGCGCAAGGAAGGGTTGGTGTCGGGGTTCGGCCCGCCGGACTTCACCGCCATGGCGATGTCGCGGCTCACCCGCGTGAAGACCTTCGCCATCTTGTTCCAGCGCGCGAACATCGTCGCTTTGCGCGTCTCGAAGATTCGTCCCATCGATGCCTCCGGGCGGCTGCTTACTCCATTGCCCTACTGCGCGGTCCACTTCCCGCTGCCGACGTCGTAGACCAGCGCGGTCGTGCGGTCGGGCTGCACCGGCCCCTTCCAGGGCAAAGAGCGCTTCCCGTCGGCGAGCTTGAGCGTCACCACGTACAGGCCCGAGGAGACCTTCTTGTTCACCGGCGGGCTGCCCCAGTCCTCGCCGCCCACCAGAATCGACGCCACCGCCGACGGGTCGGTCGCGCTGATGCGCAGCTTCCCCTCCCCGGCGGGGATGACCGGCGCGGGCTCCTCGGGCACCGTGGCCTTCGGCTCCGGCTTCACCGCTCTGGGGTGGCGAATCGGCTCGTCGGGCGCCAGCCGCACCGGCACCGGCCGGGTCAGCGGCTTCGACGGGCGCACCGGCGCGGGAGAAGGGGCGGGCTCTGGAGCCGGCGCGGGCGGCGCCTCCACCACCTGCTCGAGCGGCGGCACCACCAGCGGCCTGGGGGAAGGCGGCGGAGGGGGCGCGGGCGGACTCAAGCGCGCCACAGGCCCTCCCAGCGTCACCACCTTGGGCGGCTCCTTCGCCCCGAAGGCGAGCAGCACGCCGAACAGGCCGATGGTGAGGGCGGCGGCGAAGAGCACGCTGAGGAGCAGAAGCGGCGGCCGCTTCTGGGCCCGGACCCCGGTGGGCGCGGTGACCGGCCGCTTCAGGGTGGGCGCGAGCGTCCCCGCCGACACCGCCGCCCTCTGCGAGGGCACGCTCTTCGAAGGGGTGAGGCTCGTCCGGCTGCCGCCGACGGCGGTGATCTCCCCGTCGGTGGTGACGTAGCCGGTGAGCGACGACTGCCCGAGCCTGAGGCCCGCGTCGAAGGCTGCGCGCTCCAGCGCCTCCCGCATCTGGCCGGCGGACTGGTAGCGGTCTTCCTTCTTCACCTGGAGCGACCGGTCGACGACCTCGTAGAGCCCCTGGGGCAGCCCGGGCATCACCGCCGAGAGGGGCTGGAAGTTCCCCTTCACCAGCGCCTGGTGCCGGGCGATGTGGTCCTTGAAGTCGTCGAAGGGCGTGCCGCCGCTGGCCAGCTTGTAGAGGGTGACGCCGAGGGAGAAGAGGTCGCTGCGCCCGTCGAGCGGCTTCCCCATCGCCTGCTCGGGCGAGAAGTAGCCGGCCTTGCCCTTGGTGACGCCGGGCATGGTGAGGTTCCGGTTGGTGGCGGCCTTGGCGATGCCGAAGTCGATGAGCTTGAGGCTGCCCGAGCTGGAGAGCAGGAGGTTGTGGGGCGAGACGTCGCGGTGCACCAGGTTGACGGTGCCGCCCTCGGTCTTGAGCTGGTGCACGGCCTCCAGCGCGCTGCAGGTGGCGATGCCGATGGCGAAGACCGCCTCGTCGGAGAAGCGCTCGTCGGCCTGCCTCAAGGTGCGCCCGATGGTGGAGAGGGTCTCGCCGGTGACGAGCTCCATCGCCATGTAGAGGAGCCCCTCGTCGGTCTCCCCCACCTCGTAGATGTGCACGATGTTGGGGTGCGAGAGGGTGCAGGCGGTGCGCGCCTCGTCGAGGAACATCTCGCGGAACTCCGGCGACTCGGAGTACTCGGGGCGAATCACCTTCACCGCCGCCGGGCGCGAGATGCCGGAGGTGAGCTCCTGCTCCGCGCGGTACACCTCGGCCATGCCCCCCTGCGCGACGAGGCGGGTGATGGTGTAGCGGCCTACTTTCGTGCCGGCGTCGAGGGCCACGGGTGCGTGAGGTCAGCTACCACAGCCGCGCGGCCCCTGGCGACCGGCCGTCCTTGCCGGTGGGGCCCTTTTCAGGGTGAGGTGGGCCGATGGACGCCGTGATGGAGCGCACCAACGCCCTGAAGAGGATGCCGCTCCTCGCCGACCTGCCCCACGGCGAGCTGGAGGCCATCGCCAGGCGGCTCACCGTCGAGCACTACGAGGAGGGGCAGATCATCATCAAGCAGGGCTCGAGCGACTCGAGCGCCTACTTCGTGCTGGCCGGAAGCTGTGAGGTGCGGCGCGGCCGGAAGAACGCGATGCGGCGGGTGGCGTTCTTGAAGCCCGGGGACTGCTTCGGCGAATTGGCCATCATCGTGCCCGCGCCCCGCTCGGCGACGGTGACGGCCTTCGAGCCCACCGACGTGCTGGTGCTGTCGGGCAGCGAGTTCCGCTCGGCGCTCAAGGCGAACCGCTCCATGGCGCTGCACCTGGTGCGAGCGCTGGCGGAGCGGCTGCAGAAGATGGAGGACGAGTTCACCGCCTGAGGCGGGCTAGAGCTGCTCTAGAGGCAGAGCCCGGCGTCGCAGAGGGTGGCGGCGCAGTCGGCGCCTGAGCCGCAGTGGCGGCCGGGGGCACAGCGCGAGCAGCCGCCGTCGCCGCCGCAGTCGATGTCGGTCTCCAGGCCGTTCTTGTAGCCGTCGCTGCAGGTGGCCCGGGCGCAGTGCCCGGCGGTGCAGCTGCGGCTCAGGCAGTCGGAGGCGACGGCGCAGCCCAAGGTGTCCGCGCAGCGGGGGCAGGTGCCGCCGCCGCAGTCCTTGTCCGTCTCCGCGGCGTTCTGCACCCCGTCGGTGCAGGAGGCCTGGGTGCACACGCCCGAGGCGCAGAGGTTGGAGAGGCAGTCGCCGTCGACGTTGCAGGTGTCGCCGTCGGCGCACTGGGGGCAGACGCCGCCGCAGTCCACGCCGGTCTCCTGGCCGTTCTTCACCTGGTCGGTGCAGGAGGGGGCCTTGCAGGTGAAGTTGGCGCAGAAGCCGCTCTTGCAGTCGGAGGCCTGAAGGCAGTGCTCGTTGGCGTTGCACTTGGGGCAGGCAGCGCCGCCGCAGTCGATGCCGGTCTCGGTGCCGTTCTTGGTGCGGTCGGTGCACGAGACGGCCGGCGGCGGAGCCGGGGGCGGGCCGCACGCGATGGTGACCAGGAGGGTGGCGGCGAAGGCGGCGCAGAAGGCGAGCGCGGAACGGAGCGGCATGGCGAGGTGACGGTAGCCCCGCCGTTCGCGGTGGGGAAGCGCGCCCGGTGGTGCGTCTTTGCTAGAGAGGAGCGCGTGCGCGACGCGGCCGTCCACTGGCTCGAACCGGCTCCGGAGCAGGAGCGCCTGCCGTCGCGGCTTCAGAGCCCCTTCGACGACCTTGAGCCGCACCCGCTGGCGGCGGAGGCGGCCGGGCGGCTGATGGAGGAGCTGAAGCGCGGCGTCATCGCGCCCGGCGTGGCGACGACGGAGCTGAATCGTCCCGAGGGCGGGAAGATGTTCGGGGTGCTGGTGGTGCGGGAGGCGGGCGGGCGCGTGGGGGTCTTGCGCGCGTTCTCCGGGCAGGTGGCGGGGCAGTGGGAGCTTCCGGGCTACGCCCCGCCGGTCTTCGACGAGGCGGCGCGGGCGCGGGTGGAGCCTTTGGCGGAGGCGCGGGTGAAGGCGCTGACGGCGGAGCTCGGGGCGCTCGCGGGCAGCCCAGCGCTCGAGGCGGCGCGGGAGACCGCGGAGGCGCTCCGGCAGAGGCATGAGTCGGCGCGGCGGGCGCAGAAGCAGGCGCACGCCGAGCGAAAGCAGGCGCGGCACGAGGCGCGGCAGCGGCTGCTCGCGGAGGCAGGACCCCCCGTTCACCCTGAAAGGGTCGATCGAAATGGCGACTGCATTCATGGCGGTGGCCACCTGGATCGATCAAACGGTCATCCCGTTCAGGGTGAGCGAAGTCGAACCCTGCCGACTGTACGGTCCCGAAGTCTGGAGCTGAGCTCGGCACCCTTCGACTGCGCTCAGGGTGAACGGGAAGCTCCTCGAGACGACAAGGCTCTCGACTTCGCTCCAGGTCACCGGGAGGACGTCCGCGCCGCGCTGCGCGCCCTCGACCAGCAGAGCCGCGCCGACGACGCCGAGCGCCGCCGCGACGACACCCTGCGCCGCGAGGAGCGCGAGGCCGCCACCGGCGCGCTCGTCCGGCTGGAGCGGCGCCTCGGGGCCCTGGAGCGCCTGCGCCGCTTCCTCTCCCGCCACGCGATGCGGCACATCCACGACACCTACGTCCTCACCAACGCCCGCGGCGAGCGCGCCACCCTGCGCGAGCTCTTCCCCGACGGGGAGCCGCCGTGGGGCGCGGGCGACTGCGCGGCCCCCAAGCTCTTCGCCGCCGCCCTGCGCCAGGGCCTGACGCCGCTCGCGCTGGCCGAGTTCTGGTGGGGCCCGCCGCCCCCGGCCGGCGGTCGCGTGGAGGGCGTCTTCTTCCCCGCCTGCCGGGAGAAGTGCGGGCCGGTGTTGCCCTTCCTCCTCCAGGGCCTCGAGGTGGCGCCGCGCCGCACCGTCCGGCCGCGCGCGGTGCGCGACGACGAGCTGGTGACGCTCCACGAGGACGCGCGGGTGGCGGTGGTGCTCAAGCCCGCCGGGCTGCTCTCGGTGCCCGCTCGCGACGAGACCGTCGCCGACTCGGTGTGGGCGCGAGTGCGCTCGAGGTGGCCGAAGGCCTCGGGCCCTCTGGTGGTGCACCGGCTCGACCTCGACACCTCGGGCCTGCTCCTGGTGGCGCTCGACGAGGACGCCCACCAGAAGCTCCAGGCCCAGTTCCTCTCCCGAACCATCGAGAAGCGCTACGTCGCGCTGCTCGACGGCCTCGTGGCGGGCGAGCGCGGGGTGGTGTCCCTGCCGCTCCGCCTGGACCTGGAGCAGCGCCCGAGGCAGCTCGTCGACTTCGTCCACGGCAAGGCCGCCGTCACCGCGTGGGAGGTGGTGGAGCGCGCGGCCGGCCGCACCCGCGTGCGCCTCTTCCCCAAGACCGGCCGCACCCACCAGCTGCGCGTACACGCCGCTCACCGGGACGGCCTGGGCACGCCCATCGTCGGCGACCGGCTCTACGGCCACCCGGCGGAGCGGCTCTTCCTCCACGCCGAGGCGCTGGCCTTCCTGCACCCCGACGGCCGGCGCCTCGCCCTCGAGGCACAGGCGCCTTTCTAGGGGCAGTGCTTGACGCGCCGAGGCTCGCGCGGCGAGAACGCCCTGACGATGCGCGACGACTCGAGGAGGGCCCTGGCCGCCCTGGCGGTGGTGGGGCTGTGGAGCCTGGGCTGCGGCGCGCCCGCGAACGGGGCTCCCGACGGCGGCGACCCGAGCCCGGGCGTGGACTCCGGCACGGCCGACGCGGGGACGCCGGACGCAGGCTTTGCTCCCGCGCCGCACGAGGCCTTCCCGGCCCTGGAGGCGCACGCGGGGGTGGTGCTCGCCTCGCCGCACCTGCTCGGCATCACCTTCACTGGCGACGCTCGCCGGCAGAGCCTCGACGACTTCGGTCTCTTTCTCGTGAAGTCCAGCTGGCTCACCGCCGTGGGCAGGGACTACGGCGTCACCTGGGGCGCCTTCACCGCCAAGCACCTCGCCGAGACCGCGCCCGCCACCATCACCGACGCGCAGATCGTCTCGCTGATCAACGCCCGCATCACCGACGGCACGCTGCCGGCGCCGCCTGCGACGAACAACCAATACGTCTACATGGTGTACTTCCCCTCGACGACGACGGTGAACGGCGGCTCGGGCCTGGGCAAGCTCTGCGGTCCCACCGGGGCGCTCGGGTACCACGCCGAGGGCACGCACGGCTCGAAGTCCTTCGCCTACGCCGTCATCCCCGACTGCACCACGAAGCTCGGCGACGTCACCAGCACCGCCTCGCACGAGCTCATCGAGGCCGCCACCGACCCCTACAACGCGCCCCGAGACGGCTACTTCTACGACCCGCTGGCCGAGAGCCACTGGACCGGCGCCTACGCCGACGAGGTGGCGGACCTGTGCCAGTACGCCGACGACGTCTTCGACGGCCCCTGGCAGGTGCAGCGGAGCTGGTCCACCTCCGAGGCAGCGGCCGGGCGCACGCCCTGCGTGCCGGTCCCCGCGGGAGAGGTCTTCACCGAGGTGAGCCCCTCGCCCAACACGGTGGTGACCGTGGCGCCGGGCGGCTCGGCCACCTTCACCCTCACCGGCTGGTCGACGGCGCCCACCGCGCCCTGGACCATCGCCGCCTACGACGCCGACTTCACCGACTTCAGCGCCACCGCGGCGCTCTCCGCGGACACCATCGGCAACGGCGGCACGGTGACGCTCACCCTCACCGCGCCGACCACCGCCCGCAGCGGCCAGTACGGCTCGGTCTTCGTGTACTCGGGCCAGTGGAGCTTCTGGCCGGTGACGATTCGGGTCCAGTGAGCGGTCCGGACGCCCGCCAGGCGGCCGAGCGGCTCCTGCCGGCTTCGGGGGCGCGGCGGGCCGAGCTCGAGGCGGCGCTGGCCGAGCTGTGGCCCGCGGGCGACGTGCCCCTGGTGGCGCTCTTGCCCGCCGCGGAGAAGCTCCGCTCGGCGGGGCAGCTCGTCGACGCGCTGGTGGCGGTGGCGGCGATGGCCGGCGACCGCGCCGCGCTGGCGCGGCTGGACGGGCAGCTGGTGGAGGCCTGCCGGCGGGTGGAGGCGCGCAAAGGCGCGGAGCTCGACGAGCTGGCGCAGGCGGTGCGCGAGCGGCTGCTGAGCCAAAAGGCCGGCGGCCCCAAGCTGGCGCGCTACGACGCCCAGGGCCCGCTCTCGGCCTGGCTGCGCACGGTGGCGGCCCGCACCAGCGCCAACGCCCGAAGGGGCCACGCCCGGGAAGACGCCACCGCGTCGGTGCCCGAGTCGGCGGCGCCGGGGGCCGACGCCGAGCTGGCGCTCCTCAGGCTCGAGCACCGCGCGCACTTCAAGGCCGCCTTCGCGCTGGCGGTGGGCACGCTCTCTCCTCGCGAGCGCACCGTGCTCAAGCTCCACACCCTGGACGGGCTCAGCCTCGCCCGCATCGGCGCCATCTACCGGAAGGACGCCTCGACGGTGTCGCGCTGGCTGGAGCAGACGCGGGAGACCCTGCGCGCCCGCACCCGCGCAGCGCTGGCCTCGGCGCTGAAGCTCGAGGCGGCGGAGCTCGACTCGGTGCTGCGCGCCGCCGACAGCCAGCTCACGGTGAGCCTGGCCGGGCTGCTGGAGGGCGCGGCGGACGTGCCGCCGGCGCCGTGACGTCGTCGCGTCTCGACCGCTCGGGAGACCGTCGCCGGAGCTCAGGTCAGGGCGGCCCCTGCCGGAGAATGGCCCCGCCCGCGCCGCCGACCCACACCGAGGTGCCGGCGTCGTCCGCCCAGCCCCAGACGGTGTTGATGCCCGCGAGGGGGAGGTTCTCGCGGGTGTAGGCGGCGGTGGTGTTGCCGTGCAGCACCCACCCGCCGCGAGCCCCGGGAGAGACGGCGTCGTTGCCGACCACCCAGGCCTCGCCGCTGCGCCGGTTCACCCAGACGCCGCTGAAGCTCACCCCGCCGAAGCTCTGGCCGGCGGGAGTGGGGACCTTGGCGAAGTTGCCGGTGCCCGTCCGCCGCCACACCACGCCGCCGTCGCCGACGGCCACGAAGAGGACGCCGCCGTCGGCCAGCCTCTCGCCGTGCAGGGCGGTCATCGAGTCGAGGGAGGGAGCCGCCTGGCGGGACCACTTGATCGGGTCGGGGCAGGTTCCGTTGCAGCTCCACAGGGCCCCCGCCCGCCCCACCGCGAAGACGTCGGCTCCGGCGGTGGTGCCGGCGACGCCCCAGAGCGCGCGGACGTCGTTGGGGGCCCCGCCCAGCGCCACCCGGGTGAAGGCGGTGTCGTCGAGGCCGGCGTCGCGGGTGAAGTCGATGGCCAGCGCGTCCGAGGGGAAGAAGGTCGGCCCCGCCGGCAGCCCCCAGCCCTGGAAGTGGGCGCCGGCGTGGTTCGGCCCGAAGTCGGCGGGCTCGAAGGCGCCGGTGGCGGCGTTCCTCGCCAGGAACTTCCCGCCGTTGCCGGTGAGCCAGGCGCGCGAGCCCTGCGCGAAGCAGCTGGTCAGCTCGGTGTTGCCCAGCAGCGGCGCCGACACGTCGGTCGCGACCCACTCCACGCCGGCGGAGGAGAGGCGGCGCTGGAGCGAGCGCACCCGGTAGTCGGTGGCCGTCCCGTCGTTCACCGACGCGCCATAGACGACGCCCGCCGCGGGGCCGCAGAGCGCGTTCACCTCGCGAAGGCTGCCGCTGCCGAAGGCGCGAACCCCGGCGTCGCTCCACTGCGCGAGCTGCCCCAGCTCGCCCCCCAGCATCGCCAGCGGCGGCGCGGCCTGGGAGACGGCCACGGAGAGGAAGCGGTCGCGCCCCAAGCTGGGCACGGGCGAGGCCAGGGGACGGCCGGCGTCGTCTTCGCCTTGGAAGTGCCAGAGCTGGGTGGTGCCGGCCAGCACGACGTCGGCGCTCCCGAACCCTCCGACGGCGCGGAGCTCGGGCAGGCCGGCGTCGAGGTACTGGGTCCAGCCCCCGTCGGCGTCGCGTCGGGCCAGGGCCCCTTCGACGCCGCCGACCTGACGGCCCGCGGCGAAGAGCGAGGTCGCGTCGCCCCAGAGGGCCTCGACCTGCACGTCGAGCTTCACCAGCTGCCGCCAGGTGGTGCTGGTGGGCGAGAGCGGCACCAGCACGGTGCCGGCGAAGGTAGCGGCGACCGGCCCCGCGGGCGACGGCAGCACGATGGCGCGCACGTCCTCGCCGACGCCGGCCTGGATGCTGTCGGCGGACCAGCGCGTCGCCGCCGGCTGGGCGGGCGAGCGGCGGAGGATGACGCCCGCCCCGCCCGCGACCGCCACGCCGTTGCCCAGGGCCTGCACCGAGAAGACGGGGCCGGTGTAGCCGCCCAGCGCGCCCTCGAGCTCCCAGGCGGCGCCGTCGTAGTGCAGGAGCGTGGGGCCGGGGCCGACCACCACCAGGTCGTCGCTCGAGGTGCCGCTGACGGCGCTGAAGTCGGCGAGGGGCGCGGCGGGCACGGCGACGAGGCTGGAGTGCTCGCCGTTCCAGAACAGCACCGTGCCGCGATCGCCCACGAACCAGGTGTGCCGCGCGTCGAGCGAGAAGCCCCCGCGCAAGGTGGCGCCGAGGGGCAGCGGGTTCTCCCAGCACCACCCGTCGGCGGTGCACAGCTTGGGCAGCCCGCAGACGTTGGCGGTCTGCACCCCACACTCCTGGCCGGGCGTGCACAGCCACGGGCACTCCACCACCCCGCACCCGGAGTCGAAGTAGCCGCACTCCACGCTCACGGGGCAGGACTCCGGCACGCAGGCCCCCGCGTCCGAAGGGCCGGCGTCGGCGCCACCGTCGGGCTCGCCCGCGTCGGCCTCGCCGGCGTCCGCTTGGCCCGCGTCGACCGAGGCGGCGGGAGCGCCGGCGTCGAGGCCCGCATCGGCGGGGTGCTGCTCGCTCGCGGGGTGGCAGTAGCCGTCGTCCCAGCAGACGGCGCCGGCCGGTGCGCAGGAGCCGTCGGGCTCGCACCGGTAGAGCACGCCCGCGGGCAGGTCCGAGCACGCGGCGGCGAGCGCGAGCACGGCGAGGACGCTCCACGGGTGGCGGGCGGCGTGGCTCATCGCTTCACCACGCCACCGCGGCCGCGACGCCGAGCCCGAGCCCCAGCGCTCCAGCGAGCCCGGCGGCGCCGAGCTCGACGGACGCCGTCTGCGCGCGCGACGTCGCCTCGCTGCCCGAGAGGCTGGAGAGGACCCGGCCGTCGGGGCCCGGCTGCCCCTGCGCGAGGGAGGCCCGCGTGCTCAGCCCGAGCCACGCGAGGGCTCCCGACGCGGCGAGGGCCAGCACCGCGCCACCGCCGAGGACGGCGCCACTGACGTGCGACTTCGGCGGCGCGGGCGGCTCGGCTGGCAGGACGACGGCGGGAACGGCAGCGGGCGCGGGCGTCGCTTCGGCGACGGGCGCGGTACGGGGCGCCTCCTTCGGCGTCTCCACGCGCGGCGCGTCGCCCTCGTCCTTCTTCGGCTCGGGGGTCACCTCGAGGCCGAGCGCGGTGCGGACCGCCGCGCCGAAGGCGGTGAGCTGGTCGGCCGTGGGCTTCAGGGCGCCGGGGAGGAAGATGGAGTCCTTGGCGGCGACGGATTCGTCCGAGGCGCGGACGAGCTCGAGCCCCAGCGAGCGATCGCCCTCGACGCGCGAGACGCTCGCCGCGATGACCCAGGCGGCGCCGAGCTGGCGGCCGAGCTCGGCGATGCAGAGCTTGCGGCCGGCGCAGGCGGCGGTGTCGGCGACGCCCAGGCGAGCCAGCTTCTTGGCGGCGGCGGCGGGCTCGAGCGCGAGCGGAACGCCCAGCGCCACGAGGTGGGTCGCCACCTCGTTCGCCAGCCCCTGCGCCTCGGCGGGCGCCACCCGGGTGCGTCGGGTGACGAGGAGCGTGACCGCCGGCGGCTCGGCCGCCAGGGGCGCCAGGACGAGGGCGGAGAGGAGGGCGAGCGTCATCGCGAAGCCCCATTCTGCCTCACTCCGGCGCGGCGGGGGCTATCGAGTGAGGAAGGTGCGCTGCCAGCTCTCCAGCGCCCGGGCGACCTTCGCGCGGTCGGCCGGCGTCGAGGCCATGGTCGCCTGGAGGCGGTACTTCTGCAGGAAGCTCTGGGCGGAGGGATCGACGTCCTCGCCCCGCGCCGCGGCCGCCTGGAGCGAGTGCTGGAGCGCGGCGACGCGGGCCAGGAGCTGCTGCATCGTGGGCGCGGCGGGCGAAGGCGTGGCGACGCGCCGCTTCCCGTCGGCGGCGGCGGGCGGCGCGAGCTCGTCGGTGGCTTCGCCCGG
>JBBIOE010000066.1:0-33196 GCA_037443525.1 Archangiaceae bacterium | reverse complement strand
CGGCGCCATCTCCAAGATGTCGCTCGATCAGTTCAACGCCGTCATCAAGGTGAACCTCACCGGCGCCACCATGATGGTGCGCGAGGTCGTCGCCAAGATGGTCGAGAAGGAGCAGAAGCCCGGCGTCATCGTCAACATGTCGTCGATCGCCCGCCACGGCAACCGCGGCCAGTCGAACTACGTCTCGGCCAAGGCGGCCCTCGCGGCCAACACCGTCACCTGGGCCCACGAGTTCGCCCAGTTCGGCATCCGCGTCGGCGCCATCGCCCCCGGCATGGTCGAGACCCCGATGACCGCCGGCATGAACCAGAAGGCCCTCGACGCCTTCACCCAGAAGATCCTGGTCGGCCGCGTCGGCAAGCCCGAGGACCTCTGGCAGGGCGTGAAGTTCGTCTTGGAGTGCGACTACTTCAACGCCCGCACCATCGACGTCGACGGCGGCACCAGCTTCTAACGGTAGCAGCCGGAATCCGAAGGTCGGCACCCTTCGACCACGCTCAGGGTGAACGGTGGATCCGCCGTTCAGGCTGAGCCCGTCGAAGCCTGCCGGCCTTCTCTTTTTTTCGCGCTCTCCCTCGCGGATCGAGCACGCCCGGCCTAATACGCCTCTCCAGTGGAGACGTTCTTCAAGTACCACGGCCTGGGCAACGACTTCGTCGTGCTCGATCGGCGCGCCTCCGGACAGGACATCGACGCCGAGCGCTCCAAGGCCCTCTGCGATCGCCACTTCGGCCTGGGCGCCGACGGGGTGCTCACCATCCTCCCGTCTTTGGGCGCCGCCGGCCGCATGGTGGTGCACAACGCCGACGGCAGCGTCGCGGAGATGTGCGGCAACGGCCTGCGCTGCGTGGTGAAGCACGTCGCCGAGCGGCTCCCCGATCGCCCCAGCGCCCTCGAGATCGACACCGGCGCCGGCCGCCTGCGCTCCGAGCTCGACTGGGGGCCGGGTGGGGTGGAGCGCATCAGCGTCGACATGGGCCCGGCCCGCCTCGTCGATCCCAGCCTCCCCAAGGCCCCCGGCGGCGGCCGCTTCGTGCACGAGCGCCTCGACGGCCTCCTCGCCACCGCGGTGAGCCTGGGCAACCCGCACCTGGTGCTCCTCGAGGAGCCCCCCGAGCAGGCCGCCCGCCTGGGGCCCGACCTCGAGCGGCACCCGGCCTTCCCGCACCGCACCAACGTGGAGTTCGTCCGCGTGCGCAAGGACGGCGGCCTCGACGTCACCGTCTACGAGCGCGGAGTGGGGCTCACGCTCGCCTGCGGCACCGGCGCCTGCGCCGCGGTGGTCGCCTTCGCCCTCGAGCTGAAGGTCGCCTTCGACGCCTGGGTGCCGGTGCGCCTGCCCGGCGGCGAGCTCTTCGTGCGCGTCGCCGCCGATCTCGAGAAGGTCGAGCTCAAGGGCCCGGCCGCGTTCGTCTACGAAGGGAAGCTCGCATGACGCTGGAGCAACGCTGCCTCGCCCTGGGCGCGATTCACGACGTGGAGCAGCTCCAGGAGCGGGTGCTCCACGAGCTCACCGAGCTGTGCGGCGCGCAGGGCGGCGCCCTGTGGGTCCAGAGCGAGCGCACCGGCCTGCGCCTGCGCGCCTGGAAGGGCCTGGTCGACAAGAAGACGCTGCCCGACAGCGTCGAGCCCTCGCTGGTGCACGCCGCGCCCTGGCTCGCCGGCGCCGCGCTCCTGGTGCCGCTCTCCTTGCCCTCGGGCGAGGTGGCGGGCCTGGTGCAGCTCAACGACTCCATCTCCGGCGCCTTCGCCGAGGACCTGTTGCACCCCACGCAGATCCTCGGGCAGTTCGCGGCGGTCGCCTTCAAGAACGCCCTGCGCTTCGCGACGCTGCAGCGCCAGGGCCTGCGCGACACCGAGACCGGCGCCTACACCATCTCCTACTTCACCGACTACGCGACCAAGGAGATCTACAAGGCCAAGCGCTACGCCCGCGCCTTCTCCCTCGTCACCTTCAGCATCGACAACCTGCAGCAGCTCAGGCTGCGCCTCGGCCCGCCCGCCTCGCGCCAGGCGCAGCAGCTCGTGCTCAAGGTCATCGCCCAGGTCATCCGCGACGCCGACGTGGTGGCCCGGGCCACCGATCAGGAGTTCCACGTGCTGCTCCCGGAGACCGACTACTTCGGCGGGCTGATGTTCCTCAGGCGCGCGCTGGCCTCGGTGCAGGAGGATCCCGACGCCCGGGCCCTGGAGTCGCGCATCACCATGGGGCTCACCGGCGGCGTGGCGACCTACCCGCGCGACGGCGAGGACTTCGACGAGCTTCTGGTGCGCTGCCGGCGCCGCATGGCCGAGCGCAGGGGCTCGTTGCACCACCACCTGAAGCTCGACTCCCTGCCGTTCTGGGACGAGGTCGAGCTGCTCCTCGGCACCAACGCGAGCCCCAAGCTCCCCGAGACGCAAGGCGAGCCCTCGCGGCGCGGCAAGGTCGCCGACGTGCTCTTCGACGAGCTGCAGATGGAGGTGGCGCGGGACCTGATGCGCGAGCCCTCGACGCGCGGCCTGGTCTACCTGGGGACGCCGAACGTCACCGCCTCGCTGCCGCTCTCCAAGGCCCTCGATCGCGCGCCGGAGGGCTTCGCGCCGCACGTCTACGCGCTCGGCAAGCGCCTCGATCTCGACGAGCACGCCGCCATCACCCCCGTCTTCCTCGAGGGCGACGAGCGGCTGCAGCGGCACGAGTTCTTGCTCTGGCTCGGCGACGGCTCGGCCTACGCGCTGGTGCAGCGGCGCGGGCGCGGCGCCACCTGGGGCTTCCACACCTCCGACCCGATGGTGGTCGAGGGGCTCGTCTCGAAGCTCCAGGCCGAGTACGACCTGCAGCCGTACTGAGGAGAGGGAACCTTGGCCCAAGCTCGCAAGATCCTCCTCGCCGACGCCGACCTCGGGTCCATTCGCGCCCTCACGCGCACGCTGCGCACCAAGGGCTACCAGGTGCAGCACGCCTCCGACGGCTCGAAGGCGCTCAACGTGGCGGTGCTCAGGCACCCCGACGTCATCCTCTTCGACGAGCAGTGCCCGCTCATCGACGCCAAGGCCTTCGTTCAGATCCTGGAGTCGAACCCGCGCACTGACGACATCCCGGTGGTGGTGACCACCACCGGCTCGCCCGACGCTCACGCCCTGCGGCACTTCCGCGAAGGCGTCTTGAAGAAGCCCTTCCACGTCGACGAGGTGACCGCGCGCATCGATCACCTCTGCCGGCGCATCGAGGCCGCCCGCGAGCTCAAGGGCGACGCGCGGCAGATCGAGGGCGCGCTCACTCAGCTCCCGCTCGGCGACCTCTTGCAGATCCTCGCCTTGAACCGCCGCACCGGGAAGCTCGCCATCGGCTCGGCCCACGAGCGCGGCGAGATTCACCTCGCCAACGGCCGCCCGGTGAACGCGCGCCTCGGCCAGGTGGAAGGCGAGAAGGCCCTCTTCCGCTTGGTGAGCTGGAAGGACGGCACCTTCGCCTTCACGCCCGGCCCCGCGCCGCACCGCGCGGTGATCGATCGCAGCATGGAGGACGCGCTGCTCGAGGGCATGCGCCACACCGACGAGAAGCGCCGCCTGATGGAGACCCTGCCGCCGCTCACCCACCAGCTCTCCATCGAGCCCGGGGCCTCCGACGTCGTCGACGCGCACCCGGTGACCGCCGAGGTCCTGCGCGTGCTCAACCAGTCGCGCCGGGTGGGCGAGGTGCTCGACCTGGTGCCGGCGCCCGATCTCGAGGTGCTCACCGCGATGAGCACGCTCCTCTCCAAGGGCGTGGTGCGGCGGCACGAGGGCGCGCCGGTCCCCGACGGACCGGTGCTCGCGCCGGCCGAGGTGCACGCCCTGCGCGCCAGGCTCCTCCGCGGGCGCCCGCCGCGGCCGTCCCTGGAGGCGAAGGTCGTCGTGTGCGGCACCGGGCCCGTCGCCGGGCGCTGGCTGCTGAAGGCGCTGCCCGGGCTCACCCCGATCGCCGCCGACCCGCCGTGCCTGCGCTCGAGCTTCGGCTCCCTGGGGCGGCTCGACGTCTCGGAGGCGCTCAAGCTCGACTTCGTGCTCGTCCCCGCGCTCGAGGCGGCGCGCCCCCTGTGGCGGCCCTTCGCCACCGGCGCCATCGGCGCCCTGGTGCTCGAGTCGACGGACGCGGTCTACAACCTCGCCCGCTTCTGCGGCTTCGAGCTGCGGCTGCCCCTGGTCATCGCCGCGCAAGGTGCCTCGGGCGGCGCCATCACCTCCGACGCGCTCCCCCCGTCCCTTCGTGGAGCGCCGGCGGGCGCGGCGGTGGTCTCGACGGACGTCTCCGCGGCGCTCAGGGCCTTGCTCCTCGCCGGCTTCCGCGCGCCCCAAAGCGACGCCCCCGATTCGATGATGGCCCGGCGCACCTGAGGGCTCGGCCTGACTCCGGCGACCGCGCAAAACTCGGTAGACGCACTGAGTCGTGGTGGCAACGAGTCTGCATGATGTCGGCGGCATGACGCCTTCGAGCACGCCCACGCCATCGCTGATGCTGCTCCCCGCGGTCAACGACGCGCCCGAGCCAGCCGCCGTGGAGCGCGCGCGCAGAAACGGCGAGCGCCAGCGCCTCTTTCACGGGCCCTCCTGGGCCGCGCCGGCGAAGCAGACCCACATCGCGTAAGGGCTTCTTTGCTCACCCCACCTCGCCCAGCGTCTTCAGGATCTCGAACTCGCCCTCGTCGAGCACCGTCACACGTACGGCGTCGACCTGCTCGAGCCTCAGCTCCACGCGCACTCGCCCGTCCTCGGCCCGGGTCACCTGCACCGTCGAGCGCCCGCCCGCCTTCCGGCAGGCCACCAGATCGCGGTGCACGCTCTTCAGCCGCCTGCTGATGCGCAGCGCCTGGCGGCCCTCGGTGTTGTCGAAGGTCGCGAAGTGGCGGTTGCGGGAGAGCGGCGCCTTGGGGTCCAGGAGCCGCTCCACCAGTCGGCGAACGAAGGGATCCATCGAACGCAAGGGTAGCAGGGAAGGTGAGGGACGACCGCGATCGGCCCATGGAGCCCCTGGGGCACAGGGCAGGTGACGCGCCCGACTCATTGCTCTAGCTTCGCCCCCTCGATGAAGCGCGCTCTCCTCGCCGCGATGCTGGTCGCCTCCGCCTGCAAAGACTCCGCGAAGCTCGAGGCCGACGAGCAGGCGAAGAAGGCGTCCGATCTCGTCACCCAGGCCCGCACCGAGGTCCAGAAGGGCCAGTACGAGCACGCCATCGCGCTGTACAAGAGCGCGATCACCGCGAGCCCCGACGACGTGAGCCTCTACGTGGCGCTCTCCGACGCGTACCACCAGGCGGGCAACGACACCGGCGCGGTGCTGACCCTGAAGCAGGCGGAGCAGGTCGCCGGTCGGGCCGACCCGACGTTGCAGCGCACCCGCGCCGAGCTCTACCTGCAGCTCCACCAGCCGGGCGCCGCCATCGCCGAGCTCACCGCCCTGCGCGACGCCGAGCTGCTCACCGACGCGGAGATCCTCGAGCTCGCGCGGCTGCTCGCGCACAACGGGAAGGTCGACGAGGCGATCCGCACGCTGGAGAAGATCCAGCGGCGCGACCCCGACAACCTCGACGCCAAGGTGGTCGAGGCCGAGGTGCTGCTGTTGCGCGGCGACGAGGTGCTGGCCGGCAAGCTGATGGACCGGTTGCTCGGCGACACGCCCGATCTCACCAACGCGCGGCTCTTGAGGGCCCGCTACTTCACCACCAACCAGCAGTACGAGCTGGCGGAGAAGGACCTGGCCTTCATCTCCGGCGCCGACGCCCGGCGCACCGACGTGGTGTCGCTCAAGGCCAAGGTGATGAACAAGCTCGAGCGCTACGACGAGGCCGCCGGCGTGCTGGAGCCGCTCGTCGAGGAGCTCCCGCGCGACGCCCAGCTCCTCGCGCTGCTCGCCGAGACCCGCCTCTTCCAGAAGCGCAACGACGACGCGCACGCGCTGGTGAACCGCGCCCTCTCGGTCAGGCCCAACTTCCCCCGGGCGCTCTACGTGCGCGGGCGGGCCAGCGAGGCCCAGGGCGAGGCCGACGCCGCCACCGCCGACTACGAGGCCGCCCTCAAGTCCGACCCCACCTTCGCGCCAGCGCTCTCGCGGCTGTGGGGCCTGTGGGCGAAGAAGGGCAACAAGGCCGAGGCCATGGCCGCGCTGGAGAAGCTCTTCTTCATGAACGAGATCTCCGCCGACGAGAAGGTCTCGCTGGCCACCTTCTACGCGGACACCGGCTCGAACCTCGATCGCGGCGTGAAGATCATGAACGAGGCGCTCAAGCGCGAGCCGAAGAACGAGGAGTACCTCGCGATCAAGGCGCACCTGATGAAGCAGGTGAAGCCGGCGAACCCCGGCATCACCATCCTCCGCAAGGGGCGCTGACTCAAGGCCCGAGCAGCTTCGCCGCCCGCGCGGCCACGCGCTCCAGGGGCCTCTTCGCCTCGCGCGGCCCCACCGCCAGCAGCTCGAGCCCTTCGGAGGTGAGGTAGCGGCGCGCCAGCGCGACGAGCTCCTTCGCGCTCACCGCCTCGGCCTCGCGGGACTTCTCCTCGAACGAGTGGGAGCGGTGGAAGAGCTCGCCGCCGCCGAACCAGCCGCACAGATCGCCCGGCGAGTCCTGCAGGAAGCTCAAGTGCATGCGGTGGCGCTTCTTGGCGCGCGCGAGCTCGGCTTGGGTGACGTGGCCTCGGCGCAGGGTGGCGAGCGTCTCGAGCACCGCCTCCACCACCTTGCCCACCTTCAGCGGCGCGCACGCGCCGTCGATCTCGAAGGCCCCGGCGTCGTGCCACGCCTCGTAGACGGAGGAGATCTCGTAGGCGAGCCCGCGCTGCTCCACCACCGTGTACGGCAGCCGTGACGAGAGCCCGTCGTCGAGCACCCGGCGCACGAGGTTCAAGCCCGCCGAGTCGGGGTGATCCTCCGCCACCGCGGGGAAGGAGAGCCGGAAGACGACCTGCGACTCCTCGAGGCGGGTGAAGCTCACCGCCGGCCCGCCCCGGCGCGGTGGCGGCGGCGCCTGCTCGTCGTTGCGCCGCCCCTTGGGCAGGTGCGCGAAGGCCCGCCTGGCCGCCTCGACCACCCGCGAGCGCTGCACCGGCCCCGCCACCGCCACCACCACGTTCCCCGAGACGTAGTGTCTCTGGAAGTGCCGCTTCACGTCGGCGCGGGTGAGCCGCCGCACCGACTGGGGCGTGCCCGCGATCTTCAGCCCCATCGGGTGGTCGCCGTAGAGCGTTCGCTTGGCGAGGTTGTCGATGTCGATGTCGCGCCCCTTCTCGTCGACCTCGTCGAGCATCTCCTCGAGGATCACCCGCTTCTCGATCGAGAGCCCGGTGAGCTTGGGCCGGGTCAGCATGTCGCCCAAGATCGCCAGCGCCACCTCCACGCCGTCGGGGTGGACCGGCGTGTAGAAGGTGCTCGAGTCGCGCATGGTGACGCCGTTGAGGTTGCCCCCCACGGCCTCCACCGCCGCGTTCATGTGAATGGAGTCCGGCCACCGCGAAGAGCCGCGGAAGAGCAGGTGCTCGAGCATGTGGGTGACGCCGTTGTTCTTCGCCGTCTCGTGCCGGGAGCCCACCCGCACGTAGGCCGCGCACATGGCGGAGTGCAGGTGGGGCACCTCGACGGTGACCACGGTCAGGCCGGAGGGGAGGAGGTCCGTGTGGACGCGCATGATCAGGGCCGGGGGAGGGTGACGACGAAGGTGGTGCCCGCAGCCACCGACGGATCGGCCTCCAGCTTCCCGTGGTGCGCCTGGACGATCTGCCGCGAGAGCGACAGGCCCAGGCCAGTGCCGCCGTCCTTGGTGGAGAAGAAGGGCTCGAACAGCCGCGCCCGCGCCTCGCCCGACAAGCCCGGCCCGGTGTCCGCCACCCGCACCTCCACCACGCCGCTCTTGGCGTGCGCCGCCACGGTGAGCGTGCCGCCCTCGACCATCGCCTCGCGGCTGTTGCGCACCAGGTTCACGAAGACCTGCCGCAGCTGCCCCTCGTCGGCGAGCACCTCGAGCTCCAAAGCCTCGAACTTGCGCTCCACCTTCACCTTCGCGCGCTCCAGCTCCTCCCTGGAGAACGAGAGCACACCCTCGAGCACGCTCACCACGTTCTCCGCGCGCAGAGACGGGTTCGGCAGGCGCGCCAGGCGCAGGTAGTCCTCGGTGATCTCGGTGAGCCGGTCGACCTCACGGGTGACCGAGGCCAAGAGCTCCTTCGACTCCTTGCCCTCACTCTCGGCGCCGAACTTCGCCTTGGAGAGCTGCTCCTCGAGCATCTCCACGTTCAGACCGATGGACGAGAGCGGGTTGCGAATCTCGTGCGCCACCTGCGCCGAGACCCGGCCCACCGCCGCCAGCCGCTCCGCGCGCACCAGCTCGTCTTGCTTCTGGGCCAGCTCCGCCTCGCGCTGCTTCAGGGCCGCGGCCATGGCGTCGAACTCGCGGGCCAGGGTGGCGATCTCGTCGTCGCCTGGAATGCCCAGCCGCGCCGAGTAGTCGCCGGCCCGAATGCGCGCCACGCCGTCGATGAGCCGTCGCACCGGGCGCAAGCTGCGCGCGGTGACGCCCAGGGACACCAGGCCGGTGGCGATGGCCAGCACCGCCAGCGCGATGATCACCACGCCCGTCCGCCGATCGCGCTCCTGCGCCTGCTGCGCGCGATCGAGCAGCCGCGCCTCGATGGAGCCGTGCACCAGGCGAATCGACGACGCCAGCGAGGCCTCCATCTGCTGCAGGCGATCGAGCCGCTCGTGCGCCGCCGCCCAGTCCGGGCGCTCCTTCTCCAGCACCGTGAAGGCCGCGTTGGCGGCCTCGTCGTACTCCCTGTACCGGGTCTTGAGCTCCTCGAAGCGGTTCACCGTCTCGCCGATGAACTCCCGCTCCGAGTCCGGCGCGAACTCCAGCACGTGGCGCGCCGCCGCGATGGCCCCGTCGAGGCGCTCGGCCATCAGGTTCGGGAAGTAGAGCCGCGCCAGACGAATCAGCGCCCGCCGGGTGTCGACGCTGTCCTCGTCGCGGAGGCGCTCCGTGTCCCGCGCCTGGTTCTTCTGGAACGTCTCGATGGCCGCCGCCGTCTGAGAGAGCGAGAGGTAGCCTTGGCTCACCAGACGAATCTCGAGCTGATTCCGATGCAGCTCCGTGATGCTGAAGAGCGACACCGCGCCGAACGTGGCGAGCACGACGGCGTAGCCGACGAAGATCCGAGTCGCGAGGGAGAGCCGCATGAAGTGGGGTCGATTGACCAGAAGGCCGAAACACCGCTATGTGGCGGCTAAACGTTTGTTTTAGCAGCCGATTCCAATGTCCTGCCACCGTTCCCGACTTCTCGCCCTGACCGTCTGCCTCGGACTGGCCGCCCACGCCGCCGAAGCGCCCCGCCTGGTCATCGTGCCGTTCGTGGCCTCCGAGGGCGCGAGCGAGACCGCCGCGGGCAAGTTCACCACGCTGCTCGACAACGAGCTGAAGACGCGCGGCGAGCTGACGGTGGTGGCGCCGCCGGCGGCCAAGGCCAGCGCGCCGGAGAGGCCCAGCGCTCCGAAGAAGGCCCCGAACCCCGAGGCGGTGGCCGCGCTCGCCGCGGGCAAGACGGCCTTCGATGAGGTGCGGCTGGAGGAGGCCATTCGCGACCTGCGCCGCGGCATCGAGGGCATGCTCGCCGACCCGGCCACGGCGGACATGGAGGGCGTCATCGACGGCGAGCTCAAGCTGGCGGCCGCCTGCTTCCGCATGGGCGAGGAGAAGGACGCGAAGAACGCCCTCAACGAGCTGGCGCGCCTGTCGCCCAGCTTCGAGCTGCCTCCGGGCTTCCCGCCGGTCTTCATTCGCGAGTTCGAGAAGGCCAAGAAGCGCCTCGACAAGCAGCCGCGCGGATCGGTCTCCATCGAGGGCCCCGCCGGCGCCACCGCCTTCGTCGACGGGCGCGATCTCGGCATGCTGCCGGTGCTGGAGGAGCACGTCCCCGCCGGCCTGCACTACGTGAAGGTCGAGGGCACCCGGGGCGAGCGCTTCGGCCAGGTGGTGGAGGTGAGGGGCCTGACCAAGGTGAAGGCGACCTTCGGCGGCGCGGCCCCGGCGGAGAAGGCGGCCTCCGCGAGCATCCCCGATCCCCAGGTCTCGACGCCCCTCGACGAGGCGGGGCGCGAGCGCCTGGCGGCGTACGTGAAGGCCGTCGGCGCCGACTTCGCGCTGGTGGGCGTGGTGTGGAAGAGCGGCGACACGCAGCTCACCGCCAGCACCGCGCTCTACTCGGCGAAGAAGAGCGGCTTTTCGGCCCTCGCGCCCGTCACCTTCGACAGCGACGTCCTCACCGCGCCGACCGAGGCCTACAAGCTCGGCGACGAGGTGCAGGCGAAGCTCGGCGCCTTCGGCAGCCCGGCGAGCCTGCCCCTCTCGCTGGTGGCGAAGGCCAGAGGGCCGGTGGTGGCGAAGGTCGAGCCGGTGAAGCCCGAGGCGAAGAGGCCGAGCAGCGAGGAGATCGAGGTCGCCGCTCCCAAGACGCGAACCGCCATCCTCACGCCCAAGCCGGAGACGCGGGTCCTCGACGCGCCCAGCGAGGTCGTGGACGGAGAGGTGCGGGGGCCGGGACGAGAGGAGCCGCCGCAGGTGAAGAAGGGCGGGGTGCCGGTCTGGGTGATCGTGGTGACGTCGGCCGTCGCCGTGGCCGGAGCTGGCGTCGGCGGCTACTTCGGGTACACCGCGCTCACCAAGCCGGTGACGGGCACCGTGACGGCGAGCTGGTGAGACGAATGACGAGACGGACGTGGGTGGGGGTCGTGGCGGTGGTGCTCCTCGGTGCGTGCGCGCCCAAGGAGGTCAACTACGCCATCAACATCGTCTCGCAGGTGTGCGATCCCGCCGTGGATCCGTTCGCCGGCGTGCAGTTCATCCGGGTGAAGGTGACCGGAGACGGCATCGACCCGCCGCTCGTCGCCGACTCCCTCAAGGACTCGACGACCAGGCAGATCACGATCCCCGAGATCCCTTCGGGGAAGAAGCGCGCGGTCGAGGTGCGCGCCTACGACACCGATCCCAAGGCCGGCGGCACGGTGATCTCCATGGGCAAGAGCATGCCCTTCGACGTTCCCGACGTGGTCCCGCCGGACCTCGGCGGCCCCATCGGGGTGAACGTCTTCCTGCGCAGGGTGAACGCCTTCACGCCGCCCAGCTCGGCCGCGACGCCGACGGTGTGCTCGCAGATGAACGTCGCCCGCATCGGGCACGCGGCGACCCTGATCGCCGCGGGGTCCAAGCTCGGCAAGGTCTTCGTCGCCGGCGGCTACAACCGGGGCTCGGACGGAGGCGTTTCGCGAAACGCCCTCGCGGATGCCGAGCTGTTCAACCCGGGCAACGGCACGTTCGAGAAGGCGCTCGAGATGTCCGTGAGCAACGGCGTCGCCAAGCTGCCCGCGGCCTTCTGCACCGCGACCTCGCTGCCGAACGGGCAGGTGTTGATCTGGGGCGGTGAGCGCTACGCGAACCTGGGCGGGAACCCGAACACCGTCGCGCCGACGACGGCGGTGCTCATCTACGACCCGGACGTCGATCAGTACTGGGCGTTCGCGAACCACACCATCGCGAGGACGCAGCACTCCGCGGCGGTCGACAAGAACGGCAAGGTCCTGATCGTCGGAGGCCTCAAAGGACAGAGCCAGCTCCTCGACAAGGTCGAGTGGTTCGACCCCGCCAACAACAGCATCAAGGTCTTGGACGGGGTCACCGTGACGCAGCTTGGCGGAGTCGCCGTCCCCGTCCGCGGAGGAGACTTCGTCGCCGTTGCCGGCGGAACCGACGGCACCAGGCTGGTGGCCGAGGTGAAGTTCTTCAAGTTCAATGGCGCCGCGTTCGAGCAACAGGCGATCAGCATGCCTCCTCGACTCGCCGATCCCGGTCGCCGCGCGCTCGCCGCCGGCACGCTCAACGGCGGGGCCGACCTGGTGCTCATGGGCGGCTACTCCGACCCCTCGGCCATCAAGCCGCTCGACACCTCGGAGATCGTCTCGACCGATCGCGCCTCGGTGGCCAGCGGCCCCGCGGTCGGCAAGCGCGGCGAGCTGTGCGCGGTGACCCTCCTGGACGGCCGGGTGATGGCCATCGGCGGGCGGACCACGGACTCGACCGGCACCGGCACCCGCTCCGACGGGACGAGCGCCTTCGTGCTCAGCACGGGGGCGGGTGGCGCCGGCTCGGTCGGCGGCCCCTCGCTCGCCGTGCCGCGCTTCGGCCACACCTGCACGGTGCTGCTCGACGGGACGGTGCTCGTGACCGGCGGCATCAACGAGAGCGGCGGGACGCAGACGATCTTGAGCGACGCGTTCGTCTACCAGCCGCCGCCGGCCGACTGACTCCCGGCCAGGCAAGCGCGACACGCCGGCCGTCTCGAGAGAAGGCACGGCGCGCTCTCCGGCGACGACCGCTACCTCTCGGCGCCGAGGAGCTGATCCGGCCGCCGAGCCAGCCCCGCGAGATCGAGGCGCTGGGCGAACCGGCTGTCGAACCACATGCCGTTGGGAAGCGCCTGGTAGCCGAGCACCGCCATGCGCTGGAAGTCCGACGCATCGGGGGTCCACAGCGCCTGCACCACGATGGGCCTGAGCTGGTTGATGCTGTAGTCGTAGTCCCACTTGTTGTGCCCGGGCCAGAAGCTGGCCGCGGGGTGGGGCGGGCTGCTCGCCACGTGCTTGTCCGACTTGCCGAGCAGATCGATCGAGAAGCGGTGTGAGAAGTAGGGAATCGCCCCCGCCCACGCGACGGCCACGGTCGTCTCGGCGGGCGTGGACTTCGCGAGGATTCTTCCAAAGGCCACGGCCTGGCAGTCCTCGTGCCACTCGAAGTGACTGCCCTCGAGCCACTTCACGTAGTTGGCGCGATCGCTTGCCCACGCCAGGCCGAGCGCCAGCGCGACGGTGGTCGGCGCGGGCCACCGCTCCCACAGGCGCTGATTGAGGAGCACGTCCCCCAGCCGGACCACGCCCAGCGCAACGAGCCCGAGGAGGGGATCGGCTGCGCCGCAGACGAAGCGGTTCGCGAAGCCCGCCTGCTCCCACGAATCGCCGCCGACCCACACCGAGTAGCCGAGCGCCGCGGCGACGAGCCCAGCGAGGAAACCCCGCGCTCCCGAGCTCCCAGCAGAGGGCCGCCACCCCACCGCCGCGACGCCGAGCACGGGCCACAGGTACGACGTCACCGCCTCCCACAGCACCGAGGCTCCGCGCGACACGCGGAAGGCGAGCGGCACCCCGACCATCTTGAGCGTGTAGGTGTTGGGCAGCCAGTCTCCGTACTGGGCGCGGCGAAACACGAAGTGCGCGCCCAGCGCGAGCGCGCCGGTGCCGCAGAGCATGGCAGCAGCCTTGAGTCGCCAGGCGGGTGGGGCGCGGAGGACGAGAAAGGCGACGCACAGGCCGCACAGCACCGGAGTGTCGGGTCGCAGGGTGAGCCCCACCGCCAGGACCACCGCGAGTTGCCCGAGGAGCCCTCGTGACGGCGCTCGGGCGAACCGAAGCGAGCCCAGGGTCAGCGCGCCGACCACCAGCGCGACCAGTCCCACCTCCATGCCCCGGAGCGACCAGTACGCCAGCGAGTAGGAGGCCGCCGCGAGCACTCGGGCCGCGAGCCCGACTCGACGATCGCCGGAAGCGAGCTCGTCGGCGAGACGGCCCACAACCTCGACGTTGATGGCCAGGATGGCGGCGCTGCTCGACATCACCAGCAGCGACACCTTCGACTCCGGCACCCCGAGCAGGTGCAGCACCGCCATCCAGAGCGTCCACAGGAAGTTGGAGTACCCCTCGACGCTCTCGCCGCCGACCATCCAGACCAACCCGTTCCCGTGTGCCAGGTTGCGCGCGTAGGTCATCGACACCATGGCGTCGTCGAAGAGCGAGAAGTAGCGCTCGCCGTCGATCAGGAAGCTGCTCCGCGCGATGAAGATCACCGACGCCACGAGGGAGGCCGCGACTGGCAGGAGTCGCCAGAGGCGATCGGCGTGCCACGCGGCGGCGCCTGGGCGATCGGTCGCGGAATCCATCGACACGGTTGATGCGTCCTCGCGCTCGGAACCCCGCCCACGGCAATCGACGGAACGGGCCCTCCCGAGCAGGTTCAAGCCATCGTCCCGTCCGACGTCTTAGCTGTACTTCGGGGCTCTCCGTCACCTCAAATCGGCTTCGCGCTGCTCATCGCTTCGCCGACCCTCCCCTGAGCGACGCGGTCGTCACACGGCCAGGAGCGCGCGACACGCCTCCTCGCAACGGTGGCACTCCATCGCGCACAGCTTGCAGTGGTGGTGGTGGTCGGAGTGCCGGATGCACTCCGTCGCGCACGCGCCACAGGCCTTGATGCACAGCTCGACCTGGGCGCGGAGGATCTTGGTGTCCGGCCGGAACAGGCGGGTGAGCAGCCCGGCGGTGGCGTCGCAGATCATCGCGCAGTCCTGGTTCTGGCGGATGCAGGCGCGCAGCAGCGCGACCTTCTCCTCGGCCAGGCAGGCGTCGGCGCAGAGCGAACAGACCTCGGCGCAGGAGCGGCAGGCCTCGAGACAGGCGCTCAGGTGCTTGGCGTCGAAGGTGGACTTCTGGGGGTGGGCTCGGAGCATCGCGTCGATGGCTTGCATGGGGAGACTCCTCGCCCACCGAGGGTGCAAGACCGCATCCTGTCGTGCCGGCCGGTCGGCGGGCGTCGGCTCTTCTCGCCCGACCGGCGCCGTCCTCACCGCGTGGATCTGTCGCACCGGACCGGCCGTTCAGCCCCCGAGGGGCTGGCTCGATCCGAGCGAGCACCGCCACCCATGGCGATGGCCGCCTGGATCGATCAGATGATCCTCCCGTTCAGGGTGAACGTGGGTCGATGCGCGCGATCACCGCCGTTCACTCCGCCGAGTGACCGTGCGTCACGATCCTCCGCAACATCGCGCGCACTTCCTCGAGCGTCGGCACGCGGCGCGGAACGTCGCGGGGCTTCGGCGACGGCTTCGGTGAGACCAACCCCTGCGCCAGCGGGAAGCGGTCGTAGGCCCCGGAGCCGTCGGCGTCGATGAACACCGGGTTGGTCAGCGCCTCGGGCTGCACCTGCCGCGCCTGGCACACGCCGCCGGAACAGCTCACGCCGTCCCACGCGAGCGGGAAGAGGGCGTGCGAGCCGCTGCCGGCGCGCACCATCGCGACGTACCAGGTGTCCGCCGACGGAGTGACCAGGAACTTCTCGGTCACCCGCACCCGCCGCCACGTCCCGCCCGGCAGGCCCGCGACCACCTCCACCGGCAGCGCGCTCGGCGTGTAGGTCTTCTTCTGAAGAATCCGCGAGTCCGGCCAGGCGGAGTTCGCCACGCCGCCATACGCCTCGCGGCCGGTGGTGTGCGTGTAGAGCTCCACGCTGTCGAACTGCATCCACTCTGGAGCCTGGACGTCGACGGTGAGCTCGACCTGCTCCGCCCCGGGCGCGATGGACAGGGTGTCGCCGACGCCCACCGCCGCGCCCGACGGGGTCCCCGCCAGATCCGCCTTGCGCGCCGAGAGCGTGACGAAGGGCCCCGAGCCGAGCACCGCATGGTGCGCCCTGAGCGCGGTGGCGAAGGCCTGAGGCGTGAAGGCCCCCGGCGCGTCGACGCCCAGCTTCACCCAGGTGCGCCCGTAGCCGCCGACGACGCTCCAGGTGTTGTGGGTGTCGGAGACCCCGGTCGCCGTCTTCACCCACCCCTTGGACAGGAAGGTCATCCAGTCGTTGAGCACCGCGCGGCTCGCGGCCACGCCGTTCATCACCTCGAAGGCGTCGAAGTCGGCGCTGAAGAGCCGGGTGTCGGTGGCGGTGGCGGCGGGGTTCGGAGCCTGGCGGAAGGTCGCCGGGTCGGCGTGCGACGCGCCGGTGAGCGTGTCCACCTCGAGCTGGGTCAGCGAGCCGCCGCCGAAGCCGCGCGGGTGGTTCATCTGCACCACCACGCCGGGGTAGGTGCCGCGCAGGCCCTGGAAGATCTGGTCCAGCCGCAGCGAAGGCCCGTCGCCGCCGGCCCAGTCGAACGCGCCGCCGTTGGGCGTGTCCTTCCTCGAGATGGGGTACGCCTGCTGGTGCCCGTAGTCGAAGGGCGTCACCTCGCAGCCGATCATCGACGTCAGCTGCGCGGTCATCCCCAGGTCCTTCACCAGGGGCGCGTAGTCGGTGACGAAGTCGTGATCGGTGGAGACGAGCACGTCCACGCCCTCCGCCGCGAAGGACATCACCCGGGTCGCGTTGGGCACGTTGCTGTCAGGGCTCCCCACCGCGTGCACGTGGAGGTCCGCGCTCATCCACCCGGTCGTGTCCACCACCTGCGCCAGCGTCGCGTCGAGCGTCGCGTCGGCGCTGGTGAGATCCACCGCCTCGCCCTGGGCGGGGTAGGTCGCCGGCCAGCCGCTGAACTCCGGCCCGCGCGAGACGATCACCTGGTACTGCCCGGGCGGCACCGGCAGCGTCGCCTTGCCCTGGCCGTCCGCGAACCCCACCGCCTGCACCGTCGCCGGCAGGGACTCGATCTCCTGGTACCTGCGCCAGTCGCTCGAGGTCACCGCGCAGGGGCCGCCGGGGCAGATCACCATCACCTTGGCGGAGAGGGGCTTGCCGAACGGATCTTTCACGTTCACCGTCAGCGTGCGGGACGCGCCCAAGGTCAGCGTCGCCGAGGTGTTGCCGGTGGAGGACACGGTGATCGCCTTCGGCGCCTCGAGCGCCCGCCCCATCGCCCCCGCGGAGACGAGGTAGTTCGCCGGCGGCAGATCGACGCGCGCGGTGCCGTCGGCGTCGGTCACCGCCAGGGTGACCTGCTTCCCCGACTCCGCGCCCACGATGGCCACTCGAGCCGACGGCGCCGGTGTCCCCGCGGGCGTTTGCACCGAAAGCGACAGCCGCGTGTGCGGCGCGGAGTCGAGCGAGAGCAGGGTGGAGGACACGTCGGCGAGATCCCTCCCCACGAAGAAGTCGCGCAGGAAGGTCCTCGAGCCCGCGGGCGGCACGCCGAAGGAGCCCGGCCGGCTCTGCGCGCTCGCGTCGACCCACGTGAGCAGGCCCTGCTGATCCTCGCCGTTCGCCAAGACCGCCGTCATCCCCGCGATGGTCAGCACCGCGTTCTGGGCCGCCTTCGCGGTGTTGGAGAAGGAGTACGCCCGGTAGCCGTAGGCCACGCCGTCGCCCTGGAAGCCGAACCAGCCGGCGGGATCGACGAGGCAGCCGTTCACCCCCAGGCCGTTGGTGCAGCCGGTGGGGTTGAAGTACTCGATGGCGCCGCCTTGATCGATGAGATCGCCCATCTCGGTGATCACCCCGTCGTGGCTCGAGTTGCACACCGCGGTCAGCGCGCGCACCCGCGTCTCGCCCGGAGACAGGACGTAGTAGGTCGTGACGGTGAAGGGCAGGGCGTCGTCGGGGCTCACCACCAGCTTCACGCCCGCGCCGAGGTACCCGCCGATCATGTTCGGCACGTTGACGTAGTCGTCGACCGCGTCCTGGCCCGTCGCGGCGACCACCGCGTAGCCGCCCCGGCTGCCGTCCTCGAGCACCTCCACCGTGCTGGCGTTGACGGTGCGCCCGAAGGCGTAGAGCGGCGCCAGCTTGCCGAAGCCGTCGTGGCCCGGCTCCGAGGCCGGGCGCTTCAGATCGGCGTCGATGATCGTGCCGCCGTAGGGAGACGGGCCGATCAGCCGCGTCGGCTGCTGCACGAGGACTCGAACGCGATCGTTCTCGAGCAGGAAGTCTCCGATCTGTCCCTGCGCGAAGGAGCCGCCGATGAGCTCGCTCGAAGACTCCACCACTTTCGCCCGCGCCCCCGTGCCCACGGTGGCGAAGAGGCCCAGCTCGGAGAGGTTCACCTCGCAGCGCCCCGACGGCTCGGGCGGCGGCGGCTGCTTCTTCGGTGGGCAGCCCACCAGCGCGAGCGTCGCCAAACCGACCAGGGCCGGGCGCATGTAGGCCGATGAAGGAGCGTGTCTGAAACGGACGGTCGCGGACTTTTGGGGCATCGGGGGGAGGCTACAATCGTTCGCAATGGCAGCGGAACGTCCCGACAGCGCCTTGAGAGCCGCGGTGGAGTCGATGTTCCGCATTCACGCGACCGAGTCTCCGCCCGACGCGAAGGGGAACCGCACCATCTGGCACCGCGGGGCCAAGAACGCCGAGCTCGTCTCGCACGCCGACAAGGACGGCAAGCTGTCGCAGCAGGACTTCTTCCTCTTCGACGACATCCTCCACTGGAAGAAGGGCGTGCCCGCCCGCACCGGCAGCGCGAGGCACGCCGACGACGCCCAGGACTACTCGGCGCAGTCGGCCTCCTTCGATCACGACTTCGACGCGCGACTGAAGCGGCTCGAGCGCATGTCGCGGGCCCTCCAGGACTTCTCCGGCACCGACAAGTACATCCTCCACCTCCGGGCGGTGATCTCGGGGGAGCTCAAGGGTCTCGCCGACTTCGGCGACGAGCCCGTCACGCGCTCCCGCGAGATGATCAAGAAGGAAGAGCTCGATCGCCTGTTGAAGGAGGCCAGGGCGAAGAAGAGCGCCGCGACGTCGAAGACGCTGGTCGCCGCCGCCGGCGTGGCCGTCGCGGTGCTGCTCGGCGCGGTGGCGCTGCTCGCGCTGGCGAAGTAGCACCCGGCTCATGGAGAGCCAGCGCGTCGCCCCCTTCGGCACCAGTGTCTTCGCCGAGTTTTCCCGTCTCGCCGTCGAGCACCAGGCGGTGAACCTGGGCCAGGGCTTCCCCGACTTCGACGGCCCCGACGAGGTGAAGCGCGCCGCGGTGGAGGCCATCGGCGCGGGGGTGAATCAATACGCGGTCTCCACCGGGGCGCCCGCCCTGCGCCAGGCCATCGCCGCCCACGCCCAGCGCTTCTACGGGCAGAAGGTCGACCCCGACGCCGAGGTGGTGGTGACCTCCGGCGCGACCGAGGCGCTCTTCGACGCGGTGATGGCCTTCGTGGACGTGGGCGACGAGGTGGTGCTCTTCGAGCCCTGGTACGACAGCTACGCGGCCAACGTACAGCTCGCCGGCGGCGTCGTGAAGCCGGTGCGCCTGCGCCCGCCCGAGGGCCCTCGCGGCACCTGGTGGTACGACCCGGCGGAGCTGGCCCGCGCCTTCTCCAACAAGACCCGGCTCGTCCTGGTCAACACGCCCCACAACCCCACGGGCAAGGTCTTCACCCGTGAAGAGCTCGCGGAGATCGGCCTGCTGGCGGCGAAGTACGGCGCGGTGATCGTCAGCGACGAGGTCTACGAGCACCTGGTGTTCGCTCCGGCCAGGCACGTGCGCACCGCGACCCTCCCCGGGCTCGACGAGCGCACGGTGACCATCTCCAGCGGCGGCAAGACCTTTTCCTTCACCGGCTGGAAGGTGGGCTGGGCCATCGCCCGGCCTCCCCTCGCCAAGGCGCTGCAGAAGGTGCACCAGTGGGTGACCTTCGCGACCGCGAGCCCCTTCCAGGCGGCGATCGCCCGGGGCCTCGCCCTGCCGGACGCCTACTTCCAGGGCTTCCTCGCGGACTACGCGGCGAAGAAGGACTTCCTCGCCAGGGCGCTGGCCGGCGCCGGCTTCCGGGTGCTGCCCTGCGAGGGCACGTACTTCCTCATGGCCGACGTCTCCAGCGCCGGGAAGGCCGACGACCTGGCCTTCGCCCGCTGGCTCACCACCGAGAAGCGGGTGGTCGCCATTCCCCCCTCGGCCTTCTACTGCGACGAGCACAAGGGCGAGGCGAGGCGCCTGGCGCGGTTCGCCTTCTGCAAGACCCAAGGCGTGCTGGACGAGGCGGCCAAGCGGCTGGCCCGCTGAGGGGGGAGCGGCGCCCCGCTTCGGTGGAACGGCACCGGGCAGGGTGGTATTTCGCCTTCGACATGGCCCGCTCCTCCAAGAAGGTCTCCCTCCAGCGGAAGTCCCCCCGTTCCCGCCCCGCTCCCGCGAAGAAGGCCGCCCGCGCCAAGGCCGCCACGGCGAAGAAGGCGGCGCCGAAGAGGGCCGCGTCGAAGAGGGCCGCCAAGCACCTGCGCACCTACGACGCCCAGTCGCTCCGCGCCCACGCCGCCGAGGTGAAGGGCTGGAAGGAGGGGCCGCTCGCCCAGAACCTCGCGAAGCTGCCCACGCGCCGGAAGCAGTTCACCACCGACTCGGGCATCCCGCTCCCGGACCTGTTCACCGCCGCCGATCGCGCCGGCGAGGACTTGAAGGAGATCGGGGTGCCCGGCGAGTTCCCGTACACCCGCGGCGTCCAGTCGACGATGTACAGGAGCCGCTTCTGGACCATGCGCCAGTTCGCCGGCTTCGGCACGCCCGCCGACACCAACAAGCGCTTCAAGTACCTCATCTCGCACGGCATGACCGGCCTCTCCACGGCCTTCGATATGCCCGCGCTCATGGGCTACGACGCCGATCACCCGATGTCCCGGGGCGAGGTCGGCAAGGAGGGCGTGGCCATCTCGACCTTGAAGGACTTCGAGATCCTCTTCGACGGCATCGCGCTCGATCAGGTCACCACCTCGATGACCATCAACGCGTCGGCCATCGCGGCCCTCGCCATGTACATCGCGGTCGCCGAGAAGCAGGGCGTGCCGATGGCAAAGCTGGGCGGCACCATCCAGAACGACATGCTCAAGGAGTACATCGCGCAGAAGGAGTGGATCGTCCCTCCCCGCCCCGCGGTGCGCATCGTCACCGACATGATCGAGTTCTGCGCGAAGAACATGCCGCGCTGGCACGCGGTGTCGATCAGCGGGTACCACATTCGGGAAGCCGGAGCGACCGCGGTCCAGGAGCTCGCCTTCACCATCGCCGACGGCATCGGCTACGTGGAGGAGTGCGTGAAGCGCGGCATGAACGTCGACGACTTCGCGCCCCGCCTCTCGTTCTTCTGGGACGTGCACAACGACTTCTTCGAGGAGATCGCCAAGTTCCGCGCCGCCCGCCGGCTGTGGGCCAAGATCATGCGCGACCGGTTCGGCGCCAAGGACCCGCGCTCGATGATGCTGCGCACGCACGCGCAGACCGCCGGCGTCTCCCTCACCGCGCAGCAGCCCTACAACAACGTGGTGCGGGTCTCCCTGCAGGCGCTCGCGGCCGTGCTCGGCGGCACCCAGTCCTTGCACACCAACTCGCTCGACGAGACCTACGCCCTGCCCACCGAGGAGTCGGTCACCATCGCGCTCCGCACCCAGCAGCTCATCGCCCACGAGTCGGGCGTCGATCGCGTCGTCGACCCGCTCGCCGGCAGCTACTTCGTCGAGCACCTGACCGACGAGATGGAGAAGCGCGCCGGCGAGTACCTGCGCCGCATCGACGAGATGGGCGGCATCATCCGCGCGGTCGAGGAGGGCTACCCGCAGAAGGAGATCGGCGAGAGCGCCTACCGCTACCAGCGCGAGGTGGAGGAGGGCGATCGCCTGATCGTCGGCGTCAACGCCTTCAAGAGCGACAAGGAAGAGCCCGTCTCGCTGCTCTCCATCGACGAGAAGGTGGCCGAGGAGCAGGTCGAGCGGCTCCGCCAGGTGAAGGCCCAGCGCGACCCGAAGGCCGTGGCCGAGGCGCTCTCGAAGGTGGAGGCCGCCTGCCGCGACGAGAAGCAGAACCTGATGCCCAAGGTCATCGAGGCGGTGAAGGCCTACGCCACCCTGGGCGAGGTGAGCGACGTGTTCCGCAAGGTGTGGGGCCAGTACCGCGAGGGCGGGCTGTTCTGACGTCCTGCATCATTCGAATCGGCCCCATCGTTTCCCGTGGGGCACGGGCGTCGGCGTTCTTTCGATCGAGAGGGTGCGAT
This sequence comes from Archangiaceae bacterium, assembly GCA_037443525.1. GTDB lineage: Bacteria > Myxococcota > Myxococcia > Myxococcales > Myxococcaceae > JBBIOE01. The sequence goes on along the minus strand of JBBIOE010000066.1, from coordinate 11,481 downwards.
CGTAGATTCCCGCCGTGCCCACGCTGAGCAGCTTCTTCGCCATCTACACCGATGGGGCCACGCCGAACGATGACTTCACCCCGCCGGAGGGCGTGCGCGTCTACCTGGGGGAGATGCGCGAGTTGACCGTCCCCACCCGCGGCGACGAGCTCTTCGGCCCCCACGCCTCGCTCTTCCATCGCTTCACGCCCAAGCGCGGCTTCCTGCTCGGCATGACCGCCGACTCGCGGCTGGGCGCGGCGCGCTTCTTCGGCGCGGTGCGCTCGGTGCTCCTCGAGGCCGCGGCGAAGCTCGAGGGCGTGGGGCTCGACGTCTTGCGGCTCACGCCGTTCCCGCTCGAGAAGGCGGCGGACGCGGTCCCCGAGGATCTGCTCGCCGAGGACCTCTTCGTCGTCGGCTTCGACGAGCGGGGCGAGCACGGCTTTCGGGCGGAGACCTTCGGCCTGGCCAAGCTCGACCAGCGCGAGCTGTCGTTCGAGTTCACCGGCAAGGAGCTGCTCGAAGAAGCGGCGCTGTTGTGCGGCCACCTCGCCGACTGGGTGCTGGCGCACTCGCGCCGCGTGGAGCCCGGGCAGGCGCTGGCCTTCGGCTTCGATCGGCTCGGCTTCATGGCCATCGAGGGCGAGGCCGGTGGGCCGTACCGCGGCTGGCACCCGCCGCTGATTCAGCGCCTCTTGCCGGAGTCGCTCTTCCCCGGGGTGGGCGTGCTCGACGTGCTCTCGAGCCCCGAGGGCGCGCACGGGCAGACCGCCGATCTCACCGTGCCGCTCCAGCGGGCGCTCGAGCAGCGGCTGGTGCTGGAGGAGCTCGATCTCACCGGCGACTCGCCGCACTACAGCATGACGGCGCAGGTGCGGGGCCACGTTCACGGGCTCACCAACCTGAAGGCCTGGCGAGAGGAGCCGCTGAGCTCGCGGGACAGCGGCTGGCACTTCGAGAGCCAGGTCGCCGGTGAGGGTCCGCCGCAGGAAGGCGTGGCGCCGCTGGGCGACCTCGCGCGGCGAATGCCCGCCATCGTGCGCTATCTGGCGCTCCCTCCCGGCGTGCGGCTGATGTGGAACGAGCAGGGCAAGCTGGCGGTGGACAGCGCCCGGGCGCAGCACCTCGACGACGCCGCCGACGACACCGAGGAGCTCGATTGAGCGGCCCGTTCTTCGGCGAGCTCTACCTGCGCAGCACCAAGCCCTTCCTGCCGGACTACGTCACCGAGGCCGAGGTCGACTTCCTGCACGAGAAGCTCTCGGAGCCCAAGCGCTCGGGCCCGGTGCTCGACGTGGGCTGCGGGCACGGCCGTCACCTGGGGCCCCTGCAGCGGCTGCCGCGGCTGGTGACGGGCGTGGAGCTCGACCCACAGAGCCTGGAGGAGAGCCGGGCGCAGGGCCCCGTGGCGCGGGCGGACTTCTTCCAGCTGCCGTTTCGTGGCGGCGCCTTCTCCGCGGCCTACGCCTGGTACAACAGCCTCTTCACCTTCGAGGACGACCAGATTCGCGCGCTGGTGAAGGAGATCGCGCGGGTGCTCGAGCCCCAAGGGCTGTTCCTGGTGCACGCCACCAACGTCGAAGGGCCCAGGTCCCGCCCGGAGGCCCGCTACGACTCGCCGCTGCCCGACGGGGGCCACCTCCTGGAGACCGTGCACTTCGACGAGAAGAAGAGCCGCGACGAGGTGACCCGCACCCTCACCTTGCCCGATGGCCGAGTCATGGCCGCGTCCTTCTTCATCCGTTACTATGCCCTCGACGAATGGAAGGCGTTGTTGGCAGAAGCAGGGCTCGAGGTGACGTGGGTGTGCGGTGACGTGGAAGGGCGTCCTCTGAGCCGGGACTCGATGGATCAGATCGTAGGAGCGAGCAAACGTGTCGACTCGTAAATTGCGGATTCTCGTCGCGAAGCCAGGCCTCGATGGACACGATCGGGGAGCGAAGATCATCGCCCGGGCGCTGCGCGACGCGGGCATGGAGGTCATCTACACGGGCCTCCACCAGACGCCGGAGATGATCGTCAGCGCGGCCATTCAGGAGGACGTCGACGGCATCGGCTTGTCGATCATGTCGGGCGCGCACATGACGCTCTTCCCGGCGGTGATCGACCTGCTCCGGGCGCAGAAGGCCGACGACATCAAGGTGTTCGGCGGCGGCATCATCCCCGACGGGGACGTGGAGAAGCTGAAGGGGAAGGGCGTGTCGGCCCTCTTCGGGCCCGGCTCGTCGACGCAGGACATCGTGAAGTGGATTCACGAGCACGTGCCGGTCCGCGCCTGATGACCGCGACGCCCGCCAGCGCCCCGTCTCGGTCGGCTCTGCTCGCGGGTCTCCCCAGCGCGGTGCAGGTCTACGAGGTGGGCCCGCGCGACGGCCTGCAGAACGAGCTGCGCACGCTCGCCACCCCCGACAAGGTTCGGCTGATCACCGCCCTGGCGGACGCGGGGCTCACGCAGCTCGAGGTGACCAGCTTCGTCTCGCCCCGGTGGGTGCCGCAGCTCGCCGACGCGGAGGCCCTGCTGGAGGCGCTCCCGAGGCGGCCGGGGGTGTCGCTCGCGGCGCTGGTGCCGAACTTGAAGGGGCTCGAGCGGGTGAAGGCGGGCGGCATCGACGTCGCGGCCTTCTTCATGTCGGTGACCGAGAGCCACTCCAAGAAGAACATCAACAAGTCCGTGGCCGAGGCGCTGGAGACGAGCCGCGACGTCGCCCACGCCGCGCACGCCGCGGGGCTGAAGGTGCGCGGCTACCTGTCGACCGTGTGGGGCTGTCCGTACGAGGGCCTGACGCCGATCGCGAAGGTGGTCGAGGTGGTGAAGCGGCTTTCCGACGTGGAGCTCGATCAGCTCTCGCTCGGCGACACCATCGGGGTGGGGACGCCGGGGCAGACCGCGGAGATCATCGGCGAGGTCTCGAAGGTGGTGCCGCTGGAGAAGATCGCGCTGCACTTCCACGACACCCGCGGGACGGCGCTGGCGAACGTGCTGGTGGGGCTGTCCATGGGCGTCCGGACCTTCGACGCGAGCATCGGCGGGCTGGGGGGCTGTCCCTACGCGCCGGGCGCGGCGGGGAACCTGGCCACGGAGGACCTCGTCTACATGCTCGAGGGCCTGGGCGTGCGCACCGGGGTGTCCTTGCCCAAGCTGGTCGACGCCGGCGCGCTGGCGCAGGAGCTCATCGGGCGCAAGCTGCCGGGCAAGTACCTGCAGGCGGCGCTGGGAGAGCGCGAGAAGCAGAGCCCACGCCGGCCCACGGGCCAGACCTGAGGTTGGACGCCCCGGCGCGGCTCACCCGCCGAGCAGCTTCGACAGCCACCCGCCGAACCCGCGCGGCTGGGTGGCCTCCTCGCCCGGAGGCGGCAGCTCCCGCTCCAGCGCCGCCATGCGCGCCTTCACCACCTCGGGTGCGTCCTGCGTCGCGAAGGTGGCCGCCACGTCCTGTCCCGTCGCCGCGTTCTTCGCCGTGAGCGTGAGCAGACACTCGTTCGACAGCTCGAACGACAGCTCGACGGCCACGCCGCCGGCGGGCGCGGGAGGCAGCCCAGAGAGCCGCACCGTCCCCAGGTAGGTGTTGTCCTTCGCCTGGTCCTTGGAGCCCTGGAGGATGGGCACCTCGATCGCCTCCTGCGCGTCCTGCGAGGTGATCAGCCGGTGCTTCCGCGTCACCGGCAGCGCGGTGTTCCTGGGCACCACCACCTCGAACTTCCCGCCCGGCAGCCCGACGCCGATGGACTGCGGCAGCACGTCGACGAGCAGCAGCCCTTCCTGCTTCTCCAGCGCGTGCGCGAGCAGGGCCGCCCCCATCGCCACGGCCTCGTTCGGGTTCACGCCCTGGAGGGGCTTGCGCCCGAAGAGCACGGTGATGCGCTCCTGCACCAGCGGCGCCTGGCTCTGCCCACCGACGAGGAGGATCTCGGTGATCTCGTCCGCGCGCACTCCGCGGACCTTGAGCACCTCCTGGCAGACCTCCATCGTCTTATCGACCAGCGCGTGGGTGAGCTCGACCAGGGTCTGCCGCTTCAGCACCACGTCGAGATCGACGGGCGTGTTGTTCACCATCGTCACGAAGGGCACCTTGATGGGCGCCTCGTGGGTGGTGGAGAGCGCGATCTTCGCCCGCTCCGCCGCGTCGGTGACCCGCTGAATCGCCACGCGATCGCTGAAGATCGTGTCGTGCTTCTGCTCGAAGTCGGCGAGCAGCCACGCGACGATCGTGGTGTCGAAGTCCATGCCGCCGAGGAAGGGGTCGCCTCCGGTGGACATCACCTCGTAGACCGTGTCGTTGAGCTCCAGCACCGAGGCGTCGAAGGTGCCGCCGCCCAGGTCGTACACCAGAATCCGCTGCGTCAGCTTCCGCCCGTAGCCCCACGCCAGCGCGGCCGCCGTCGGCTCGTTGACGATGCGCTCCACGTGCAAGGAGGCCAGCCGCCCCGCCTCGCGCACCGCGAGCCGCTGCTTCTCGGTGTACCAGGCCGGCACGGTGATCACCGCGCGGTGCACCGGCACGCCCAGGTGCCGCTCGGCGAGGCCCTTCACCTCGCGCAGCACCAAGGCCGAGATCTCCTCCAGCCGGTAGACGCGGTCCCCCAGCCGCATGCCGCAGTCGCCGCTCTCCGTCGGCACGACCTCCCAGCCGAAGCGCCGGATGATCGGCTGAACCTCGGGCGCGTCGAACGCCCGGCCGAGCAGCCGCTTGAAGCCCGAGGCGGTCCAGCGCGGGTTCGACAGCATCTGCGCCCGCGCCGGCGCGCCCACCGACAGCTTCCCGCGCGGCGTCAGCGCCACCACCGAGGGGATCAGGCCGCGGCCGTCCTTGTCCCGGAGGATGACCGGCTTCCCGTCGCGCACCACCGCGGCGCAGGAGTTCGTCGTGCCGAGATCGATGCCGATGATCGGCCCGGTGCGCGGAGGCTCCTCGGCCGGCGCCTCGAAGGCCGGCGCCTCGAGCGTCGAGGCCTCGCTCGTCACCACCAGCCGGCCCGACTGCTCCGAGGGCAGGGAAGGGTTCGCCTGCGACGGCGGCGGCGCGCCGGTGGCGGGCGGGGGCTCAACCGGGAGCGGCGGCTCCACCGCCTCGGGCCGGAAGTCCGGCTCGCCCACGTTCTTGGGCAGGGGCGGCTCGTCCGACCGCGCGTGCGGCATCACCGCCGCGGCCGTCTCCAAGAAGCGCCGGGTGGGAGCGTCCAGCACCAGGAACTTGAACCCCATGCCCGGCACGCCCACCCCGTGGGCCCCGGTCACGAACGAGACCTTGGCGATCGCGGAGATGATGCGGCTGCCGTCGGCGAGCTTGATCTCCAGGGTCACCGGCGTCCCCGGCGCGCGCAGGTTCTTGGCGCGCAGGTAGATGCCCCCCTTGGACAGGTTCTGCCCGTACCCCTGGAGGAACTCCTCGGGCGACTTGAATGGGAGGCGCACGGCCAGCCCGACGGGGTGTTGCGTCTCCGCCACGACCGCCCAGATAGGCAGAGCGAGCGGGAAGTGCCAGCGATTCGTCGAGCGCCTCCCCGTTGAGCCGCGCCTTTGAATCCGCTAGTTGCCCGTCATGCTGACTCCGAACCTGCGCCTGGGGCTGACCTTCGACGACGTCCTCCTGGTGCCAGGGGAGAGCGCGGTGCTGCCTCACCAGGTCGAGCTCTCCACCCAGGTCTCGCGGAACCTCTCGCTCAAGATCCCGCTCCTCTCGTCCGCCATGGACACCGTCACGGAAGGCCGCATGGCCATCGCCATGGCGCAGGAGGGGGGCCTGGGCATCATCCACAAGAACCTCACCCCCGAGGCCCAGGCCGCCGAGGTCGCCAGCGTGAAGAAGCACGAGAGCGGCATCGTGCTCGACCCGATCACGCTCCCGCCCACCGCGCTGCTGTCCCAGGCGGTGGAGCTGATGGAGCAGCACCACATCTCCGGCATCCCCATCGTCGAGGGGAAGAAGCTCTTGGGGCTCGTCACCACCCGCGACGTGCGCTTCGAGAAGAACCTCTCCCAGCGCGTGGAGCAGGTGATGACGCGCGAGCTCGTCACCGCGCGCGAGGGCGTCACCCAGGAGCTGGCCATCGAGCTGCTCCACAAGAACCGCATCGAGAAGCTCCTCATCGTCAACGAGGCCCAGGAGCTCAAGGGCCTCATGACCATCAAGGACGTGGAGAAGCGCCGCGTCTACCCGAACGCCGCCATCGACTCGAAGCAGCGCCTCCTGGCCGCGGCGGCCATCGGCGTCGGCGCCGACCGCGAGGCCCGCCTCGACGCCCTGCTCAAGGCCGGCGTGGACGTGGTGGTCGTCGACACCGCCCACGGCCACTCCCGGGGCGTCATCGAGGCCGTGAAGGACATTCGCAAGAACGTGAAGGGCAAGTTCGAGCTCATCGCCGGCAACGTCGCCACCGCCGACGCCACCCGCGCGCTCATCGACGCCGGCGTCGACGCCGTGAAGGTCGGCATCGGCCCGGGCTCCATCTGCACCACCCGCGTGGTGGCCGGCGTGGGCGTGCCCCAGATCACCGCCATCGACGACTGCGCCCGCGCCGCGGCCGGCTCCGGCGTGCCGATCATCGCCGACGGCGGCATCAAGTACTCCGGCGACGTGGTGAAGGCCCTCGCCGCGGGCGCGAACACGGTGATGATCGGCTCGCTCTTCGCCGGCACCGAGGAGTCCCCCGGCGAGACGCTCCTGTACCAGGGCCGCACCTACAAGGCCTACCGAGGCATGGGCTCCATCGGCGCCATGCGCGCCGGCTCCAAGGACCGCTACTTCCAGGGCGGGGTGACCGAGGCGCAGAAGCTCGTGCCCGAGGGCATCGAGGGCCGCGTGCCGTTCAAGGGCACCGTCGGCGCCAACGTCCACCAGCTCCTCGGCGGCCTGCGCGCCGGCATGGGCTACTGCGGCGCCAAGACGCTCGCCGACTTGCAGCAGCGCTCGCAGTTCGTGCAGATCACCAGCGCGGGCTTGAAGGAGAGCCACGTGCACGACGTGATCATCACCGAGGAAGCCCCGAACTACCGGGTGGAGTGAAGCGCTACTTGTTGCGCTTGCGCGGCTCGGCCTTCACTTCGACCTGCTTCTCGGCGTTGGCGATCTTCGAGAACAGCGCGTCGCGGTCGTCCATCTCCAGCTTGTCGATGGCGCCGCGCAGGGTCTCGAAGTTCGTGCGCGCGACCTTGATCGGCTGAGCGCCGCGCACGTCGTCGACCACCAGCATCTGCATGATCTCGCGGATCATCGTCTCCGCCTCGAGGCGCACGTCGGCCATCGACTGGCTGCACTGCTCGCGGGCGGCGACCAGCTCCTGGCTGCCCTCCTGGTAGGCCAGGTCGGGGTTGCGCGACATCGCCTCCTCGAACTTGCTGGTGCGCGTCTTGAGGCGGCCGAAGAGGTCGACGTAGGTCGCGAGCCGCTCGTCCTCGCTGCGGTTGGCGTCGCGCGCCTTGTTCAAGTCGTTCTGGGCGTCATCGCACTTGAGCTTGTGGAGCTCCGCCGCCGAGTCCGTCTTCGCCGAGTCCTCGTGCCGCGTCTCCCGCTCCAGCCGCTCGTCGGAAGAGACCTCCTTCGGACAGGCAGCGAGGAGCATCACCGAGGTCACCGCCACCAGAGTTCGCTTGGTCATTGGCAGGGCGAGTCTTCAGGGGGTATGGCCCCAAGTCAACGACCATGCACGCGACGCACGAGAAGATCCTGATCCTCGACTTCGGCAGCCAGTACACCCAGCTCATCGCGAGGCGGGTGCGCGAGCTCGGCGTGTACTGCGAGATCCACCGCCCCGATCTCTTGGCGTCGGAGCTGAAGGCCTCGGGCGCCAAGGGGATCATCCTCTCCGGCGGTCCGGCCTCGGTCGAAGCGCCCGGCTCGCCCCGCTGCGTGCCGGAGGTCTTCGAGCTCGGCGTGCCGGTGTTGGGCATCTGCTACGGCCTCCAGCTGATGGCCAAGCTGTTGGGGGGCAAGGTCGACAAGAGCGCCCACCGCGAGTACGGGCCGGCCGACGTGGAGGTGCTCGCCGCCGAGGGGCCCTTCGCGGCCTTCCAGGTGGGCCAGAAGCTGCCGGTGTGGATGAGCCACGGCGACCGCGTGGAGGCGCTGCCGCCGGGCTTCGTCGCCATCGCCAAGACGGCCAGCGCCCCCTTCGCCGCCGCCGCCCACACCTCGAAGCCGCTCTTCGGCGTGCAGTTCCACCCCGAGGTGGTGCACACCAGGGACGGAGCGCGAATGCTGAAGTCCTTCCTCTTCGACGCCTGCCGGCTGAAGGGCGACTGGACGATGAAGCGCTTCGTCACGGAGGCCATCGACGACATCCAGAAGAAGGTGCGGGACGGCCGGGTCATCTGCGGGCTCTCCGGCGGCGTGGACAGCTCGGTGGCGGCGCTGCTCCTCCACAAGGCCATCGGCGATCGGCTGCAGTGCATCTTCGTCGACAACGGGCTGTTGCGAACCGGCGAGCGCGAGCAGGTGGAGGCGTTGTTCAAGGGCCGCTTCCACGTGCCGCTCAAGACCATCGACGCGAAGCAGCGCTTCCTCACGGGCCTCGCCGGCGTCACCGACCCGGAGAAGAAGCGCAAGGCCATCGGCGCCGAGTTCATCGCCGTCTTCGAGGAGGCCTCGAAGGAGTTCAAGGACGCGACCTTCCTCGCCCAGGGCACGCTCTACCCGGACGTGATCGAGAGCGTCTCCACCAAGGGCCCCTCCGCCACCATCAAGAGCCACCACAACGTCGGCGGGCTCCCCGAGCGCATGAAGCTCGAGCTGGTGGAGCCCCTGCGCGAGCTCTTCAAGGACGAGGTGCGCGCCGTGGGCCGGGAGCTCGGCCTGCCCGAGGAGATGGTCGCCCGCCAGCCGTTCCCCGGCCCAGGCCTCGCCATTCGCGTCATCGCCGACGTCACCGAGGAGCGGCTTTCGCTGGTGCGCAAGGCCGACGTCATCGTGCAGGAGGAGATCGCCAAGGCGGGCCTCACCACCTCGCTGTGGCAGGCCTTCGCCGTGCTGATCCCGGTGCAGAGCGTGGGGGTGATGGGGGACGAGCGCACCTACGAGAGCACCTGCGTCTTGCGCGCGGTGACCAGCGTGGACGGCATGACCGCCGACTGGGCGCGAATCCCCTACGACGTGTTGGGACGCATCTCGGGGCGCATCACCAACGAGGTCCGCGGCTTCAACCGCGTCGTCTACGACATCTCGTCCAAGCCTCCGGCGACGATCGAGTGGGAATAGAGCCCTTCAGTGACCGCCGAGCACGCCCGACGGGGGCGTGAGCGGAGAGAGCTGAATCTGCTTGCTGTCGGTGTTGGGCACCGGCCGCTGCTGCGCCTGCATGAGCATGCGCCGCAGCTCTTCCCAACGTCTCGTCTCCTCCACCGTCGCGGCGCCCGACTTCACGCGGGCGTTCACGTCGGTGAACTCGGAGACGAGATCGGCGAACGACATGGGGGGGGCCATCGATGACTCCTTCGGTGGAAACGTCAGTCCGGCGACTCCCCCCACCTTTGCCCTGTTGCCTCGCAGTATCACCCGCCGGCCTGCTGGCCGTCGAGCCAACTGTCGAGCACCTCGGCAGGCGCACCGCGGAAGCGCCGGTCGTGGGCTTGATGAGGCCCAACCGGCGCCGCCGCGGCGCGGCCCTCACTCAATCACCGTCAGGGGCAGCGGCCCTGGGCGTTCTGGCCGCAGGTGCCGGTGGCGCAGGTGTTCCCCTGGCAGCAGCGCTGGCCGGCCCCACCGCACGCCTCGCACTGGTTCGAGTTGCCGTTGCAGGCGGCGCCGGTGCCGCAGTAGCGGTTGGTGTTGGTCTCGCAGCAGGGCTGGCCGATGCCACCGCAGGCCACGCAACGGCCGTTGCTGCGGATGGTGAAGGGCGCGGTGCAGTCGACGCCGTTCTGGCACGCGGGCTGGTTGAGCTTGCCGCAGGTGCCACCGGAGCAGCCACCCGCGCTGCAGGTGCCGGTGCCCTGCGGGCAGTTGTTGCCCGCGCCGACGCAGACGTTGTTGTTCTGATCGCAGCAGCCACCCGAGGCGCAGGCGTTGCCTTCGCAGCACGGCTGGCCCGGCCCGCCGCAGGTGTCGCACTGCTGGTTGGCGTCGCAAGCCAGGCCCGACTGAGTGCAGAAGCGTAGCGTGCCGTTGCCGCCGCAGCAGTTCTGGCCCAGGCCACCGCAGTTGGAGCACGCCCCGCCGGCGCAGGTGCCAGCGATGGCGCTGCAGGTGGTGCCCGCCGTCACGCAGATGCTGCCGTTGCAGCACCCCGTGCCGGTGCAGGTGGCGTTGGCGCAGCAGGCCTGGCCCGCGCCGCCGCAGGGGGCGAAGGTGCCTTGGCCGTTGCACACCATTCCAGCCTGGGTGCCGGTCCCGTTCTCACCCGGAGGAGTGCAGAGGCCGGTAGCCGTGTCGAGGCAGGCGCCGCCCTGGCAGCTCGTGCCCGAGGCGCACGCCGGCTGGTACGGACCGCCGCAGGTGACGCAGCTGCCCGCCGAGCAGGCGAGCGTGGCGCCGTTGCAGGTCTGGCCGGTGCAGCAGGGCTGACCGGGGCCGCCGCAGCCGGCGCACTGGCCGGTGGCGAGGCAGAGATCGCCGCCGCGGCACGCGGTACCGGTGGCGAGGCACGCGTTGGTGCCGCCCACGTCGCAGCAGCCGGAGGAGCAGTTGCTCCCGGCACAGCAGGCCTGGCCGGCGGTGCCACACGGCTGGCACAGCTGGCTGCGGCAAGCCGTGCCCGCGCCACACACGTCACCGGGGCAACAGGCCTGGCCGGAGCCACCGCAGGGCGTGCAGAGATTGCCCGAGCAGACATTGCCAGAGGTGAGGCAAGCGCCGCCCGCGCAGCAGACCTGACCGCTGCCGCCGCAGGGCGCGCAGCTGGTGCCGGCGACGCAGACCGTTGCGGACGCGGTGCACGAGGGGCCGGCGCAGCAGGTCTGGCCTGACGCGCCGCAGCTCCCGCAGCTGCCGTTCGAGCAGGTGCCGCCGATGGGGCAGGTGTTTCCGGCGGTCACGCAGGAGTTGTTCACGCAGCAGCCGCCGCCCGCGCAGGTGCTCCCCGGGCAGCAGGTCTGGCCCGGTCCACCGCACTCGAGGCAGAGCCCCGCGCCGTTGCCGAGGCAGGAGGTGGCGGTCGCGCCGCCCGGGTTACAGGTGCGCCCGGCGCAGCAGGTCTGGCCCACGTTTCCGCAGACCGTGCAGAGGCCGCTGCGGCACGCCGCGCCAGCCAAGGTGCAGGTGTTCCCCGCGCAGCAGGCCTGGCCGGCGCCGCCACAGGCGGTGCAGGTGTTGGCGATACAGCCGGCGCCGGTGCCGGTGCAGGTGCTGTTGGCGCAGCAGGCCTGGCCGATGGCGCCGCAGGTGCCGCCGCCGCAGCTGCCGTTGGCACACACGCCGAGGGCGCCGCCGCACGCCGCCGTGTCAGCCACGCAGGAGTTGTTGACGCAACAGCCTCCGCTCGCGCAGGTCGAACCGGGACAGCAGGTCTGGCCGGCCGCACCACAGGCCGCGGTGCCGCCGCCCGCGCCACCGCCGGTCGCCGCTCCGCCGG
>JBBIOE010000065.1:0-33658 GCA_037443525.1 Archangiaceae bacterium | reverse complement strand
CGCAACGAGCCCGACCCTTCTCTCCCCGTCGTCTGAACAGGAGCCCCCATGCAGCCGTCGTTCGTCGAGACCATGCGCGGCACGTTGAAGGATGAGCTGGGCCACTCGCACCCGGTGCAGTTCGAGGTGTCGGCGCGCGGCGAGGGCGCGGGCTACTTCCGCCTGGAGGGCCTGGCGCGGGCGGAGCCGTGGGCTCAGGACGCGAAGGCCACCGGCACGCTGATCATCTCGCCGACCTTGCGCTTCATTCGCTACCGGGTGCGCTTCCCGGCGGTGGGTGGCGACTGGGAGCTCAAGGGCGAGAAGAAGCCCAAGCTGCTCTCCCCGGTCAGCTCGATGACCACCCTGCCCATCGAGCTCACCGACGCCAAGGGCGCGCTCAAGGCCTGGGGCGACCTGAGCTTCTCGTTCACCGACCTGCCCGGCTTCCTCGCCTCGTGGCTGCCGTTCGTGAGCGGGGCGCGGAAGGCGCTGGAGGCCAAGGTCCAGCGCGCTCCATGAGCCTCTTCACCACCACCGAGCACCGGCTCCTCACCGCCCTGGCCGAGGCGGCGCTGCCTCCGGGCCGGCGCCTTCCCGGCGCCGACGCGCGCACCGTGCTCAAGCTCGAGACCGGGCTGGCCACGTACCCCATGGCGATGGCGCACGGCTTCCGCGCGCTGACGCTGTCGCTGGAGGGGACGAGCGTCGCCACCCAAGGCCGCCGCTTCGCCTCGCTGCCGCTGGGCCGCCGCCTCGAGGTGCTGCGCGCGATGGACGCCTTCGAGCCGACGCGGCTGGCGCTGCGCGGGCTCCTCTCGGTGCTCAAGCTCACGCACTTCGACGATCCCGGCGTGCACGCCACCCTGGGCTGCCGCTACCAGGTGGAGACGCCCAAGCGCCTGGAGGCCGAGCGCTGGCACGCGCAGGTGGTGGACGCGTCGGCGCTCCCCGAGGGCGAGCCGCTCGAGTGCGACGTGGTGGTGGTGGGCACCGGCGCCGGCGGCGCGCCCCTCGCCGCGCGGCTCGCCGAGGCCGGCCACGCGGTGCTGCTGCTCGAGGAGGGCGAGCACTTCACCCGCAAGGACTTCAACGGCCGCCCGCTGGAGATGATGCAGCGGATGTACAAGAGCTCCGGCGCGACGGTGGCCTTCGGCAACACGGCCATTCCGATTCCGGTGGGGCGCGGGGTGGGCGGGACGACGCTCATCAACTCCGGCACCTGCTTCCGCGTGCCCGAGCACACGCTGGCCGAGTGGCGCGAGTCCTCGGGCGTGGAGGCGCTGACCCCGGAGCACCTGGCGCCCTACTACGCCGAGGTGGAGCGCTTCCTCGAGGTGGGCCCGTCGTCGAAGCAGGCGCTGGGCAACGTGGCCAGCCTCATCGCCAAGGGCTGTGACGCGCTCGGCTACTCGCACCACCCGCTCGCGCGAAACGCGCCCGGCTGCGACGGGCAGGGCTTGTGCTGCTTCGGCTGCCCGACGGACGCGAAGCGCTCCACCAACGTGTCCTACGTGCCGCGGGCCTTGGCCGCCGGCGCGCAGCTCGTCACGAGGCTCAAGGTCGACCGGGTGAAGGTGGAGGGCGGGCGCGCGGTGGGCGTGGAGGCCGTGGCGGTGGGCGCGACGCCCAAGCGGGTGACGGTGAAGGCGAAGGTGGTGGTGCTCTCCTGCGGCTCCTTGGGGACGCCGCTGGTGCTCCTGCGCCAGGGCCTCGCCAACGGAAGCGGGCAGGTGGGGAGGAACCTCTCGATTCACCCGGCCACGGCGGCGCTGGGGGTGTTCGACCAGGACGTGGGCGGCTTCGACTCGGTGCCGCAGGGCTACGGCATCGACGAGTTCCACGACGAGGGCCTGCTCTTCGAGGGCTCGAGCCTGCCGTTGGAGCTCACCGCGGCGATGACGCCCGGCTACGGCCCTTCGTGGACGGCGCTGATGGAGGAGGCGCAGCGGACGCTCATCTTCGGCTTCCTGGTGAAGGACCAGTCGCGCGGGCGGGTGCGGCTGGGGCCCGGCGGGGAGCCGGTCTTGAGCTACTGGCTCGAGGACGCGGACCTGGCGAAGGTGCGGCGGGGGCTGGGGCTGTTGGCGCGGGTGTACTTCGCGGCCGGGGCGAAGCTGGTGATGCCGCCGGTGGCGGGCTTCGAGCGGCTGACCTCGCTCGCCGACGTGGAGCGGTTCGAGCGCTCGCGCTTCCCGGCGCGCCACGTGGACCTGACCGCCTACCACCCGCTCGGCACCTGCCGCATGGGCGCGAGGCCTGAGGACTCGGTGGTGAAGCCGAGCAACGAGACCCACGACGTGCCCGGGCTGTTCATCGTCGATGGCTCGGCCTTGCCGGGCTCGCCGGGGGTGAACCCGCAGATGACCATCATGGCGATGAGCCTGCGGGCGGCGGGGTTCGTGGAGGAGGCGGTTCGCGACGCACGCCGATGAGCACGCCAGCTCGAGGCGGAGCCCGCCCGCATGTCCCTCGGCACGAAGAACACCCGAAGCCGCGCGAAGCGGTGCACAATGCCGCCCCTTCGTCGCAGGCCCAGGGGGATTCGCCATGATCGTCGTCTCGCGCAGGAGCCGGTGGTGGGTCGCAGCGCTGGTGCTGTCCGGCGCGGCGTTCGCCGCCGATGAGATCTTCCGCGACCTGTCTTCGAAGGAGGCGCTCTACCTCTCCGATGGCCCGAAGGTCGCCTACCGCGGCCCGCGCGGCGGCGACCCGAAGCCGCTCGCCGTGGTCGGCGTCGAGGCGGACGGCGGCGTGGTGAAGGTGAAGTTCAAGAAGAGCCCGACCGTGTGGACGCTCACCCTCGCGCCCGATCGTCAGAAGCTCGTCTGCGAGGCGAAGGGCGAGCCGCGGCAGGTCTTCGAGCTGATGACGCCCGAGAAGCTGGCGGCCCTCGCCGCGGCGGCGCCCGACGCGGGCCCGCACGTTCTCCGCGTCATCAGCCCCGAGGAGGGTGGCGCGAGCTACGAGCCCGTGGTGGAGGTTCGCGGCGAGGTGTCACCCGAGGCCCAGTCGATCACCGTCACCGCCTTCGACCCCTCGGGCGCGCGGCTCGACGTGCACACCCTCGGCAAGTTCAAGCCGGGCGACACCACGTTCCTCTACCGGGCGAGCAAGCAGCTGGGGAACATCTCCATCGGGTCGAACCGCTTCCTCTTCGAGGCGAAGTTCGCCGACGGCGCGACGGCGAAGACCGAGCTGCACTTCTCGCTGCACGAGTACACCGGGGAGATGGCGAAGCCCGTCATCTACCTCTACCCGACCCGCCCCACCCGCGTGGCGGTGCAGGTCGAGCCGCCGGGAGGTGTGACGCGCTCGGAGCCGCCGTACGGCAGCGGCTGGACCGTGACGGCGCTCCCCGATGGGCGCCTGGTGACGTCGACCGGAGCGCACGCCCCGTACCTCTTCTGGGAGAGCGACCTGACGGCGGCGCCTGCGCCCTTGACCGAGGGCTTCGCCGTCGCCCGGGAGGAGCTGCGGGCGTTCTTCGACGTCTCCCTCGCGACGTTGGGGCTCGAGGGCCGGGAGATCGCCGACTTCGAGGACTTCTGGCTCTCGCGCATGACGGCGCACCCCTGGTACGCGGTGCGGTTCGTGCCGCGCGAGGAGATCGACGCCGCGGCGCCGCTGACCATCACCCCCAGGCCCGACAGCGTCATCCGCGTGCTGGTGGACTTCCGCGGCTCGGAGGCGCGGCCCGTCGTGCGCGCTCAGACGCTCACCCCGGCGCGGCGCAGTGGCTTCGCGGCGGTGGAGTGGGGCGGGCTGAACTACCGCCCATGAGCCGCCTCGCGGGCCTCCTCTGCTTCCTGGCCGCCGGGTGCGCGAGCGTCACCACGGTGCGGGGCACCTACCCGGGTGACGCGCGCATGTGGGACGGCCTGGTGAAGCAACCGGAGGACCTGCTCCTCCCGGGACGTCCACGCGCGGCGATCGCGCCACATCACCTCATCGACGGGTTCGAGCTGGCCGCGTTCTGGAGAGCGCTCGCCAAGGCGGGCCCGGCATCGATCGTGATCGTCATCGGGCCCGATCACTACGGGCAAGGGGGGCCAGCGCTCACCGCCGGAGACCACCTGAGGTTCGAGACCACCTTCGGGCCGCTCGAACCCGATCGATCGCTGGTGAGGAGCATGGGCCGCCGGGCGAACCTGGCGACGGCCGATGGCGCGTTCACTCGCGAGCACGCCATCTACGCGCACACGCCCTTCATCCGGCACTTCTTCCCGGGTGCGCGGTTCGTCCCCGTGCTCACCCGGTGGGGGGCGCCTCCGCGGGAGCTCGAAGCGTTGGCGACGGCCCTTCACGAGGCGTTGCCTCCGGATGCGCTCGTCGTCGCGAGCGTCGACTTCTCGCACTACCAACCCGAGCCGTGGGCGACGTTTCACGACGAGTCGTCGTGGGCCAGCATCGCGGGCTTCGAGGTGACGTCGCTGTTCGATCGCGAGGTGGACTCGCCCGAGTCGCTCTACGTCGTCCAGCGCTTCGCGGCGCTGCGGGGCGCGACCACGGCCACCCGCGTCTTGCACACGAACTCGCAGCGCAAGCGGGCGGTGCTGGTGCCGGACTCCACGAGCCACCAGTACGTCGTCTTCACCGAGGGGCCGGTGGTGCCCGAGCGGTCGGTGAGCCTCTTCATCCCCGGCGACGTCGAGGGGGCCTCGAGCCTGGGCATCCTCGACCGGTGGCCGTGGCACGCGTTCGCCCCCTTCCTCGCGCCCGAGGAGCCGCGCCTCGCGGATCTTCGAGGACAGGAGGATCGGTTCCTCATGGGACCGGACCTCCTGGTCTTCCAAGCGCCTTCCGGCGAGCGCGTCGAGCGAACCGAGCACGGCGTCCGCGTCGTCATCGCGGGTCTCGGTCTGGACACGCCGCCCGCGCAGGACCCGGAGGAATGGGTGAGGGCGCACCGTGGGGCGGCGGACTGCTTCGTCGTGCTCGGGCATCGCGGCAGCGCCGACCCGGCGCGCGCAGCCGAGCTGCTCGAGCGGCTCTCCGCGGCGGGCGCCGACGTCGTCGTCGGACGAGGGTTCCGCGAGGAGGCCCCCGTCGCGTGGCGGAGCGGGCGGCTGCTGGCGCCCTCGCTCGGTGCCTTCCTCGCCGCCGGCGACACCGACGGCGGTGGCCACGTCCTCGGCGTCACCTGGACCCCTGACGGCGTACGCGCTCGAACTCTGCCCGTCGCCGTCACGAAGGGGAGGCCTCGCCTCGACGTCGCAAGGCTCGCGGACGAGCTCCAGCTCCCGCTCGACGACGGGCGGCGCCCAAAGGAGCGCGAGTAGAAGAACTCGCCGGCGCGGCTCGGCCGCGGCCCAGGGTGAGGCATGGCCGTGTCACGAATTTGACCGGCCAATGGTCAATTTCGTAAGACAACCCATGCTCCCACGCCACCTCGAGGCCGCCGTCGAGAAGTCGCTCCGGCACTTCCCCGTGGTGATGGTGCTGGGCCCACGCCAGTGTGGGAAATCGACGCTCGTGAACGCGCTGGCGAAGGGCACGCAGCGCCAGGTGTTCACCCTGGACGATCGAGCCACGCTCGACGCCGCGACCACGGACCCCGATGAATTCCTGGCCGGGCTGACCGGGCCGGTGGTGCTCGACGAGGTCCAGCGCGCGCCGGGCCTCCTCCGCGCCATCAAGCCGCTCGTCGACCGGGACCGGAAGCCGGGTCGGTTCCTGCTCACGGGCTCGGCCCACCTCACGACCATGTCCGCCGTCGCCGAGACGTTGGCCGGACGAGCGGCCGTACACGAGCTGGCGCCATTCTCCTGGTCGGAGCGGGCCCGTCGACCCAACCCAACCATTATCGATCGCCTGTTCTCGTCGCGCTCACCGGCGGAGCTGCTGCGAGCCGTACCGGCTCGTGCTCCCGGCAGCCGTCGAGACGAACTGAAGGCCCGCATCCTCTCCGGCGGATACCCGGAGCCGTCGCTTCAGCGCGACGTGGCCGTTCGCCGAACCTGGTTCGAGAGCTACCGAAAGACGTACATCGAGCGAGATCTCCGCGAGCTCGCCGCGGTGCAGAGTCTTCCGGAGTTCAGCCGGCTCCTCACGTTGGTGGCGCTTCGTACCGGCGGGCAGCTCAAGACGTCCGAGCTGGGGCGCGACGCAGGGCTCTCGAACACGACGACCCGCCGCTACCTCGACCTCCTGCAGCAGACCTTTCAGGTCTTCCTGCTGCAGCCCTGGTTCGCGAACGTGGGCAAGCGCCTGGTGAAGACGCCGAAGCTCTACCTCACCGACACCGGCCTGGGCTGTCACCTCGCCGCCGCCGACGAGTGGGAGACACTGGAGCGGCAGTTGCGTGTCCGACCCGTGGTCGAGACCTTCGTGGCCAACGAGCTCCGGAAGGTGCTCTCGCTCGAGCCTGGACGCACCCATCTGTGGTTCTGGAGAGTCGAGCACGGCCCGGAGGTCGACTTCGTCCTCGAGCGGGGCGGCGAGGTCGTCGGGGTCGAGGTGAAGTGGGGGACGGGCGTCTCCCAGGACGAGCTGAAGGGCCTCGCGGCGTGCCGCGACGCGCTCGGAAAGGCGTTTCGCCTCGGCGTCCTCCTCCATGGGGGACAGGAGGCCCTCGCCGTCGGAGAGCGGCTCGTCGCCCTGCCGTACTCGACCTTCTTCGGTCGGGACTGAGTCGTGGGTGGTGACGGGGCCCCAGCGGCTTCCGGCCGCCCGTCGCAGTAGACTCTCGCGCTTCATGAGCACCAAGAGCCTCTTCCTCGGCATCGACCTCGGGACCACCAACTCCGCCGCGGCGATGTTCGACGGCTCGCAGGTCCACCTGGTGCGCACGACGCAGGGCGCGACGCTCACTCCGTCGGTGGTGCGCCTCGACGCCAAGGGGCAGGTGATGGTGGGCGCCAAGGCGCGGCGGCTCATCGAGGCCGACCCCGACAACACCCGCGGCGAGTTCAAGCGGCTGATGGGCACCGGGCAACCCCTCACCTTCCCCGCGGCGAAGAAGACGCTCACCCCCGAGGCGCTCTCCGCCGAGGTGCTCAAGGCCCTGCGCGCCGACGTGAAGGAGCAGTTCGGCTTCGAGCCCTCCACCGCCGTCATCTCGGTGCCGGCGCTTTTCGAGCTGCCGCAGTCGGCGGCCACCAGCGAGGCGGCGCGGCTGGCGGGCTTCTCGCGGGTGGAGCTGATTCAGGAGCCCATCGCCTCGGCGCTCTCGGCGGGCTGGACCTCGGACAGCGAGGCCGGCTCGTGGCTGGTGTTCGACCTGGGCGGCGGCACCTTCGACGCCTCGCTGCTCGAGACGCGCGACGGGCTCTTGCGCGTCATCGGCCACGACGGCGACAACTTCCTCGGCGGCCGCGACTTCGACTGGGCCATCGTCGACCACGTGCTGGAGAAGGTGGCCCAGGACACCGGCCAGCGCTTCTCGCGCAACGACCCGTCCCTCGCCTCGGGCCTGCGGAAGCTCAAGCTGGTGGTGGAGGACACCAAGATCGAGCTCACCCGCCAGACGGAGTCCTCGGTGCTGCTGCCGGGGCTCGCGCTGGGCGCCTCCACCGTGGACGTCGACGTGACGCTCACCCGCGACGAGGTGGCGAAGCTCTGCCTGCCGCTGGTGGACCGGGCCATCGCGGTGTGCCGGCGGCTCCTCGCGGCGCACGGGCTCGAGCCGGAGCAGCTCTCGCGCGTCCTCCTGGTGGGCGGGCCGACCGCGATGCCGCTGGTGCGCCGCCGCCTCGACGAGGTGCTGGGCGTGCCGGTGGGCGAGGGCGTCGATCCGATGACGGCGGTGGCCCAGGGCGCGGCGCTCTACGCGGCCACCGCCGGCCTCGACGCCCGCCCACCCCAAGCCGACGAGGAGAAGGGCTCCAGGCTGTGGCTGCAGTACCCGGCGATGACGCCCGATCTCGCGCCGCACGTGGTGGGCCGGCTGGTCGAGGAGCAGGGCAAGCGGCCGGCCTCGGTGACGCTGGTGCGCGACGACGGCTGGCGGAGCGCCGAGGCCACGCTCTCCCAGGAGGGCGCCTTCGTGCTCTCGGTGGACGTGCGACCCAGGCGGCCCAACACCTTCACCCTCGAGGCCAAGGGCGCCGACAGGGGCGCGGTGGCGGTGCGCCCGAAGCAGCTCACCATCGTGCAGGGGCTGACGGTCAACGATCCGCCGCTGGCGCGCACCATCGGCGTGGCGCTGGCCTACGACGCGGTGCGCGTCTACTTCGAGCGCGGCGCGCCGCTGCCCACCAAGCGCACCTTCCAGCACGAGACGGTGGAGGCGCTGGTGAAGGGCGACGCGGGCTCCGCGCTCACCATCCCCATCGTGCAGGGCGAGTTCGAGCGGGCGCACCTGTGCCGCAAGGTGGGCGCGCTGGTGATTCGCGGCGACGCGCTCAAGGCGACCCTGCCGGCCGGCTCGGGGGTGGAGCTCACGCTCGACCTCGATCGGGGCGGGCGGCTGTCGGCGCGGGCGCTGGTCGTCTCCACCGGGCAGGTCTTCGAGCAGGTGGCGCAGCTCCTGGTGCCCGACGCGTCGGTGGAGGCGCTGGAGACCGGCCTCGCCGCCACCCGCGCGCGGCTCTCGACGATGCGCGGCACCGCCTTCCGCCTCGGGCTCACCCGGCAGATCGCCGAGCTGGGCACGCTGGAGCAGCAGCTCGCGGAGGTGGAGCAGGACACCCAGGCGGCGAAGGGCGGCGACGCCGACCTGGCGCAGCGGGCGCGGCGCTCGCTCATCGAGGCCGACGCGGCGATGGAGCAGCTGGAGTCGGAGTCGAAGCTCCCTGAGCTCGAGGAGGAGGCGGTCACCGCCGTCACCGCCGCCTCGCACTGGATGTCGCGCTACGGGACGCCGCAGGAGCAGCGGCTCCTCGACGAGGCCATCGCCGGCGTGGAGCGCGCGCGGAAGGCGAAGCAGGTGCTCGAGCTGCAGCGGCGCCTTCGGCAGGTGCGGGACCTGGGCGGCGCGGCCTTCTACAAGAACCCCGACGCGTGGCTCATCGAGTTCGACTGGGCCGCGTCGCAGGCGCACGAGGCGCACGACCTGCCCAGGGCGGAGAAGCTGGTGGCCGAGGGCAAGGTGGCGCGCGGCACCGGCGACAAGACGACGCTGCAGCGGGTGACGCAGGCCTTGTGGAAGCTCCTCCCGGCCGACGCGCAGGATCGGAAGCTGGGGCACGACTCGGGGGTGCGCTGATGGCTGCGCCCCTCGACCGCCGGCTCCTGGAGAACCCATTCTACGTGCTGGGGCTCACGCCCGCGTGCACCCGGGCCGAGCTGGAGCGTCAGGGGCAGAAGCTGCTCTCGATGTTGACCTTGGGGCTGCAAGAGGCCGCGACCTACGTGACGCCCGCCGGCCCGCGCCCGCGCACGAGCGAGCTGGTGCGGGAGGCGATGGCGGAGCTGCGCGACCCGAAGCGCCGGGTGGTACACGAGCTGTTGGCGGCGCTGCCGGTGGACGCTTCGGTGGCCCAGGTCGCGCCGGCGCCCGCGGCGGACGAGCGCGAGGCGTGGGGCGAGGCGATGTGGGCGTTCGGCTTCGCTCCGAAGGGTGGGCGATGATTCCCATCGGGCCCATCGTCCTCGCCGTGGCCTTGGCCGTGCGCGCGGTGAACGCCCGAAGCGGGAACGGGCCGCCGGCCGCTGTGGTGCCGACGTCGCGGGGCACGACCTCGGTGTGGAGCGACCCGCACCTCGGCGGGACCGTCGGGTTGCAGTTCCTTCTCTGGCTGGCCTTCATCCCGGCGGTGATCTTGAGCTTCGACGTGAATGGGGGCGTCGCGCCGGTGGCGGTCGCCGTGTCCCTCCTCTTGTCCGTGCCGCTCTTCCCTTGGTGGTGGACGCGAAACGTCTTCGTCCCCAGGGGCCTGCCCCGGCTGGCGTACTTCGCGTCGATGCTGTCGCGGGTGACGTGGCGGCGCGACAAGCCGGGCGGGCCGTTGCTCGCCGCGGCCTGGGCGCTCTCGCGGCAGCGGGTGCCGAGCGCGAAGCTGGTGGCGAAGTACGAGGCCAGGCTCGAGAAGCAGTTCGACGCGCTGCATGCCTCGTCGGTGGTGGCGAAAGGGCTGTTCGCGGCCATGGCGGGCAAGCGCGACGAGGCCCGGCGGTGGATGGAGAGCGTGTTCCTCTTCGATCCGCGCATCGCGATTCGGCCGGTGCGGCGGTTGGCGACGGAGTGGCTGCTCGCGGACGCCTCGGCGCGCGGCGAGTGGCGGCGCGTGGTGACGCTGGCGTCGAGCCGGCAGGCGCCGTGGTCTCCGATGCTCGCGCTGGCGCGGCTTCTGGCGCGGCGGCAGCTCGGCGAGAGCGTGGCGCCCTGGCGGCTGTGGCTCGGGTGGGTGGCGGCGCCTCGGCGCCTGCGCACGTTCCGCTTCGTCCGGCAGACGGCGCGGAAGGAGATCGCCCCGAAGGCCGCGGTGGAAGCGCCGGTGGCCGCGGCGTCGAGCGCAGATCCGCTGCGGGCCGCGCTTTCGGCGCAATGGGCGGCGGTGGGCGCGACGACGCCGGCGAAGCTGCTCGAGGCCGCGCGGACGTGGGAGGCGGTGCTGGCCGACGGGTCGCTCCGGCAGCGCTGCACGGCGCGGGTGGTCGACCTCGGCGGCGTGGACAGCGGCGCGGCGGCGGACGAGCTCGGCGCGGCGGTGCGGGACTTCTTCACACCCCACGCCCAGGCCTGCCGGGAGGCTCGGCCGCACGAGCCGTTGCCAGAGGTGCTCAGCGCGGCGCTCTCGTCACGGCGCGACGCGCTCTTTTCCGAGCTCGAAGAGCGGATGGACCGCCTCACCACCCGGAAGGGGCAGAACCGGATCTACCCGATGATCGAAGAGTGGCGCGAAGTGCTGGCGCTGCGGAGCGTGTACCTCGAGCTCTGCGCGGTGAGCACCTTCGCAGAGCGCCCGCTGGCGCACGGCATCATCAGCAACGAGCTGGTGAACTACGGCGCGTGGCTCTTCAACCAACACAAGGAGAAGCCGGTCGCCAACGCCATCTTCCGCATGCTGGAGCTCGAGGCCGTGTCGGTGGGCGACGCGAAGTCCGCGGAGCTCAATCGCGAGAACGCGGCGTGCGGGCTGTGAGGACCCGTCGAAGGGTGCCGACTGCCGTTCGCCCTGAGCCCGTCGAAGGGTGCCGAGTTCAGTTCGCGGTGTTCGGCAGGCTTCGACGAGCTCAGCCTGAACGGTGGTGACCTGAATCAATCCGGCGCCGGCAGGCTTCGACGAGCTCAGCCTGAACGGTGGTGACGCGGATCGATGTCACGCCGGAAGGCTTCGACGGGCTCAGCCTGAACGGTGGCCACTCGGATCGCCGCAATCGGCTCACCGCTCGTTCGTCATGGGCGCGGACGTCTGCTACGCACGGTTGAGCTCGGGGAGAGGGAACGACGTGACGAGACGGGGGATGACGGGCGCGCTCTGGGTCTCGGCCCTCTGCTGGGCCAGCGCCGCCTTTGCTCAGTCCGACGCCGGCCTGGTCGCCGAGACTCGGTTGAAGGGGCGCATCGTCGAGAGGGGCACGCACGACCTCCCGCTCGACGCGCTGGTCTCCGTGCCTGATGCCGGCCTCTTGGTCGAAGCGGGCCTCGACGGGGCCTTCGAGCTGGGTCTCCCCGCGGGGAGCTGGGACGTCGTCATTCAATCGCCGGGGCACGAACCCCTGATGGTGACCGAGACCACGCGGGCGGGCGAAGAGCGCGAGGTCACCTACCGCCTGCGGCGCCTTCTCGGGGCGAAGTACGAGACCGTGGTCCGAAGCCCTCCCTTCCGAACGCAGGTCCCCGCGGTGACCCTCTCGGGCCGCGAGCTGACCGGCGTCGCGGGGACGCAGGGAGAGCCGCTGCGCGTGGTGACGACGCTCCCGGGTGTGACGACGCTGGGCTCCGGCTTGAGCTACCCCGTGGTGCGCGGCGCGAGCCCCTCGGCGACCGGGTTCTTCGTCGATGGCGTGCGGATTCCGCAGCTCTTCCACCTCCTGGCGGGGCCGTCCGTCATCCACCCCGACTTCCTCGACGCCATCGACTACTTCGCCGACGCGCCGCTCGCTTTCGGCCGGCTGACGGGAGGCGTCGTTTCGGCGAGCGTCACCAAACCGCGCGACAGGTGGCGGGCCTCCGTCTCCGTCGATCTGCTGAACGCCGGCGCCTTCGTCGAGGCGCCGCTGCCGACCGGGACCACGGTGACGCTCGCTGGGCGCACGAGCACCACCGGTTGGCTGACGTCACTCATCGCCCCCGCCATCAACCCCGCGGTGACACCGATCGCCCAGGTCTACGACTACCAGGGGCGCGTCGAGCAGAAGGTGGCGCGGGCCAGCCTCCGCCTGCTCGCCCTCGGCAGCTCCGACCTCATCGGCACCCAACCGACGGATACGAGCCAGGCGACCACGCTCCTTTCGTCGGCCTTCCATCGACTGGACGTGCGACTCCTGGCGCCCGTCGGAGGCGGGGTGCTCGAGCTGGGAGGCGGCGTGGGCTGGGAGCGGCTCGGGACGTGGCGCGAGCTGCGCTCCGCGCGCACCGATGCCCTCGAGCTCCTGAAGCAAACGGGCGCCGGGCGCGCGACCTACCGGCTCGAGGCCGACGCGTGGGCCTTCCGTGCCGGGCTCGACGCCGAGCTCCAGCACGCGACGGTCGAGGGGTTCACGTCCAACGCGGCCCACTCCGGCCCGGCCTCCGACGGCGTGATGGGCGGAGGCTTCGCCGAGCTCGGGCTCTTCGCGGGCGACTGGCAGCTCTCGGGAGGCCTGCGGGCGGATCTCTACCGAAGCGCGTCCACGACTCTCCTGGGCGTCGACCCACGCGTCTCGCTGCGGTGGCAGGCGAGCCCTGACTCGAGCGCCCACGTCCTCCTCGGCGTCGCGCACCAGGCCCCGAGCTTGCTGCTGCCGCTGCCGGTGAGCGACTTCGGCGCGCTGGAGCGAGGCCTTCAGGAGGAGGTGCACACCTCTGTCGGCGGCGAGTGGACGTCGCCCTGGTCGGTGAAGGTCCAGGCCGACGCCTTCCTCAACCTCATCCCCAAGGCCCGGGAGCGGAGCATTCTCGAGTACCTCGCGAACGTCGAGACGGTGGATTCCCGATACCAGGGCTCCCGCACCGGGCGCGCCGTGGGCCTGGAGCTGATGCTCCGGCTCCCCGAGCGCGGCCGCGTCTTCGGCTGGCTCTCGTACACGCTGATGCGCAGCGAGCGCTCGCGGGCCTTCGGCGTCCTGGGCCAGCCCTCACTCGTTCAGGTGGAGCAGCTGCCCTTCGCCTTCGACCAGACCCACACGCTCAACGCCGTGGCGGGCTACCAGTGGGCCAACGGCTGGCGGCTCAGCGGAACCTTCCACGTCAACACCGGCCGCCCGGAGTCGGGAGAGTTCTCGAGCCGAACGATGCGCCTGGTGCCGACGGACCTCGGCGAGCGCTGGGCTCCGGTGGCGCTCAACCAGGTGGACCGGCTGCCGACCTTCTTCCGTCTCGACGTGGGCGCCGCGAAGACCTGGGTCTTCGACCGCCACACGCTCGAGCTCCACCTCGACTTCTTCAACCTCACGCTGAGCCAGGAGGTCTATGGCTACAACTACACCTACGCCCCGGACGGGACGCCCTGGAGGCAGCCCGTCGCGGTGCCGGTGTTCTTCCCGTCCATCGGGTTGAAGGGGACCTTGTGAAACGGCTCGGTCTGGCGCTGTTCCTCGCCTCGTGCGGCTTCACCGATCCAGACACGTTCTATTCGTTTCGCGGGACCGTCCACGCGGCGCAAGCCGAGGCATCGCGAGGAGCCCCCGTGACGCTCTTCGTCGAGCGTCGGCCCCAGCGCTGGAACGAGTGTTCTGGCGAGGCGGTGCGGACGGCCCTGACCGACACCGACGGTGGCTACGCCTTCGAAGCCTTGGCGGCGGAGCTCTTCGACCCGGCCCTGGGCGCGCGTGAGGCGTGCATCCGCTTCGAGACGACGTTCGATGGAGGAGCGAAGGCCTTCGCCGACCTCGACTTCCTCTCCCAGACGAAGTTCGTTCTCCCGAGGCTCGACGAGTGGAACCCGTCGGCGTCCGTGGACGGCGGCGTGTTGACGTTTCGGCCCTTCGGTCGGCGCGAGCTGGGACTCGGGTGGTGGCCGACGAGCGGCCATCGGGCTGTCTTGAAAGCCGGCGGCGCGGTGGGCTGGGTCGCCGCGGATACCGGCTTCTTCGACGGCGGCGCGCCCGACGTCGGAACCTTCAGGTTCGACTCCGACGAGCTGGAGGACTTCACCTTCACTGTGGATCTCGAGGCCTTCCGAATCGAGGAGGTCGCCGATCCCGGAGCGCTCTCCGTTCCTTCGAGCCCGACGACGCTGCGGCGGACTCGGGCGCGCTTCGGGACCGACCTCGAGCTTCGCGGGACCGTCGTGCCGGTCAGTCGAGGGGCCGCCTGTGCTGGTCTCGGCTCGCCCTGCCCGCTCACCGACGGCCGGCTCGAGGCGGTGGAGCTCGATCCGCCGCTGAACGCCATCACCTTCGAATTCTCGCGCCCCATCACTCCGCGCCGCGTGCTCCTTCGCGGGCTGAACAGCGGGTGGAACCGTCGAATGCCGGTGACGGTGAACGGGACGGCGACCCTCGAGCCGCGCGATCCTCAGGAGAATTGGTCCGTCGCCTCTCCGAGGACGAGCGATGCCCGGGGCGAGCCGCTGTTCGAGAGCTACGAGCCGCGGCTGCAGGCGGCCACCTCGACCATCACGCTGAGCTTTGCGACGCCAGTGCAGTCCCTCGCCGAGGTGTCGTTCTTCGAGTGACCACTCGAGGCGATCATCCGCTCACCGCTCCGGCCGGACCTCGAGGATGGAGAGCCCGCGCCGCTCGAAGTCGAGCTCGAGGCGAACGTCCTCCTCGCGTTCGAGCTCCACGTTCCCCACCACCCGAACGCCGGAGTCCTCTCGAAACACGAAGGTGTACGCGCCAGGCGGGAGCTCGAGCACGGCCGCCGTGGGTCCGACGTCGAGGGTGTGCCTGCCGATGGAGAAGGTCGCGTGCCGGTCGGCGACGACCACCACGCGCGAGCCCGACGGCGCCGCGCGCTTCTCGGTGGTGCGCACCCGGTCGACG
Source organism: Archangiaceae bacterium (assembly GCA_037443525.1). Classification (GTDB taxonomy): domain Bacteria; phylum Myxococcota; class Myxococcia; order Myxococcales; family Myxococcaceae; genus JBBIOE01. The sequence continues at coordinate 18,664 of JBBIOE010000065.1, read as the reverse complement.
TCGAAGGCGGTGAAGCGATCGGGCATGAGGAGCGCGGCGGTTGACGGCGAGCGCGGCACCAGCACCGGAGCGGTGAGGCCCAGGGACGCGCCGAGCTTCGACTCCGGCGCCTCGGGCGAGCGGCGGCCTCCCACGAGCTGCACCGAGAGCACCGCCGCGTTCCTCGGCAGGAAGCGCGGCAGGCCGCCGGCCCGCACGTGGTCCAGGCCGTAGAGCAGCGCGACGCGCGCCGTGCCCCCGAGTCCCGCCAGCACCTGTGCGCAGTGCAACTCGCGCAGCGTCGAGGCGTCTCCTCCGCCGGCTCGCACGCGGAGCGCCTCGGGCAGGTCGCACCCCACCACGGGCAGCCCGAGCCCGCGCGCCTGGGCGACCAGCGCCAGCTCCGTCTCCTGCGCGCCGTACTTCCAGCCGGTGTAGTCATGCTCGGGCAAGGTTCGGGCGAGCGCGTCGAGTTCCTGGCGCGCACCCGTCTTCGCGAAGGCCTCGAGGCGCGCAGTGTCTCCGCGTTGCTGGTCGAGCGGTACCCCACCCCACGCGCCGTCGCCGGTGAAGACCTCCAGCCCCACGTGCGTCAGGCGCGCGAGCCCGGTCGGCCCCACCAGCCGGCGGAACGCGTCCACCTGCGGCGAGGAGTCGTGAAAGGTGCCCACGAGGAGAAACGCGGGGCGCTTCGCGGCCTGGGCCTCGTCCACGAAGGCCTGCAGCGAAGCGACGACCGCGTCACCCGACGGGAGCGACGTCCACCCCAGCGCCTCCGCGTCGCGCAGCACCGCCTCGGGCGCGGCATCAACCTCCGTCGCCGGCGGCCGGCGGGTCGCCTTCGTCGCCAGCGCCTCGACCTCCGCGGGCGAGGCGGGGAACGCGGGCCAGGCTGCCGGCGCGCTCGACCGCGATGGGCAGCCGGCGAGCGCCGTCGCGACGACGAGCGCCAACAGCATCCGCGCGACGGAGACGCGCGAGGGTGCCCGGTGCGTCGTCTCTGGCCCGATCGCGAGCGCCTCTCCCGACCCCGGCTGCTCCGCTGGCGGCGTGTGTCCGCGGGGCTTGCGCACCTCGGCGTCCTGAGCGCTCAAAGGGTCGACGCGTCGGACGCGCTCACCCGCAAGCGGTGCCGATGGAGTTGCAGATCTGCGAACCCGGGCACGAGAAGCAGGACGTGCCGTTGTGACCACACGCTTCCTTCGAAGTGCCCGACAAGCACGTGCCCGTGGCATCGCAGCATCCGGCGCAGTTGGTCCGATCGCAGGGCCGCACCTGGCACACGCCGCTCGAGGTGCACACCTGACCGCTCGGACACTGCACGCACGACTTCCCTCCCTGACCGCAGATCGCGGGAGTCGAACCGGGCTGACAGGTGCCGTCGCCCGCGCAGCACCCGCCGCAAGTGGTCGAATTGCACGATGGGCCGGCGTCGGCAGCGGGCTGAGGGAGAAGCCCGCCGCAGGCGGAGCCGAAGGTGACGAGCAGTACGGCCAACAGACCCGTTCGCATCCCGCCCCAGTACCCGAGGAGGCCGACCGCGCCAAGAACCATCGGCCTCTCTGAGGCTCGAGCGCCGGCACGTACGACACGCGCGTCATCAGCGCGATGGCGCTGATGGTGGGAGACGACGAGCACGGCCTGCAGAGCGGGGAGCTGCTTGGACTCGCTGAGCATGCGCGACCGGTTCTCTCGGAGACGTCACGCCATCTCCCTCCTGCGGACGAGCGTGGGCAGCGATCAAGTTCGCGGTCATGCCGATGACTCGGCACCCGAAATGGAGCCCTCACCACCCACCGCGCGTGGCAGGCTCGCGCGCATGACACCTCCGCGGCCGCCGGGCCTCGCGCTGCTCCTGCCCCTCGCCTTCCTCTCCGCGTGCCCGGCGCCTCCGACGCCGCCGCTCGAGTGCGCGGACGGCACGGTCCTCTCGGCCGACGGCGGCGCCTGCGTGGCTCCGCTCCCGCCCAGCACCTGCCCCACCGGCACCCGCGCCGCGGTGGGCCACACCGAGTGCGTCGCGGTGGGCTGGACCGCCTGCGACGCCGGCTTCGAGCCGGACCCCTCGGGCTTCGGCTGTCGCGACGTCACGCCCGCGGCGCCCTGCGACGCCGGCACCATGCCCATGCTCGGCAGCCGGAGCTGCCAGCCGGTCGGGTGGACCTCGTGCCCCGCCGGCTTCGCGCCGCACCCGTCGGGCTGGGGCTGCGTCGACGTCTCGCCGCCCGCCACCTGCACCGGCGCGAGCCGCGACGCCCTCGGGCAGACCGCCTGCGCGCCCCTCGGCTCGTGCAGCGCTGCTTTCCCGCCGCCCGCCGCGACGCTCTTCGTCGACGACGACCTCGACGGCGGGCAGCTCGACGCGACGCACTTCAACCGCATCCAGGCCGCGCTCGACGCCGCGCCCGCCGGCGCGACCATCGCCGTCGAGACCGGCACCTACGCCGAGTCCCTCACCGCCACCAAGGCCGTCACCCTCTCGGGCCGCTGCGCCGAGCGGGTGCGCGTGCAGGGCGCCTCCACCGCCCCCGGCCTCACCGTCACCGCCGCCGGCGTCGCCGCGAGCGGCCTCACGCTGTCGGGCCACCTCGTCGGGGCGCAGATCCAGACCGGGGGTGGGTTGACCCTCACCGACGCGCTGGTGGCCGACAACGTCAAGGCTGGCGTGGTGGTCTCCGGCAAGGTGGGCACGGTGCAAAGCGCCCTCACCGCCGTGCGCACCGTCGTGCGGGGCACCCGGCCCGACGCGGCGGGGACCGCGTACGGTCTGCTCGTCTCCGGCGGAGCCACGGCCGCGCTGACCGAGTCCGCCCTGGTGGCGAACCCGCTCTGCGGCGGCGCCGTCACCGGCTCGGGCTCCGCGCTCACGCTCACCCGCTCCATCGTCCGCGACGACGCGAGCACCACCAACCTGCAGTCGAGCAGCCTCTCGGCCCAGAGCGGCGGGCGGCTGGAGCTCACCGAGTCCGCGGTCATCGCCTCGAAGAACACCGACGTCACCGCCGTGGACTCCGCCACCCGCGTCATCGCCCAGCGCACGGTGCTGCGAGATCCCGTCGGCCCCGCCCAGTACCAGGTGGCCTTCTTCGTGGCGCAGTCGACGCTCGAGGCCGACGCCGTGGCGCTCTGGAACCACGACGGGGTCGCGGTGCTCGGGCTCGACCGGCCCACGGCGCTCACGGTGAAGAACGCCACCATCGCCATCACCGCGGGGCGCGTCTCGCCCGGCGGCGGCTTCGAGCTCGACGAGCCGGCCTCGCTCACGGTGGAGCGCACCGCGGTGGTGAACGCCGGCCGCGCGTCCCTGCTCGCGGTCGGGGCGGCGAAGGCGACGGTGCGCGACAGCCTCTTCCTCGGCACCCGGGAGGGCAGCGACGCGAGCGGCTACATGGCCGCCGGCGTGCTGGCCAACCAGGGCCCCACCGTCCTGCTCGATGGGGTGGCCATCGTGGGCTCGCAGCACGAGGGCGTGAGCGCGTCCGGCGAGCAGACGAAGCTCACCATCACGCGCGGCATCGTCTCCGACTCGTATCCGGGCACGCAGGGCGGCACGCCGATGGGCGTCATCGCCGACGATGGGGCGACGCTCGAGCTGTTCGACAGCCTCGTCGCCAACAACGCGAGCTTCGGCGTGGCCCTCGGCGCGCAGACCTTCGGCCGGCCCGGCGTCACGCCCGGCCGAGCCACCATCGCCCGCACGGTGGTGCGCGACAACCACTGGGACCCCACCTGGAGCGACGCCGCGGGCCTCTTCGTGCAGGCCGGCTCGTACGCCCGCGTCACCGACGTCGCCTTCGTGCGCAACGCGCTGGCGGGCGTGGCGGCCTGGGCCCCGGGCGCGACCGTGGAGCTCGAGCGGGTGGTGATCCGCGAGAGCGTCGGCGGCGGCGACGAGTTCGCGTACGGCGTGCTGGCCGGCGACCAGGCCGTCGTCTTCCTCACCGACGCCGTGGTGCGCGAGATCTCGGGCGTCGGCGTGCTCACCCACACGCGGGCGAACGCGACCGTGGCCGCCTCGCTCCTCGACGGCTTCCCCGACCAGGAGAAGGCCCGCGGCATCCACTCGGGCTTCGCCGCCGTGGCCATCGACGCCACGGTGGGGGTGAGCGGCTCCACGCTCCAGCGCGCGGGCGCGGCGTCCGTCGCGCTCGAGGGCAGCACCGGCGCGCTCCGGAGTTGCCTGGTGCGGGGCAACACCATCGCCCTGCAGGCGCAGGGCGGCTCGGCGGTCAGGCAGTCGGCGGCGGTGGACGATCAGCCAGCGCCCCAGGAGCTGCTCGTCACGGGCGACACCGTCTTCGACGGCAACGTCACCCTCACCGGAGCGGGGACCGTGCCGCTGCCGGTCGTGCCGACGTTCTGAGCCTGAGCCGACCCCGCGACGAGCTCGTTCAGTAGGGACCGGCCACGAAGTCCTCGCGCGTCTCCAGGCGGTACCCGCCATCGCTGATCTCCCCCGCGGGCAGTCGCGTGAGCCAGAGGATGAGCGTGTACCGATCGGGCCCGGCGGGGTGCCAGCACTCGAGGAAGCCCACGCGGTCGGGGAAGTCCGTGGCGAACGCGACGCCGTCGCCGAGCGGCCGCGGGAGCACCACGCGCAGGCGACCCGTCTCGGCCAGCGTCATCTGCGCGAAGCCACCGGCGCCGCCATCCACGCCGTTGACCCACAGCGCCCTGCCCGCGTCGTAGTACTCGTCCGGCAACTTCGACGCGCGCCCTGGGCCCTTCTCGAAGCGGAGCCCGAACACGGGAGACTCCGGTGAGGGCGGCAGCGCGTCATCGAGCGTGATGGCCCCGAACGCCGCACCGCCGGTGCACGTGTCGAAGCAGTCGCACCCCGGCACGACGGCGAGGAGCACCAGGCAGATGGCGTAGCGCGTGCGACCTTCCTCTCGCGCTCGACGCATCACCACCGGCGCGGTGTCGAACCTGGGCACGTTTCCTCCGAGGGCGCCCGTCAGCCCGCCGTCACCAGCCGCTCGAGCAAGCGCGTGACCTCGGCCATCGCACCGGTGTCCCGCGTCTTCACCGCCGCGCGGCCCTGCGCGAGCAAGGCCTTCATGCGCCCCACCGCGGCGGCGGCCTCGGGGCTCGGGTTCTCCTCGGCGCTGCGCTCGAGCAGCCGCACCAGACGCTCGGCCTTGTCGAGGATGCGCGGGAAGGCGTCCGCCGCGACGGCGCGATCCTTCTCGCCCTGCTGCTTGGCGTAGGCCTCCTGCTGCGCCATCAGGGCCTCGACCTCCGACGGCGACAGCGTGGTGCGGGCGTCGATGCGAATGGCCTCGGCGATGCCGGTGGTGGTGTCCACCGCGCGCACCGAGAGCGTGCCTTCGGCCGACAGCTCGAAGGAGACCTCGATGGGCACGTCGGCGCGGCGCGCCACGCTCAGGTCGCCGAGCACCACCTCGCCCAGCTTGGTGTTCTCGTCGGAGAAGTCGCTCTCGCCCTGGAACACGGGGATGCGCGCCTGGGTCTGCCCCGCGCGGCCGGGGAGGAAGGTCTCCTTGGCCACCGCCGGCACCTGGGTGTTCTTCTTGATGAGCTTGCGCACCGAGCCGCCCAGCACACCCACCGAGAGCGAGTGGGTGGCGACGTCGATGAGCAGGGTCTGCCCTCCGCGCGCCACCAGCTCGTAGGCGTGCACCGCCGCGCCCAAGGCCACCGCCTCGTCGGGGTTGACGCCCGAGACCGGGGGCTTGCCGAAGAACTGCTGCACCAGCTTGCGCACCAGCGGCACGCGGGTCATGCCGCCGACCAGCATCACCGCCTCGATGTCCGAGGCCTTGACCCTCCCGGCGTCGAGCACCTGCTGGCAGACCTGCATGCAGCGCGTGGACAGCGGCGCGGAGAGCGTCTCGAAGAACTCGCGGGTGAGCGCGGTGTCCACCTGCACCAGGGCCCCGGTGGAGCCCTCGGAGTGGTCGCCCAGGTCGGAGACCGAGATGAGCGCCTCCTGCTTGTCGGAGAGCGCCCGCTTGGCCCGCTCCGCCGCGTAGCGAAGCCGCTGCATCGAGATGCGGTCCTTGAGCACCTGCTCGCGGGCCTCGTCGGGCACCTGCGCCAGGAGCCACTGCACGATGCGCGCGTCGAAGTCGTCGCCGCCGAGCTGCGGGTCGCCGCCGGTGGCCTTCACCTCGTAGACGCCGCTCTCCATCTCCAGCACCGAGACGTCGAAGGTGCCGCCGCCCAGGTCGAACACCAGGGCGCGCCCGTGGAACTGGTTCACCAGGCCGTAGGCCATCGCGGCGGCGGTGGGCTCGTTGACGATGCGCAGGACCTCGAGGCCCGCGATGCTCGCCGCCTCGCGGGTGGCCATGCGCTGGCCTTCGTCGAAGTTCGCCGGCACCGTGATGACGACCTTGTTCACCGGCTGGCCGAAGTGCGCCTCGGCGTCGAGCTTGAGCTCGCCGAGCAGCATCGCGGAGACCTGGGTGATGGGCATCACGTGCCCGGCCACCTGCACGCGCACCTCGCCGGCGGGCCCGGCGATCAGCGGGTACGGCACCACCGCCTTGGCGACCTGGGCCAGCTCGGGGCTGAAGCGCTTGCCGATGTAGCGCTTGGTGGCGGGCGCGACGCGGTCGGGCATCTCGTCGCCGAGCACCTGGGCCTTCTCGCCCACCACGCGCTCGCCGGTGGGAGTGAAGCCGACCACCGAGGGGGTCAGCCGCGTCCCCTGGCGGGAGGGGATGACGATGGGCCGCCCCTGCTCCACCGTCGCGACGGCGCTGTAGGTCGTTCCCAGGTCGATACCGATGACGGGCACCATGCCGGGGCGCACCTTACACGAAGCCGCTTTTCGGCGTCGGACGACTCTTGGTCCCACGGGTGGCCCATGCTAGGGACGCGGCCCATGCAGAACGTCAGCGTGTCCCGCCGGTATGCCCGGGCCCTGCTCACCGCCGCCGGTGGCAAGGCCGACGAGATCCTCTCCCAGCTCGAGTCGCTCGAGGCCTTCCTGAAGGGCCACGACGACGTGAACCAGGTGCTGGTGAACCCGGCGCTCCCGCGGGCGATGCGGCTCAACGTGCTCACGGCGCTGTTCAGCTCGGCGAGCTTCGACCCGCTCCTGGTGAACGTGCTCAAGCTGATGAACGACCGGAACCGCCTGGACGCGATTCCGATGCTGGTGCGCGGCTACCGCGACCTGGTGGACGCGCAGCTCGGCCGCCTGCGCGGCAAGGTCATCAGCGCGGTGAAGCTGGGCGATGATCAGCTCGCCACGATTCGAAAGTCGCTCGAGGCGATGACCAAGAAGTCGGTGTTGCTCGAGTCGTCCCTCGACACGTCGCTGCTGGGCGGCGTGGTGGCGCAGGTCGGCTCGCGCACCTTCGACGGCAGCCTGAGGACGCAGCTGCGCGAGCTCGGGCAGAAGCTCGATCGCCCGAACCGCTGAGAGCTTGTGAAGATACCGCCTCCCGTCGCGGAGAACGCCGATGCGCATCGCCGGCCGGCGTCGCAACCCCTCGACGCAGCACGAACTGCGCCTTCGGTGATGCTCCTTGGGCGGCTCGCGCCTCGCCGTTCCCGCTCGGTCCGGCGATATCCTCACAGGCGCTGAGCGCTACGGACAGGTCTGCGTGCAGCCGTAGGCGCAGGCCAGGCACGCGTCGGGCGTGCAGGAGTACGCCCCCGACTCGCCCCGCACGCACGAGTTTCCCGGGCAGCAGGGAATCCCTCCGTCGGGCGCGCACGCCGCGCAGCAGGCCTGGCACGAGCCCAGCGCCGCCGGTGGCTCGGTGACGACGCCGCTGTCCACGCCCGCGTCGGGGTTGGGCTTGCAGGTGAGCGTGCAGCCCTGGGCGGTGAAGGTGCAGCCGAAGGGACACTTCCCGCACTCGGTGTCGTAGGCCGAAGGCACGCACGTCTTCGCGCCGCTGCCCGGGTCCTTGCACAAAGAGCCCGCGCCGCACTCGCTGGCCGCGGTGCAGCTCTGCCCGCAGGAGGGCGGCGTCTCGCAGCTGGTGGCGCAGCCCGCCATCGTCTTGCAGAAGCCCTTCCAGCCCGTGCAGGCGGAGCAGGAGGTGGGGAAACACTTCTTCGCGCCGCTCGACGACGCGGAGCAGGCGGTGCCGGCGCAGCAGTCGGCCTGTGAGGCGCAGGTCGACAGGCAGCACGCCGGCGCGCGGCAGGAGCCGCTGCAGGAGGCCGTGTCCACGTCGCAGGCCAGCTCGCCGCACGAGAGGCAGGTGGGCGGGACGCAGGTGCCGGCGTCGGAGCGCACCGTGCCCGCGCAGCAGCCGCCGTCCTGGGCGGCCTGACCGCAGCAGGTGGGTGGCCGGCACTGCACGCCGGTGCACTCCGAGGAGGGCGGCGTGGGCGCGCGCCCGCCGACGCAGGCGGCGACCACGAGGAAGAGAGCGGGGAGGACGACGCGCACGGGACACCTCGGAGTCACCGAGGATAGCCCCGGAGTGGCCCCGTCCGTCGAACGGCGAGCGGCCCGAGGAGGAAGCCTCGCTGGTACCTCGAGGGCTTCCGGCGCCCGCCGGCGACGCGGCTCGGCGGTCACCTGGGGTGCCCCACCCTCCACCAGTTGGGCATGGCGAGGGAAACGCCGGGCTCCTTGGAGAGGCGCTCCGCCAGCGCGAAGCCCGCGTCGCCGGGAGCGCAGTCCACCACCACCAGGCCGGGGCCGAGGCCCTGCGCGAGCGTGAGCCCGCGCGCGGCGAGCCAGGTCGAGAGCGCGCTCCCCTCCAGCGCGGGGGTGAAGCTCAGCACCAGGCCGCCCGCCGCGACGCGCTCGGCCGCGTGGGCCGAGGGAGCGTCGCGCCAGACGATGAGGGCACGCGCGGAGAGCGAAGGGGCGAGCTTCGCCCGCACCGCGGCGGCGTCGGACACCGACCACAGCCGCACCCGCGCCCGCTCGCCCAGGACCTTGGCGGTCGGGTCGGCGGCCTTCAGTGCCTCGGCGAAGGCTGCGTCGGGCGCGAGCTCCGCCAGCGTCAGCGGATCAGCCCAGACCTTCCGCTGCCGGGTGCCGTCGAACCAGGAGCGGGGCGTGCCCCAGGAGCGGGGCAGGGCCACCGGCGGCGGCCCCACCGAGGGCCCGCTCGAGGCAGCGCCGTGGGGCGCGGGCGACGCCGAATCGTCCGCCCGCGCCGCGGTCGAGCCCGCCGGCGCCACCGCCACCACCGCCAGCATCACCAGCGCGTGCATCACGGCCTCCCGTGGAAGATGAGCTTCCACTGCGCGAGCGAGCCGGTGTTGGCGACCTTCTTGTCTCGCGCCGTCAGCGTCCACGCCCCGTCGGCGGGCTCATCGAGGTGCCGCACGGTGCCGAAGACGTAGGCGGCGAGGTCGGTGCAGGCCTCGGCGCGCGTCACCGGATCCCGGTCGCAGGCGTGGGGCGCGAGGAACACCGAGGACGCGCCGCCGGCGTGGCTGAGCACGAGGTCCAGGTCTCCGGAGCGCGGGTGGGTGAGGGTCACCTGCACCTCGACGAAGTCGAGCCGGGCGATGCCGCTCGCCGCGACCGTGAGCGTGTCGGAGACGCCGGTGGCGTCGTTGTCGGGGATGGCCAGCGCGGGCGCGGAGACGCTCGAGGTGGCGTCGACCACCGGCGCGCCGGCCACGAAGGTCTTGGCGAGGTCCACCGCGGCCTTCGCGTCGGCCACGCCGAAGCCGTACTTGTGGTTCACGTGCAGGCCCGCGCCGTTGAGCGTCCAGTCGGCGTCGGCGGGGTCGTTCTTCCGCGCCGAGCGGGCGAGCACGCGCCGCACGTCGCGCCAGGTGAGCGACGGGTTCGCCTCCAGCACCAGGGCCACCACCCCGGCGGCGAGCGGCGTCGCGCCCGAGGTGCCGTTCATGGTCTTGGTGTAGCTCAGGTTCGAGAGGTCCCCCGCGCTGCGCCCGTTGTTGTAGCCAAGCGGCCCGGTGAGGTCGGTGGTGGTCAGCGCCTGCCCGCTGTTGCCCTGGGTGGGCGTCACCACCAACACGTTCGAGCCCTCCTCGGAGTAGCTCGCCTTCACCCCGTCGTCGCCGACGCCGCCGATGCTCATCACGTAGTAGCTGTTGGCCTGGCCGTCGTAGTCGCTGCGGTCCTGGTGCACCTCGTCGCCGCCGTTCCCCGCGGCCCAGAGGTAGACGACGCCCTTGCCGCCGCGGCCTTGGGCCGTGCCCTCCTTCACCCCTCGGAGCCACAAGGGCTCGGGGTACGAGAGCTGCCCGGTGCCGTCGGCCACGACGCCCCAGCTGTTGTTGGAGGCGCCGTTCACGTCCTTCCCGCGCGTCATCGAGTCGTACTCGTTGGCGGCGGTGAGGTCCTGCAGCACGTTGTAGGAGACCATGCTCGCGCGGGGCGCGACGCCGCGCAGGCCCTTGCCGTTGCCGTCGCGCGCGGCCACCAGGCCCGCCACGCAGGTGCCGTGCTCGGCGAGGCGGAGCGGCGAGGTGCCCAGGTAGTCATGCGAGCGCCAGGGCACGACGTTCTGCCAGAGGTCCTCGTGCCCGAAGTCGACCCCTTCGTCGACGATGGCCACCCGCACGCCGGTGCCCTTGAAGTCCGTCCAGGCGGGCTCGGCGTTCAGGTCCTCGCCGGCCGTGGCGCCGCTCTGCCCGGTGTTCTTGAGGTGCCACTGGAGCGAGTAGGCCGGGTCGCCCAGGGACGCCGCGGCGGCGGGCGTGCCGCTCACCTCAGCGGAAAGTTCGGAGACGAGGGTGCCGCTCACCGCGGTGACGGCGGCGTAGTAGGTCCTCCCGTTCACCAGGCCCCCGAGCCCCTGGGGGCTGGACACCTTGCGCAGGACGAAGCCCCCGTCGAGGGAGGCGAAGTTGGCCACGGTGATGCCGGGCGACTCGGAGACGTAGAGGTCGGCGCTGCCGAGCGGCTCCACCCAGGACGCGGTGAGCGTGCCGTCGCCAGGGGTGAGGGTGAGGTTGGCCGGCGGGTCGAGGTGCGTGAGCGGCACCACGGTGACGGTGGCGGTGGCGCGCGCGGGCCCCAGGTAGCCGGTGCAGCTCAAGGTGAAGGTGGTGGTGGCGCTCAGGTGCGCGTCGGTGACGCCGGTGGTCTCCACCGGACCCAGGTTGGGCGCCAGGGAGCAGCCGTCGGCGCCCACGGTGGACCAGGCGAGGTGGGCGATGCCGTCGACGCCGACCTCGCCCGGGGTGGCGGTGAAGGCGGTGATGGCCACCGTGGCCAGCACCTGCACCTCGAGCACCTGCGACGCGCCGCCGCAGTCGATGGAGTAGGTGGTGGTGGCGGCGGGCGACACCAGCGTGGTGCCTTGCGCGGGCACGGCGCCGACGTCGGGAGAGATGGTGCAGCCGGACGCGTGCGAGGCGCTCCACTCGAGCTGCGTCGAGGTGCCCGGCGCGATGACCTCGGGGTTGGCACGGAAGTAGGCGAGCGTGCCCTCGGTGGCAGCCGGCTTCGAGCACGCGGCACAACCGACGAGGACGGCCAGGACCGAGCGGCGCATGGACCAAGAGGGTTAGCCCGCCCGGCCGGTGGGAGGCAAATGGGGTGCGCCCCGCCACGCCGGCGGTTAGCTGGGGGCCCCGACCTACTCGCCGAACGACCGGAGCGACCATGGGTGGACCCGTCGAGCTGAAAGGCCCCGATCTCACGCAGGGCGTCCCCTCGAAGGACGTGGTGGAGGGCCAGCCGCTGCTCGGCCATGCGCTCGGCGAGCCGGTGATGCTGGTGAAGAAGGGCGCCGAGGTCTTCGCGGTGGGCGCGGTGTGCACGCACTACAGCGGGCCGTTGGCCGAGGGCGCGGTGGACGGAGACTGCGTCACCTGCCCCTGGCACCACGCGCGCTTCTCCTTGCGCACCGGCGACGCGACGGCGCCGGCCTTCAAGTCCATTCCCTGCTTCCGCGTGGAGACTCGGGGCGGGAAGGTGATGGTCACCGAGAAGCGCCCGCACGAGCGGCGGACGCTGGTGCAGGTGGGTCCGACGCCAAAGCGCATCGTGGTGGTGGGCGGCGGCGCGGCGGGGCACTCGGCGGTGGAGACCTTGCGCGCCGAGGGGTGGGACGGCGAGCTGACGCTCTTGAGCGCGGACTCGAGCGCGCCCTACGACCGCACCAACGTCTCGAAGGACTACCTCGCCGGCAACGCGCCCGAGGAGTGGATGCCGATGCGCCCCGAGGAGTGGTACCGCGAGCAGAAGGTGGCGCTGCGCCTGGGCGCGCAGGTGATGGCGCTCGACGCGGCGAAGAAGCGCGTGACGCTCGAGTCGGGCGAGGCGCTCGCCTTCGACGCCTGCCTGCTGGCCACCGGCGCCGACCCGGTGCGCCTCTCCATTCCCGGCGCGGAGCTGCCGCACGTCTCGGTGGTGCGGAGCATCGCCGACAGCCGGGCCATCATCGCCAGGCTCTCGAGCGCGAAGACGGCGGTGGTTTTGGGCGCGAGCTTCATCGGGCTGGAGGTGGCGGCGAGCTTGCGCGCGCGCGGGGTGGCGGTGCAGGTGGTGGCGCTTTCGAGGCCTCTGGAGAACGTGCTGGGGCCGGCGGTGAGCGCTTTCGTGCAGAGGCTGCACCAGGAGCACGGGGTGACGTTCCACCTCGGAGGCTCGGCGACGCGCATCACGCCCGAGGGCGTCACGCTCTGGAACGGCGCCACGCTGCCGGCGGACGTGGTGGTGGCGGGCATCGGGGTGCGGCCGTCGCTCGCGCTGGCGGAGAGCGCGGGGCTGGCGGCCAATCGCGGCGTTCGGGTGAACGAGCGGCTCCAGACGAGCGCGCCGGGCATCTGGGCGGCGGGCGACATCGCGCGCTACCCGGAGCCGTTCACGGCGCGGCCGGTGCGCATCGAGCACTGGGTACACGCGCAGCGGCAGGGGCGGACGGCGGCGCGGAACATGCTCGGCCGCGACGAGGCCTTCACCGAGGTGCCGTTCTTCTGGAGCCAGCACTACGACGTGCCGGTGAACTACGTCGGCCACGCCGAGCGCTTCGACGGCGTCCAGGTGAAGGGAGACCTCATGAAGCGCGACGCGGTGGTGGCGTACCGCGAAGCCGGGCGCATCGCGGCGGTGGTGACGGTGGGGCGCGACGGCGACAACCTGGCGGCGGAGCGGGCGTTCGCGAAGAATGATCAGGCCGCGCTGGAGGCGCTGGTGCGGGGCTGAGGTTCGGGAGAACGGGCCTGGAGCCTCCCCGAGTCCGACCAGCGCGGCGCGAAACACCAACCGAGAGCCCGCGGTGCGTGGCGCGCCCGTTTGTTCGCTACCGCAACTCCCCGAGGGAGGCGATCGACTCGTTCGCGCTCGCCGCGCACGGCCCCGAGTTCGTCGCGAATGGTGACGTCGATGCTCCGCCGCCGCTTCTCACTCGACCCGGACCGAAGCCCCTTCGACGACGGCACAGGTGAGAGACCCGCCGAACCGGCCTCGGTCACCGTGTCGCCCCCGCCGACCTCGGGTTTCCCCGAGTAGACAGTCCGATCCGCCTTCGCAACCATGGTTCGCCGTCGCGGCGCTCGTGCTGTTCGCTCGCGGAGCCTGCGCTTCGCGGTGGCGTTTTCGACCTGGGAGGAACGTCTTGAGACGAGAAGTCGTGTTTGCCCGAACTGCGAAGGTTGGCCTCTTCATTCTTCTCATCTCAAGTGCCTTGGGCTGCAAGCCGAAGCCCTCCGGCGGCCCAGACGGCGGCGGCGAAGACGTCGCGCCGGTGCGCCAGGCGGTCGGGCCCAGCGGCGGGTCGGTGAAGACCAGCGATGGCAGCGGCGTGACCATCCCCGCCGGAGCGCTGGGGAGCGAGGTGACGGTCACGGTCACGCCGACGCCCTTGGCGCCGACCCCGTCGGGGAGCACGGCGGTCGGCGCTCCTTTCGTTCTCGGCCCCGAGGGGCAGCAGTTCTCGTCGCCCGTCACCGTGACGTTGAGCTTCGATCCCGCAAAGCTGCCGTCGGGGTTCACCGCCAACGACGTCGTCATCATGACCGCGGCCGCGGGCTCCACCGACTTCACGGCCCTGAGCGGCTCGCGGGTCGATGGCACCCACGTGTCCGCGACGACCACCCACTTCTCGGTGTTCGTCCCCACGGTCGCTTCCCAGTCGGGCGGCTGCGGCCCGTGCGGCCCGGCCTGCCCCACTGGGCAAGTCTGCGACAACGGCCACTGCGCGCAGACCTGCAGGCGCTCCGCGTCGGCGGGCTGCGACCCGCTCAAGGGGGGCTGCAGCGGGTGCTCCACGGCGAAGACCCTGTGTGGTCAGGTCTGCGTCGACGTCAGCGCTGACGACAGCAACTGCGGCGCGTGCGGAACCGTGTGCGGCGCGGGGAAGACCTGCGCTCAGGGGTCCTGCGTCGCGACGTGCCCGTCGGGAGAGGTCTGCTCGCCGAGCGGAGTCTGCGTCTCCGGCTGTCCGAACGGCGGCAAGGTGTGCGGAGCGGTCGCCTCCAACGCCACCGGCCAGTGCGTGGACGTCAGCTCCGATCCGGCGAACTGCGGCGCCTGCGGCAACGCCTGCGCCGCGGGGGCGCTCTGCGAAGGCGGCCAGTGCCGGCACAACTGCACGAGCTTCGGAGGCGGGGGCTGCGATGGCAGCCCGCAGGCCGACGGCGGCGTCGACTGCGGCGCCTGTGGGACGGCGAGCATGCCCTGCCCTCCGTACTCCTGCGTCGACCCCAGCTCCGACAAGTACAGCTGCGGATCCTGCGGCAACGTGTGCGGAGACGGCCAATTGTGCTCCGGCGGGGTGTGCACCACCGTCTGCGCGGCCAGCGAGGTCTGCTCGCTCAAGGGCGCCTGCGTCGGCAGTTGCCCGAACGGCGGGCGGGTCTGCGGGACCGTCGCGTCGAACACCACAGGGCGCTGCGTCGACGTGAGCTCGGATCGCTCGAACTGTGGAGCCTGCGGCCACGCCTGCGCCGCCGGGGAGACCTGTGAAGGGGGCACCTGCCGCACGAGCTGTACGCCCCTCCCGACCGCGGGCTGCGACGCGCTCGGCGGCAGCTGCAGCCAGTGTGGCGCGGCGAGCACCCTGTGCGGTGCCGTCTGCGTCGACGCCACCTCCGACAGGAACAACTGCGGCGGGTGCGGGAAGACGTGCGGAAACGGCCAGGCCTGCTCGGGCGGCGCCTGCGTCCCGATGTGCCCGTCGGGTCAGGTCTGCTCGCCTCAGGGTGCGTGCGTGACCGCCTGCCCCGCCGGCACCCAGGTTTGCGGCACCGTGGATGCGGGCGCCACCGGCACGTGCGTCGGGCCGTGACGAGCCCCCATCGCGAAGCACCGGCGCCCTCTCTCCTCGCCTCGCTCGTCGGCGAGGAGCGGGTCCGCGCGCCCGACCCCGGCGGACTGAAACGCGTTCGCGCTACCCTCCATACCTCGCGCTGGCCGCCGCTCAACCTCGGAACAACACCGTGGGGCAACTCGTGAAAGTGACGCTCGGGTCGTCGTTGCAAGGTTCCTGGCGAGCGCTGATTGGCGCGGCGCTCCTACTTCTCTTCGCGTGCAAGACCACCGGGCTTCGCGGGGCGATCGTGCGTCTCGAGCGAGCCCCCGCGTCGGTCGCCGGGCTTCGCGTCTTCGTTGGCCAGACGAAGACCATCATCAGGCCCGGTCACGACGCGGAGAAGTGCGTGCCGCTCAGGGAGCAGCAGGACACCGACGCGCTTCGCAGCGCCCTCATCGGCGCCGGCTATTCGGTGGTCGGCAGCGGGCCGCGGGACTTGGAGGTGACGCTCACGAGCGACATCGACACCCAGGACGAGCTCTGTGGCACCGAGGGGCCGCGGCGGCTTGCCGCGATCGCGGCAGATGGCCGTTTCCTGTTCGAGCGGGCCGACGGGGCACCCTACCAGTACATGGAGATGCCGGACGTGCACTGGGCGGAGTCGTTCGTGAACGCGCTGTCCCATGCGCCCGCAATCCTCGAGCTCGGCGCCTCGGCGCCCGCCGCGGCGACTCCAACTCCGATTGCGGTTGCACCGAAAGCGCCCCCGGTGGGAGCGGCCGCCGCGGCGCAGGCCCCGCCGGCGCTGAAGGCGGGCGTGCCACAACGGACGGCGTACGCGGTCATCGTCGGCATCGATCGCTACCGCGATCTCCCCGCAGCCACCGGCGCTCGCGCCGACGCCGAGCACATGGCGAGCTTGCTGCGCATGACCTTCGGAATCCCCGACGCGAACATCCGGGTCGCCGTCGACGATCGGGCGACGCGCAGCGACGTGCTCCAAGCGCTCTCGTGGCTCGCGAAGAACGTCCCGTCCGGAGGACGCGCTTACTTCTTCTACAGCGGCCACGGCAGCCCTGACGTGGGCACCGGCTCACCGCTCCTGGTGCCGTATGACGCCAACCCTCAGGCCATCGCCGAGACCGCCGTGCCGCTCGAGAGCATCTACAAGCAGCTCTCGAGCACCAAGGCGAAGGACGCAATCGCGCTGGTCGACGCCTGCTTCTCGGGGGCGGGGGGCCGCTCAGTGCTGCCCGAAGGCGCGCGCCCGCTCGTCCTGCTGAAGGAGCCCGTGCCGACCGCGTCACTGTCGATCTTCACCGCGGCGGGAGGAACGGAGACCAGCGGCCCCGCCGCCTCGGGTGGAGAGGGGGCCTTCACGAAGCTCGTGCTCGAGGGCCTGGGCACGGCGCAGGCTGACATCGACGGCGACGGCCAGATCACGTTGGCCGAGCTCGCCGAGTGGGTGAGCCCACGCGTCGCGAACGAGGCGCGCAAGAGCAGCCGCGAACAACACCCGAAGCTCGCCGTGGGCGCGGGCGTTGGCGACGCGAAGGACGTCGCGCTCGTGTGGGGCGTACGCTGATCAGCGCATGACCCGACTCGCGCGTCGTGTTCGCGGCGATCGTCCCGGCGGACACGAGGGCCGCCGCCTTGCTCCTCGGCCGGGCGGCGGTCAGCGCCCATAGGAGGGAAACCACCGGCACGCCGCCCCGAAGAGTGGAGAACCAGACTCCTTCGCCGTCAGTGGAAGTCTTCCCGCCACTCGACCATCGGGAAGGTGGTCTCCCCGGCCATCACCGCCCGCGCGAAGGGCGCGAAGTACGGCACCCGGCGCAGGGCCTCGGACACGCCCGTCGCCTTCACCACCTGCGCGAAGATCCGCGTCCCCATGTCGGGCGAGCCCTCGTCGTCGTCGTCCTTGTCGAGGAGCTCCTCGAGCACGCCCCTCTTCTTCTGGAAGAGCTCGAGCTTCACCGTCGCGTCGGCGGGGAGCCCGGCCTTCTCCTTCCCCAGCGCGATGGCCGCGGGGAAGCCGCCGAGCTTGTCCACCAGCCCCAGCTCCAGGGCCTTGGAGCCGTACCAGGTGCGGCCCTGCGCCACCTCCTGCATCTTCTCCTCGGCCAGGTTCCGGCCCTTGGCCGCCAGCGAGACGAATCGCAGGTAGGAGGCGTGGAGCTCGTCGTCGAACAGCTTCGCCTCGTCGTCGCTCATCTTCCGCGCCCCGATGATGGCGTCGGCGTGCGCGCCCCGCTTGAAGGTCTCGTCGTTGAGCGCGAGCTTCTCGTAGAGCCCGCCCAGGCTGGGAATGACGGCGAAGATGCCGATGCTGCCGGTGGCGGTGGTGGGCTGGGCGACGATGGCGGTCGCGTCCATCGAGACCCAGTAGCCGCCCGAGGCGGCCACGTCGGCCATGGAGACGATGACCGGCTTCTTCGCCTTGGCCTTCTCCACCTCGCGCCGCACGTAGTCGCAGCCCAGGCCCGCGCCGCCCGGCGAGTCGACGCGGAAGATGATGGCCTTCACGTCCTTGTCCTCGGTGGCCTTGCGCAGGGCGGTGATGAGGGGCGTGGAGCCCTGGGTGTCGCCGCCGCCGAAGGGGTCGTTGCCCCCGCCCTTGCCCGCGACGATGAGCCCCTGCGCGTAGATGAGCGCGAAGGTGTTCTTCGCCTCGGGAATGCCGGCCTCCCGCGAGGAGACCTTGCGGTAGCGCACCGAGGTGACGAACTTCACCTTCTCGTCGGGCTTCTTGCCGGTCTTCGTCCGCAGCTCGTCCTCCACCTCGTCCCAGTAGGCGAGCTTGTCGATGAGCTTCTGCTCGTGCGCCCAGTCGGCCTTCAGGTGGCCCTCGTCGACGAGCTTCACCACCTGCTCCTTCTCGAGCTTGCGGTAGTGCGCCACCGCGTCGACGAAGTGCTCGAAGACCACGGTGAGGTTCTCTTCGATCATCTCCTTCACCGGCTCGGTGAAGGCCTTGCGCCCGAACTGCTCGCCGGAGACCGACTTGTACTTGCCGTAGCGGAAGTACTGCACCTCGATGCCCAGCTTCTCCAAGAGGCCAGGGTAGTGCGAGAGGTCGGACGCCAGCCCGTTGAACTCGAAGGGCGCGTCCTTGGGCATCACGATCTCGTCGGCGGCCAGCGCCAGCGCGTACTCCTTCTCGTCCAGCATCTCCGCGTAGGCGATGACGAACTTGCCGCTCTTCTTGAACTCGACCAGCGCGTCGCGGAGCTCTTCGATCTTCGCCCACCCCGTCTGCAGCCCCTGGACCTCGAGCACCACGCCCTTGATGCGCTTGTCGGCGGCGGCCTTCTTCAGGTTGCTGAGGTGCTGGGCGAGGGTCACCGGCGCGGGGCCGAAGAGGTCCTCCAGCCCCGTCTCCTGCACGTACTCGTGCAAGGGCCCGGAGAGCTTCATCTTCAACACGGCCTGATCGTCGACCGACGACGACTCGCCGGTGAACGCGGCCATCACCAAGACGCCCACCACCGCCAGGGCGAGGAAGCCGCCGCAGCCGAGGGCGAAGAGCAACGACGGCGAAGGGCCCCGGCGGGGCGGCG
>JBBIOE010000064.1:0-33814 GCA_037443525.1 Archangiaceae bacterium | reverse complement strand
CACCCCGCCCAGGCCGATCAGGAGCCGCGCCTCGGCCGAGCGGTCGCCTGCCTCCGCCGCCGCGAGGAGCGCCGCCTCGAAGGCCGCCTCTGCCTCCGCCAGCCGCCCCCGCGCCCGCAGCGCCCGGGCCCGCGCTTCGTCGAGCCGCCGCACCACCGCGACGGGCACGCCGTGCTCTTGGGCCAGAGCCAGGGCGCGCTCCAGCAGGGGCAGGTGGGTGGGGAAGGGCCCCCTCGACGCGAGCACCGGGTCGAGCGCGAGGAGCGCCGCCGCCGCTTGGGCCACCGACGCGCTCGTGGGCGGGCTCTGGGCCAGCGCCTCCTCGAGGACCAGCGAGAGGTTGTCCTTCTCCTGCGCCAGGCGCGAGAGGGCCGGCAGCGCGCCCGACCGCTCGTGCTCGGCGGCGAGGGAGGCGCCCAGCTCGAGGAAGTACGCCGCGTGCCGCGCCTTCACCTCGCGCGCCGCCAAAGGCTCGAGCCGTGAGAGCCCGTAGGCCCGGACGCTCTCGAAGAGCCCCAGCCTGGGGGCGCCGTCCGGGCCGGTCTCCTCGAGCACCCGCAGCAACGACTTGTCGCGCAGCGCCTGCACCCGCTCGAGCGCCGAGGGGCCGAGCACGGCCTCGGCCGCGTCGACGGTGAAGCCCCCGCGGAAGACGGCGCACGCCGACAGCGCGGCGCGCTCCTCGGGCGAGAGCAGCTCCCAGGACCAATCGAGCGTGGCGCGCAGCGTCGCCTGTCGCGGGAGCGCCGAGCGCTCGCCGGCGGAGAGGAGCTCGAGGTGGCTGCCCAGCCGCGCGAGGATCTGCGCTGGGCCCATGAGGCCGAGCCGCGCGGCCGCGAGCTCGATGGCCAAGGGCAGCCCTTCGAGCCTGTTCACCAGCGCGCGGACGTCGGCGAGCTCGGCCTCCGAGGGCGCCCAGCCGGGCCGGGCCCGCCGGGCCCGGGCGTGGAAGAGCACCTCGCTCTCCGACATCGCCGCGTCGCCCTCGCCAGGCAGCAGAAGCGGGCCGAGCTCGAGCGGCACCTCGTCATGTAGGCGCAGCCGCTCGCGCGAGGTCACCAGCACGACCAGCTCCGGCGCGGCCGCCAGCAGCCGCTCCAGCACCGGCGCGGCCACGCCGACCAGGTGCTCGAAGGTCTCGAGGACGAGGAGCAGCCGGCCGCGCCCCTCGAGCGCGTGGGCCAGCGCCTCGACGGCCTCGCCGGCGTCGAGCCAGGGCGAGAGCGGCACGCCGAGCGCGGCGCTCAGGGAAGCGGCGAGCCCCGCCACGTCCTTCACCTGGGACAGCTCGCAGTGCCAGACGCCCCCGTCCGCCTCGAAGGAGGCGCGCCGCTCGTGGGCGAAGTGGAGCGCGAGGCAGCTCTTGCCGATGCCGCCGGGGCCCACCAGCGTCAAGAGCCTCGCGCCGGCGGCGAGGGCCTGGTCGAGGCGGGCGAGCTCGGCCTTGCGCCCGACGACGTCGGCGCGCGAGGCGGCCAGGTTGGAGCGTCGCGAGGCCAGCGCCTTCGGCGGCGGAAAGGCGCGGGCGGCGAGCCCTTGGGGCAGCAGCTGCACCAGCCGCTCCGGCTGCTCGAGGCCCTTCAAGCGGTGCAGGCCGAGGTCGACGGCGACGGGCGAGCCCAGCGCGCCCAGCTCGGCCTGAATCACCGCCCAGGTGCTGCCGGCGAGCAGCACCTGCCCGCCGTGCGCCGCCGACGCCACGCGCGCCGCCCGGTTCACCGCGGGCCCGAGGTAGTCCATGCGCCCGGTGACCGGGTCCGGCCGGCAGCGATCGGGCGTGCCGGTGTGGAGGCCCATGCGCACCCTGAGGCCCCGGAAGAGGAGCCGGCCGTCCGCGCCGTGGGCCGCCGCCGCGTCCTCCTGCGCCACCACGTCCAGGGGCCAGGCCGCCTGGGGGAGCGCCTGCTGCACGGCCAGCGCCCAGGCCACGGCGTCCCTCGCCTCGGCGAAGGCCACCATGAAGGCGTCGCCCTCGGTCTTCACCTCGTAGCCGTGGTGCAGGGAGAGGAGCTGGCGCATCAGGCTGTCGTGCAGCTCCAGCGCGCGGCGCATGCCGGCGGGGACGCGCTCCCAGAGGCTCGTCGAGCCCTGCACGTCGGTGAAGACGAGGGTGACGGTGCCCGTGGGGGCCGGCGGCTCGCGCGGCGGAGGGCTCATCGTCGTGGAACCTCCGCCACCGCCACGTTACCGGGAACCGACGCCGTCACGGCGGCGAGCGTACGCGGGCGGCGGTGAAGCGGTCGAGCGTCGCGGCGCCGAGCCACCTCATCAGCGCCGCGCGCGACGCGTCTCACCACGTCCCGACGAGCGTCGCGCCGATTGGCGCTCCCGATCCTCCGGGCAGCAGGTGCCAGGACACTCCCTTGGCGGCGCCGCCCGGCGCGGGGACGATGACCTCTTCAGCGGTGAGCAGGGTCACGAACGCGAGGCCGAGTCCCACGAGCTGGGCCGCGCCGAGGCCGAGCGCGAAGGGCGTGGCGTCGTCGTGCGCGACTCCCAAGACCGAGCGACCGTAGGTGATGTGCTGCTGCGCGAGGTAGGCGTTCAGTCCCGGCACCAGACTCACCGCGACCATCAGCGGAGTGATGATGATACCGAAGACCAGCGCAATGGCCGCGATGCCGTCGTGCCCGGCGGCGCTCCAGGTCGGCGCCAGCCACTCGAGGTAGGACCCGCCCGTCTCGATCTCTCCGACGAGGAGCGAGCCGCCGAGCACGATGGCCGTGGCCACCACGAGCCCCGTCTTGAAGTGGCGCTCTTTCCTCGTCGCGCTCACGGCGGTCGCTGCTGGCTTGCCGGGTGGTTCCGACAGGCGAACCGTCGTGGTCGACGCGGCGTCGGTCAGGCTCGGCCCGCTGGCCCGCGGCGCGGCGGCCTCCGCTGGCGGAGGCTGTTCACCGGCAGGCTCCGCCATGGCGGCGTTGGAGACGAACGACGCGCCCAGCGCGACGACGACGAGGAGATTCCGATGACTCAGGGGCATTCGACGATCTCCTGCCACACACTGCCGCGTCTCGCAGCTACTGCCTCTCCACCGTCAGGTGCTTCACCACCCCGTTGGCCGGCGTGTCGCACCCGTCCTGGTGGGAGAACGCGTCGGTCGGCATGTTCACCGTGCCGCCCGGCTGCCCGGCGGGCACCGACCCACAGGCGCTCCCGACCATCGTCGAGCCGTTGGCGCAAGCGATCTCCAGGTCCCAGCAGGCCTTGAACGAGCCGGTCCCTCCAGTGCGCTTGAGCTCGCAGTCGACGCCGCCCGGCCCGGGCACTCCGCAGTCGACTCGCGCGGCCTCGGCGCCGAGGGCCTTCACTCCGGGAAGGCCGCCCTGCTCCGCGGCCTCGCCGAGCAGCGCGGCGCCGAAGCCGAGCAGGCTGAAGAGCCCGCAGCAGAGCATCGCCGCGGCGCAGCCGCCGCCGACCAGCCACATCCAGTACTTTTGGAACCAGCTCTTCTCCGGCACCGGCCCCATCGGCTGTCCCTGCGGCGTCATGTCCGTGCTCCCGAGGCGAGCGGCGGGCTCGCGGTGAAGGCGCGCACCCTACCCCAGCGAGCCGGGAAGTCATCGCGACGCCCTCCGGGCGCGAGCTGGTGCTCACCTCCCGTTGAGTGCGCGCGACGGTCCTCACCCGCGACGACGAGGTCGCCCTCGCGCCCGTGAACCAGGGCGGCGACGCGACGACCACCGGCCCTCGCCGCGCCTTGGCCGCTCCAGCTGAGTTCCATCGCCTCTTGAAGAGAGGCGATGCACAGGGTCATCTGCGCACTCGATGGCTCACCCGACTCCCGCTGGCGACCTGCCGTTTCCGAAGCACCTCCACGACTTCGTCCAGCCAATGGTCTCCGCGTCGAAAGCGGAGCACCTCTTCGTCGGACGACTTCAGTGCCGATGCGGAGCGGGAACGTTTCGGTTCTTCTACCCCGGCGAGACGCACGAGTTTCAGGGGAGCACGGTCCCGTGCACCGCGACCATCGACGGTGCGTACTTCTTCCTGGTCCGTGCCGCGTGCGAGGGATGCGGCTCAGAGTACCTGGTCATCGACCAGGATCTTCACGGATGGAACGGCGTCGTGTGCCACGACGCGGCCCAGGCGGCGCTCGAGCGGCCTCCTCTGACCGTGTGGCCCTGCTCGCGGTGCAGGGACGAGCGGCATCGAGCGGTCGTCACCGTCACCTCGCAGGGGAAGGCGGACTTCGAGGAGGAGGCTGGCCCAGACTTCGAGCCTTCGCAGTGGGCCGAGGGATTCGAGAGCCTCTCGCTCGACCTGGTCTGCCAAGGCTGCGGGCTCGAGACCTCGTCGTGGATCTCGTGCGAGACCATGTAGCGCGAGGCATCCATGAGCCTTAGCGGCGTGCCGATGAACGTACTTCCCTGAGTGACGACCCTCCGGCTACTTGGTCAGCGCCGCGAGCAGAGCGTCGACCAGCTGCGGGTAGGTCGTGATGTCCTTGCTCGCTCCCACGTTGGAGGGCGCGGAGACCAGCGTCGCGCCGGCCTGCTCGGCGACCTCGTCGGCGATGGCGCGGTTGTAGAAGGTCTCCACGATGACCTTCTTCGCGCCCACTGCCTTCATGGTGGTGATGAGCTGCGCGAGGTGGTCGGGCGAGGGCGGAATGCCGGGCCGGTTCTCGACGTAGCCGACCTCGTCGAGCTTGAGCCACTTCGACACGTAGCTCCAGCTCTTGTGGTACGTGACGACCTTCGCGCCGGCGAGCGGCCTGGCGAGCGCCTCCCACTTCACCGCGCGGGTCTTGAGGTCGGCGACGAAGGCCTGGAAGCGCTGGGCGAAGTACTCCTTCGACCCGGGGCGCAGCTGCGAGAAGCGCTCCATCATGCCCTTGGCGATGCGCACCGCGTTCACCGGCGGAATCCAGTAGTGCGGGTTGCCCGCGGGGTGAATGTCGCCCTGCGAGCGGTCGACCTTGGTGGTGGGCACGTCGAGCGGATCGATGAACTGCGAGCAGTCGATGTCTCCGCTCTGGCCGGGGAGAATCTTCTCGTTGCGCGAGCCCGTCACCAGCGGCGGCAGCCAGCCGATCTCCAGGTCGAGCCCCACCCGCGCCAGCACGTCGGCCCGGTTGAGCACCACCATCAGGTTCGGCTTCGCCTCCACGAAGTGCGGGTCCTGGTAGCCGTGGGAGAGGCTCTTCACCTCCACCTGGTCGCCGCCGATGCTCCTCGCGAGGTCGGCGAAGGTCTCGATGGTGGTGACGACGTGCAGGGGCTCGTCGGCGAAGGCGCCGAGGGAGCCGAGGAGGAAGAGTGCGAGGAGGGTGCGCGTCATCGAGGCTCCAGACGGAAGAGAGCGGGAAACGTTCAAAAGGCGTGCGCGCCGTGGGCGCCCATCGACACCTCGAGCTGCAGGTAGGCGGCCGAGACCGGTGGGCCGGAGAAGAAGCCCAGGCCCGGCGGCGCGGTGGTCTCCCGCTCGCCGTACGCACGCAGGCGGGCGAACTCGCTGAAGAGATAGGTGACGCTGAGCGAGGTGCGCTGGGTGCGGGGCATGTACCCGGTCGAGGGTGTGCCGAGCAGGTCCTCTCGAAGGCCGACCAACCACCGCCTCGCCACCTGCGCCACGAGCTGGGTGTAGAGGCCGCCGTCCGGCCCGGGCGTCCCGCTGAGGGGCAGCGTCGGGGGCCCGTCGAGCTGGCGCACGAAGACCTCGGTGGTCCAGGCCAGCGCGAAGTAGCCGCCGGCGACGTTGGGCGGCTTGTACTTCACGTAGAGATCGAAGGCCCCGAGCGTGGAAGGGGAGGGCAGGGCGACGTCGAGACAGAGCACCACGGGGCCCGGCACGCAGCCGAGACCGGGCGAGGTCCCGCGCGCCACGTTGAGCCCCGCCGAGACGCTGAGCGACTCGGTGGCGGGGAAGAAGGCCTTCAGCTCCGCGGTGCCGGTGAGGCTCGGCCCCGCGGCGGACGCTCCTTTGGACGACGCGGGCGTGCCGCCGAAGGTGGAGAGGTGCGGGGAGCCCTCCGGCGCCCCGACCGCGAACACCTCACCGCTGAGCTGGAGGAAGAAAGGCGCCGGCACCAGCCACGAGAGCTGCGCGCCCGGCGCCCGCAAGCCGTCGACGCCCAGGTAGGCCTCGTTGACCAGCGGCCGGCGGGTGAACTCCTGCACGTGCAGGTGCTGGCCGTTGTTTCGCCCGAACGCCGAGCGGAAGAGCCCCGTGCGCGCCTGGAGGTTCGCCGGCAGCGAGGTGGTGGTGACGACCGCCTCCTCGACCTCGAGCCCGCTCTGGTTGGGGATGGTGAGGTAGAGCTCCGCCTTGAAGTAGGGGTCGACCACGGACTGGAAGCCGATCTCCACCTCCTGCGCCGTGAGGCCGGCGGGGAGCTCGCCCACCGCGTGGCTGAGCACCGGGTCGTCTCCGGCCGTCGAATAGCTGGGCCCGCGCGCGAGGCCCGCCGTCACGTCGGCGATGACCGAGATGTCCGGGTTCAGGCTCTGAAACGCGCGAGACACCGGGCTCTGCGGCGGCACCACCGGCGCGGCCTTGCTGGGAGTCCCCGCGGCGAGATCCAGCTCGTCGGCGAGGCTCGAGGAGGCCGGCGCTCCGGCGTCGGGCGGCTCCTGGGCGAAGGCGCCGGAGGCCACCAGCAGGGTCAGGGTGAAGGGGAGCACGCGCTTCATATTTGCCACCCTGTTGCACCTGACATTTCGTGTCAACACGTCAGCGCCTCAGCTCCACGAACCGCTTGATCCCCGCCACCGCCCAGAAGCACGCCGCCAGCGCCACCATCACCGAGCCGGTGGGCAAGGACAGCGTCCACGACAGGTAGTACCCGAGCGCCGCCGCGACCACCGACAGGCCCACCGACAGCGCGACCACGGGCTTGAGCCGCTCCGAGAACAACAGCGCCGCGCCGGCGGGCAGCACCAGGAACGCGAACACCGGCAGGGCCCCCAGCGCCTTGGTGGCGATGGCCACGCACACGGCGAGGTTCAGGTGCAGCAAGACGTCCATCACCGGCACCGGCACGCCGAACACCTTCGCCGTCTCGGGGTCGAACGAGCAGAAGAGGAACTCCTTGAAGAACAGCGCGTGGAGGACGAGCGTGATGACGCCGGCGGCCAGAAGCTGCACGAGCTCTCCGCGCTTCACCACCACCGCGTTGCCGAACAAGAGATCGCCGACCTCGTGGGCCTCCTGCGCGATGCGCGGGCTCGCCAGCACCACCATCACGAAGGCCGCCGCCGCCAGGTACGAGAGCGCCACCACCGCCTCGCTGGAGACGCGCTTCGAGCGCACCACCAGCGCCATCAGCATCGCCCCCGCCGACGCGAAGAAGAGCGCGAAGGTCGTCGGGGCGAGCCACCACGGCGTCGGATCGTGCGGCGAGATGCCGAGGAAGCTGCCGGCGAAGAACGCCACCGCCACGCCCAGGCCCGACACCTGGGAGAGCGCCGCGCTCATGAAGGCGATGCGCCGCAAGACCACGAAGAAGCCCAGGTAGCCGAGCACCGCCGCGGCGATGACCGCCGCGAGCAGAGGCTCCTGCCAGAGGAAGCGGGCGTCCCAGAAGCTCACGCCGTCGCCCCCGGCTCGTCGCGACCGCTCACCCACACCAGCGTCCGGCCACTCTCGCGCCGCACCTCGACCGGCCGGCCGTAGAGCCGCGTCATGTGCTCGGAGTTGATCAGCTCGCTCGAAGGCCCCACGTCCACCGCCTTGGCCGCCGGGTCCATCAGCACCACCCGGGTGGCGAAGCCCGCCGCGGCGGAGATCTCATGGGTGACGAAGACCACCGCCAGGTTCCGCGACGCCGACAGCCCGCTCACCAGGGACAACAGCGCGTGCTCCGCCGCCGGGTCCATCTCGCTGGTCGGCTCGTCGAGCACCAGCAGCTCGGCCTCGGCGGTCAAGGCCCGCGCCACCAGCACCCGCTGCTGCTGCCCGCCGGAGAGGGAGCGGAAGGGCGCGTCGGCCCGCGCGGCGAGGCCCACCGACTCGAGCTGCGCCAGGGCCAGCGCGCGGTCGGCCTTCCCCGGGCGCTTCACCAGGCCCAGCGCCTGCGCGCGCCCCATCAGCGTCACCTCCAGCACCGAGAGCGGGTAGGCGAAGTCCGGGCGGTGCCCCTGCGCCACGTAGCCGACGCGCAGCGTGCGCTCGACCGGGAGCCGCACCGTGCCCGACAGCGGCGCGAGCTGGCCGATGAGCGTCTTCACCAGCGTCGTCTTCCCCGAGCCGTTGGGCCCCAGGACGCCCACGATGTCGCCCTGCCGCACCTCCAGCGAGACCGCCGGCGTCAACGGCCGGCCTCGCCGGTGCCCGATGACCACCTGCTCGAGTGCACACAGGGGCACCGAACCGCTCATGACGCCTACAGACCACCCGGACATGGCGTCTGCAAGGATTCGTCGGACCCCGGTATTCCCGCGTGGGCAGGCTGGCCTGCGCGATGCTAGACGGGCGTCCATGTCTCGTGCGCCGTGGCTTTTTGCCCTCGTGCTCTGCGCCTGTCCGCCTTCGGTGACGACGACCGGCACCGGAGTGGTCCCCGACACGAGCAAGCCCGAGCCGAAGAAGAACGCCGCCGCCGACGACGCGCTGGCGAAGGCCAACGCCCTCGCCGACTCCCGGCCGCGGAAGGAAGGCATCGAGGCGCTGCTCGCCGTGCGCAAGGCCTACCCCGACTCCACCGCGGGGCAAGATGCCCTCTACCGCGCTGGCGTCCTGGCCTACGAGGAAGGGGACTACGTCACCGCGCGCAAGGCGCTCAACGAGCTGGTCTTCGAGAACCCGCTTCACCCCAAGGCGAAGGACGCCAGGCTCAAGGCCGGCCTCTCGGCGCTGGAGCTCAAGGCCTTCCGCGAGGCCTACCAGACGCTGGCGTCGCTCGTGGACACGCTCGAGGGCGAGGACAAGAAGACCGCCCAGGCCGCGCTGGAGAAGGCGGCCGCCGGCAGCCAGCAGTACGGAGAGGCGCTCAAGCTGGGCCTCAAGACCGTCGACGCCGCCACCACCGCCGCCGAGAAGAAGGAAGCGCTGGAGAAGCTCGAGGCGACCGTCGACACCCAAGCCACCTTCCTCTCCATCGCCGAGGCCTGGCACGACGTGCCCGCGACGCACCCCGCGTGGCCCTTGCTCACCTTCAAGATGGCGCGCGTCTACTACCACCTGCGCGACTGGAAGAACCTCGACCAGACCCTGAAGACCCTTCTGCAGAACGCGCCCACTTCGCCCTACGCGCCCGACGCCAAGGCCCTGCTCGAGCGCATCTCGCGCCGCGGCGACGTGAGGCCCAAGGTGCTCGGCGCGGTGCTGCCGCTCTCCGGCAAGTACAAGGCGCTCGGCGAGACGGTGCTGCGCGGCATGCAGCTCGCGCTCAAGGGCAGCGACGTGGAGCTGTTGGTGAAGGACTCCCAGGGCGACGTGAACACCGCCGGCCAGTTGGTGGAGCAGCTCGCCTTCGACGAGGGCGCCATCGCGGTGGTGGGGCCGCTCTTCGCCGACGACTCCAAGCGCGCGGCGCTGGTGGCGGAGGAGCTGCAAGTGCCGCTGGTCTCGCTGTCCCGCGCCGAAGGCCTCACCCAGATCGGCCCCCACGTCTTCCGCACCATGGTGACGAACTCGCAGCAGGCCGAGGCGCTCGCCGACTACGCCATCAACACGCTCGGCTACAAGACCTTCGCGGTGCTCACGCCGAACCTGCCCTTCGGCCAGGAGTTCTCGCAGGAGTTCTGGGACGCGGTGGAGAAGCGCGGCGGCCAGGTGCGCGGCTACGAGACCTACAACCACGACCAGACGACCTTCACCGAGCAGGCCAAGGGCCTGGTGGGCCGCCTCTACATCGAGGACCGGGCCGACTACATCGAGAAGGCCCGCGAGATTCGCGAGAGCGGTCTCGACGACTACCGCAAGCGCAAGGCCTTCGAGAAGATGCGCAGCTCGCTCGAGCCCACCGTCGACTTCGAGGCGCTGCTCATCCCCGACTCCTGGCAGCGCGTCTCGCTGGTGGCGCCGTCGCTCGCGGTCGAGGACATCATCACCAACGCCTGCGACAAGCACGACATCGAGCGCATTCAGAAGACGACCGGCAAGGACAAGCTCAAGACGGTGACGCTGCTCGGCCCGTCCACCTGGTCGAGCCCCAAGGGCCAGAGCGGAGACCCGCTGCTCATCGAGCGCGCCGGCAAGTACGCCCTGTGCAGCGTGTACGTCGACGGCTTCTACGAGGGCAGCGACCGGCCGGCGACCAAGGCCTTCGTGCAGGCCTTCCGCGAGCAGCACAAGGACGCGACCATCACCATCCTCGACGCGGTGGCCTTCGACACGGCGCAGCTGCTCAAGCAGGTCTTCGACAAGCAGAAGCCGCAGAGCCGCGCGGCGTTCCGCGAGGCGCTGGCCAACGTGAAGAACTTCGACGGCGCCACCGGCACCATCTCCTTCGACGACGCCCGCGAGGCGAAGCGGCCGCTCTTCCTGCTCAACATCACTCCCAAGGGCATCAAGGAAATCCCGCCGGGCGCGAAGAAGCCGGAGGGGTGATGTCTCGCCTGTGGTGCCTTGCGCTCGCGCTCTCGGCCTGCGCGACGCTGCCGAAGACGTCGCCCGAGGCGCTCGCCGCGCTGGCCAGGACGCCGGGAGGCTTCGTCACCGGCACGCCGCTCGGCCTCGCCCGGCCCGTGGTCTTGAACCGGGAGGACTTCGTCTTCGACGCCCAGCCCTCGCCCGACGGCAAGGTGGTGGCCTTCTCCCGGCTGGGGGCGAAGGACTTCATCGTCTCCGCCTTCACCGTCGGCGAGCCGCCCAAGCCGCTCTTCGACGCCAGGGTCGGCACCACCGAGTTCGACGTGGAGGAGCTGGCCTTCTCTCCCGACGGCCTGGCCCTGGCCTCGGCCTGCCGCGACGCGGTGCTGCGGGTGTTCGACGCCAAGGGCGGCGCGCTCTTGGGCGCGTGGCCGAGCGAGGAGCCGCTGGTCTCGGTGGCCTTCCACCCCTCCGGGAAGTGGCTCGCGGCCGGCGGCGCCAAGGGGCAGGTGACGGTGCTCACCTGGCCGGGCCTCGCGTGGACGGCGGAGGCGCGGGCGCACGCCTCGGAGGTGCGCGGCCTCGCCTGGGCGAAGGACGGCACCCTCTACAGCGGCGGCTGGGACAAGCAGATCGCGGCCTGGCGGCTCGAGGCCAGCGCGGCGCCCGCGCGGGTGGCCCGGGTGAAGCTGGAGAAGAAGGGCGGCGGGGCGCTCTTCCGTGGCGTCTTCGACGGCGCGGCCTCGGCGGCGGTGGCGGTGGACGCGCGGCTGCCGGTGGTGGTGATTCGTCAGGCGCTCGCGCAGACGCTCGGCCTCGAGGCGGCGAAGCTGCCCGACACGGTGACGCTCCAGGCGCCGGGCGGGCCGCAGCTCGCGCACGTGGCGCATCACCGGCGGCTCGCCTTCAAGGGGCTCTCGGTCGACGAGCTCGACGTGGCGGTGTGCGACGCCTGCCTCGCACCTGACGCGCAGGCGGCGGTGGGGGCGGCCTTCCTCGAGCGGGTGGAGGTGGTCACCGACGAGGCGGCCGGCGAGGAGGTGCTCACCGCGAAGGCGGGCGCGGCCGGCGTGAGCGCGAGCTCCACCCAGGCGCTCGTGGAGGCGCGGCGCTTCACGCTTCCGGCCTTCGTGAACGACCTGACCGTCGACGCGCGCGGCGCGCGGCTGGGGGTGGCGCTCTCGGAGTCGAAGGCCGAGCGCAGCTACGAGGTCTACCAGCGCGAGAAGAAGGGCGAGGTCGAGCCCGAGCGGCCGTGGGACGTGGGCGCCATCGTCGACGCGGCGAGCGGGAAGGTGCTCGAGACGGCCAAAGGGCACCACGGCGTGGTGGCGACGGCGGGCATAGCGCCCGACGGCAAGGCGCTGGCCACCGGCGGGTGGGACCGCACGGTGCGCCTCTTCCCCGGCGGCCCCGACGCGGCGCAGAAGTACGGCCTCGCGGTGCGGCGGGTGCGCTTCACCGCCGACGGGACGGCGCTGGTGGTGGCCGCGTGGACGCCCCAGAACATTCTCGGCGATCACCAGAGCGAGCCGGCGGCGACCGTCTCCGAGGTGTCGTGGAGCGGCGCGACGGTCGTGGCGCCCGAAGCCCGCGCGCCATGATGGCGGTGATCACTCGCGTCGACCACCGTTCACCCTGAACGGGAGGGCCGCGCGATCGACCCAAATGGCCACGCCATCATGGCGGTGATCACATGCATCGACCCACGTTCACCCTGAGCGGAGTCGAAGGGTGCCGAACTCAGCTCCGCACTTCGGGACCGTACGGTCGGCAGGGTTCGACCCTTCGACGTCGCTCAGGACCGGCTTCGCTCACCCTGAACGGGAGGACCGTTCGATCGATCCAGGTGGCCACCACCACCAGCCGCGGTCCCGCCCGCACCCCGCTGCGCACCGCGCTTCGCTCTCCCCGCGGCGGGTGCGCGGGAATCTGCGCAGCGCCGCTTTCACCCCGTGTGGTTTCGCCGAGCCGCGATGGGCCTGGCGGTTGCTCCTCTTCCGCGCGCGCGGGGACGGTTTCGCGCGGAGGGAGCGAACATGAGGAACGTCGTGATGGCGCTGGGGCTTCTGCTCGCGCTGGCGGCCCAGGCGCAGGAAGAGGCCCTCGCCGAGCTCCAGCTCGGCCCGGTGGTGGCCAGGGTGCAGCAGGGCGCGGTGCTCTACCTGGCGCTCGATCGCGGCGGCGTGGCGGTGGTCGACGTGGCCGACCCCGCTCACCCGAGGTTGGTGGGCCGGCTGCTCGAGGGCCAGCACGTGGGCGGGTTGCTGCTCGACAAGGGACAGCTCATCGCCCTGGAGCTCCGGGAGGAGGTGCACCGCTTCGCGCTGACCGAGCCGTTGCGCCCGGTGGCCGCGCGCCTGGGGGGAGCCGCCCTGACCACCCCGGTCTCCGAGCTCTCGGTCTCGAAGGCCGCCCCCGGCCCACGAAGCCCCGCCGACGCCGCACCCGCCGAGGGAGCACCTCCGGCGGCCCCCGCCTCGGGGCGGATCGTCGAGATCCGCGACGGTCGCATCATCTTCGCCGGCGGCACCTCCCGGGGGTTCACCAAGGGCTCGAGGGTGCGGGTGGTGTCTCAGCAGCTCGTGGAGAAGCCTGACCTGACCAGCGACGCCGTCCTCCAGGTGGCCTCCGGCGAGGTGACGGCCGTGGTGGCCGTCGAGCAGGCCGACGCGGAGCGCGGCATGGCGCAGCTCGGCCGCGGCGACCTGGCCTCCGTCGGAGACCTGGTCGAGCTCACCAGCGAGCCGCTGTCGGAGCGCCTCGCGCTGCCGCGCCGCGCCCCGTACCTGTGGCGGTTCGGCTTCCACGCGCGCCCCTTCCTCGGGCTGGCCTCGTCCTCGAAGCCGGTGGGGCTGCTCACCGACGCGTTCGTCGCCGCCACGGCCCCCACCGCGCCCTTCACCATCGCGGCGGCCATCGAGCCCCTGGGCCTGGCGTTCAACTCCAACGAAGCGCATTTCCCAATGTCGGCCAGCCTCCTGGGCGCCTACACCACCGACTTCTTCGAGGTGGGCCTCGGCCTGGGCACCTTCGTCGGCGCCGGCGGCCAGTGCTTCGGCGGCCGCATCGACAGCTCCGGGCGGGTCGTCGATCAGACCTGCCCCGAGACCTCCGGCCTGACCGTCAACCAGACGCTCCGCCTGGGGGCGCTCGACGGGCTCCACTTCGAGTGGCACTCGTCCATCTTCTCCCGCGCCAGCCAGTTCGCGTTCGGCACCGGCCGCGGCGAGCTGGCCGTCCCGCTCACCAGCCGGCTGAGCCTCTTCGGCGCGGGGGGCGGAGGCGGCAACGGCTTCGCCTTCGGAGAGGTCGGCGTGCGCACCTTCCTCTCGGGCACCGGCGCGCCGGGCACCGTCATCCTCTCCGCCAGCCTGGGCTACGCCAGCGTGTTCGACGGGCCCCGCGGGGAGCTGGTCGGGGGTCCCTCGGTGGCCTTCGGGGCCGAGTGGCGCCGGTAGACGGAGGCGAAGCGAACCCCGCCGCGCGGAACATCGCGCCACAGGCGTCGACGAGGGGACCCGTTCCCCGCTCCCCAGCCTCGAGCTCGGGCGACCGGCGGACGATGGCGTGATGGCTGCCCTGCTGGGCGAGCTCGAAGATCCACGTGCTGCCGCCGCGCCCGCCGCCCGAGGCGTCGCCGGACGGCATGGCGCGCAGCCGCTCGTCGTCCAGCCGTGACGCCAGCGAGCGCACCGCGTCCAAGGAGAGCGTCGAGGTGACGTCGTCCCGCAGCTCACCCGGGGTGGTCGCGGTCAGCTCCCGGCCGACGACGATGCCCCGCGTCCCGGCGAGCACCAGCCGAACCGTGGTGGGGTGGCCGGACGCCGGCAGGACCGTGCAGCGGTACGCCCGCCCTCCCGCCGGCATGGAGCTCAGGAGCGGGCCCTCTCCCACGGCCCGCAGGCGAGTCGCGTATTCGGCGGCGTCGGGGCCGGAGGTCTCGGTGCCAGGGAGGACGTCGGGGCCGGCCTGGGCGAGCGTCGCCAGCGCCAGCACCCCGAGGGCAACGAACGGCACGGGTCGAGGGGCCTCAGCCGCGCGCGGGGACGGGCGCCAGCGCGCGCACGCCGCGGACGGGCGTCATCGGCACCACCCGCACCGATCCCTCACCGGTGGCGGCGCGCTGCAGGCGCTTGGCGGCGGCGCCCTCCAGCTCGTGGTGGAGCAGCCACTTCTTCGCCTCCAGCCCGCCCGAGTAGCCGGTGAGCTGGCCCCGGGAGCCCAGGATGCGGTGGCAGGGGATGACGATGGAGATGGGGTTTCTGCCCACGGCCAGCCCCACCGCCCGCGACGCCTTGGGCTTGCCGAGGCGCGACGCCAGCTCGCCGTAGGTCCAGCAGGCGCCGAAGGGAATCTCGGTGAGCGCCTTCCACACCTCGAGCTGGAAGGGGGTGCCCTCAGGCGAGAGGGGAATGTCGAAGGTCGGCGAGCGGCCGTTGAAGTAGGCGTCCAGCTGGTCCTTCACCCCGGTGAAGAAGGCGTCGTCCCGCTGCCAGGCGTCGTTCATCTGGGGCCTGGTCCGGTACGTCGGCAGGTAGACCCCGGTCAGTCCCTTCCCGTCGGAGACCAGCAAGAGCTCGCCCAGCGGGGACGGCATCGACGACCAACTGCGGACGTTCGCCATGGACCCCCCAGCACTTGGCGCACATCGCCCCACCGCGCAAGCAGACGACGAATTCTCTCGTGAAGTCAGACTGTTGCATGTTCGTGCCAGCGCTGAAGCGAGGCCAGCCGCCCCACCTCCGAAGGGTGAGGTCGTCCGTCCGACGGGTTCCCAGGGCCCACTTGTCCATGGCACGGGCGGCCTTGCGAACGGCCCTCGAGGTCTCGCTCGCCTTGAGGGCGCCGGGTCCCTAACGTCGGCGACCTCGACCCCATGCTCGCTCTCCTCCTCGCCCTGGCCGCGATCCCCACCGAAATCACGCTGCGCGAAGGCGAGCGCCGGGTGGTGCGCTTCGAGGACCTCTCGCTGATCGCGGTGAACGATCCCGACATCCTCCAGGCGAACGCGACCGGCGAGAAGGTCACGCTCTTCGGCGCCGCCAGCGGCACCACCGAGCTGCGCGTCTTCAAGGCCGACGGCGAAGCCTCGGTCATCGTGGTGAAGGTGTCCCGCACCGCGGCGCTGCCCGAGGCGGCCGAGCTGACGGTGGAGGTGGGCACCTCGAAGACCATTCCCATCACCCCGTCGCGCGCCGCGGAGGCCGTCGACTCCACCATCGCCACCGTCGACCTGCAGGGGAGCTTCCTCGTCGTGCGCGGGCTGGCCGAGGGGCGCACGGCGGTCCTGTCCACCGACTCGCACAACGAGAAGCACACCGCCTGGCTCACCGTGACGCCGCGCCCCAGGGCTCCGGCCCCGCCCGACGCCGGGCCCGCGGCCTCACCGGCGCCGCCCGTCACCCTGCCGGTGCTCACCGCCCTCGGGCTCACGGTCGGCGCCACCACCACGCTCACCTTCTCCGGCGTCTCCAAGGCGGTGGCCCGCGACGCCTCGGTGGTGAGGGTGGCGTCGGACGGGAAGGGACACGTCGTGCTCACCGGCGTCGCTCCGGGCGCCGCCACCGTCAGCCTGGTGGTGGGGCGGATGACGATGTTCGTCGCCGTGACGGTCGATCCGTAACGTCCGGTCCTCGCGCTCGGCGCCGCGCCACCGTGACTCTCGTCGGTTTCGTCGAGCCGCTTCAGCGCGTCTCGCACCGCTCCTCGGGGCTCCACGCGCCCTTCACCGCCCCGTGCTCGTCGAAGGTGAAGGTCGCCGTGCCGCCGGAGAGCGACTCGTACTCCGGCACGAGCGAGCTCACCGTCTTCGTCTCCACCGACGCCCCCGCGCTCGGCCCGCTCGCCCGCTGCCAGGTGCCGAGCGGGGAGGGCCCCGAGCGCCTCCCCAGGGCCAGCTGCAGCCACCCGGAGGGCTTCTCTCCAGGACCGGACCAGTCGACGCCGAGACACAGCGGGCGCAGCCGGGCCGCGGGGATGACGCCTTTCTCCACCGTCCAGGGCGAGCGTTCCCTCGTGAGGGGCTGCCACTGCCGGGTCCAATCGAGCGCCGTGATGCCCCCGTTCGCGTAGTACTCGTCGCGCGCCAGCTCGATGAAGGCCAGACCCGAGCGGGGCAGCGGCACCCGCACCACGCTCGACGCCTTCGTGCCCTGGGTCCGCGTGAAGACGGTGCGTCCGTTGATGCGCAGCACGCGGGTCGACGCGTCCACGGTCTGCTCCATCGTTTCTGGGCCCAGCGTGTCGTCGAACATCGTCAGGCGCCGAGTCCACCGCGCGACCGCGGCGCTCACCTCGGCGGAGCCGTCACGCTTCGCCACCGCCTGGAGCAGCGCCAGGAAGCGCGCGCGCTGCTTCTCGTCGAGGGTGGTCTCGTCCTGGCGCAGTTGGTGGACGGCAAGGTTGAGCGCGATGCGCGGCCAGGGCGCGGGCGCGGCGGCGAGCGCCTCGAGCCCGACGCCGAGCTTCCCGAGCAGCTCGGCATAGGCGACGAAACTCGGCAGCGCCGCGTCGTCGCGCTCGATGGCGGAAGGCAGCGGTGCCGCCCAGACGGTTGGCGCCACCGGAAAGCGCTCGACTTGGCCCGCCGTGCCCTCCAACACGATCTCATCGGTGGTGAACACCTCCGACTGGCTCTGCATCGTGCCTCGCAGGAGCACCTTGCCGGCCCGTTCGATGCGCCACTCGACCTCCAGCGGGAGCTCGATTCGCAGCTGGTCGAGCGCCCCCTGGTAGTCCTCCTCGCGCAACTCCGCGCACCACCAGCCCCGGGCCCGATGGCGCAGCCGCAGCTCGCCCCTCAGCGGCGGAGGAAGCGCCAGCGCGAGGCGCGTGTCGGGCAGGGCCGTTTCTCCCGCGAAGCGCTCGTTGATGACGGAGGCCTTGGCGAAGAACGAGCCCCAGGTCGGGTTGGCGACGACCAGCGGGTACCGCTCGCCCAGGGGCTCGATCGATCGTCCTTCGAGGTCGCAGTCGGCCGCCCGCGCCGAGGACGGCAGCATCGCGAGCACGACCAGCAGGGCGGAGCGGCTCACCATCGCGGCAGCATACGAGGGGCCAAACCCGATGCGCAGGGTTCCACCTCAGCGCCCGGCACCGCCACCGTCAGCCAGTGGTGGGGCGGATGACGAGGTTCGTCGCGGTGACGGTCGATCAGTAGTTCCGGTACACGCGCTCGGCCGGGAGCCCGCGCAGCGCCAGGCCGGCTCCGAGCTCGGCGAGCATCGCCTGCGGCCCGGCCACGAAGGCCACCGCGTCGTCCACCGGCAGCTCGGCGAGGTGGGCGTGCACCCGGCCCACGCGCCCCGTCCACCCCGGCAGCGGCGCCGAGAGCGACACCCGCACGTCCAGCCCTTCGGCGGCGAGGTGCTCGACCTCCTCCGGCCAGGGCAGGTGCCCCTGGGTCCTCAGGCCGAAGAGCGCCACCACCTTCCCGTAGGCCTGGCGGCGGCGGGCCACGTGCTTGAGCACCGCGCGCAGCGGCGCCACTCCCGTGCCGGCGGCGATGAGGAGGAGCGTGCGGCCCTCCGCGACGCCGAGCGGGAAGCCCTTTCCCTCGGGCGGAGAGACCTTCACCTGGGCGCCGGGGGCGAGCGCGCCCAACGCGGCGGCCTGGCCCTGGCGCTTGACGACGTACTCGAAGCTGTCGTGCCCGGGCGGCGACGCCATGGCCAGGGTGCTGGCGGCGTCCTCGGCGACGCCGAGGCGGTGGTACTGTCCCGGCGTGTGATAGGCCTTCGCGATGGCGGGCGGGACGGAGACGGTCAGGGTGAAGAGCTCCTCCGCCAGTGGGACCAGCCGAGTCACCGTCGAAGCATGCCAACCGCTCATCGGAACGGACGTAACAGGCCGCCCAACGAGCGTCAGGGGTTTTGAGTGAAGTTCATCAAGATGCTCATCCTGCTGGGGTTGCTGGTGGCCATCACCGTGGGGCTCGTGCTCCCGGCGGTGTGGCTCTACACGGCGGCCAACCTGCCCACCTCGGTGGAGTCGGCGCAGGACATCGAGATCGCCCTGCGCACCACCATCGAGTCGGAGCGCGGCGGGGTGGAGACCAAGAAGCCCGCCAAGGAGCGCCAGCCCACCGAGTTCAAGCACCCCGAGCTGTCCAAGCTCCCCCAGCGGGTGGTCGAGGTCTACGTCGCGGAGACCGGCTGCCCGACGCTCCTCGCCTCGCCGAAGGAGGAGGGGATGGCGTGGACGAAGCGGGTGCTGGCGAGCCTCATCAACCGCCAGCTGCAAGGCGACGGCGCCTGCGAGCTCATCCTGGCCCGGCGGGTGGCGCGGCAGCTCGGGGCGAAGAGCGAGTTCCAGCTCGCGGTGGCGGCGGACCGGGTGCACCAGTTCCTCTCCCGGCAGGAGCTGGTGGCCTTCGACCTCGAGTCGACGGACCACGCGCGCGGCGTCATCGGCCTGGAGGCGGTGTCCAAGCGCCTGCTCGGCAAGCGGCCCTCGGAGCTCACCGTGGCCGAGACCGCGGAGCTCCAGCTCGCCATGCCCCCCCACGGCTTCTACGAGGAGGTCGACCGCTGCAAGAACGCCTCGCTCATCAAGCAGGGGCGCGACGTCATCTTGAAGAAGATGGCCGACGCGCAGATCGTCACCGCCGACGCGGCGCAGAGCGCGAGCAACCAGCCGGTGCGGTGCCTTCAGGTGCGGAAGTTCTGAAGAGGCTCGAGCGCTACGCCCGCGCCTGCGCCGAGGAGAGCGTGAACGAGTAGGGCAGATCGCTCTTCACGTTCTCCACGAGCAGCGAGAGCAGATCCGACGAGGTGACCAGCCCCACCAGGCTGCCGTCGAGGCTCACGATGGGCAAGGCGTCGATGTGCTTCTTCACCATCAGCCGGGACATCTCGGCCACCGGCGTGCCCTGGACGCAGACCACCGGGTTGAGCGTCATGATCTCCCCGCAGGTGGTGTCATCGAAGAGCGGCGAGCCGTGCTTCTCCAGCAAGACCCGGCCGAACAGATCGCGATCGGACAAGATGCCCACCAGCCTCCCGCCCTGCGTCACCGGCAGGTGCCGTATGTCCTGCTGGTGCATCAGCTGCCAGGCCACGCTCACCGGCGTCTCGGGGAGCACGCAGTGCACCTTCCGCGTCATCACTCGTCGGGCCTTCACCGGCATCGGACACCTCCATTCGTGGGGGAATGCATCGGAAAGGCCCGGCGCTTCGGGGGCCAGGACGCCTCGACCCGCGAACGAGATGCGGAGGCCGGGCCCCCCGCGCAGCCCTTGCGTAGGACCCCCTCTCCCTGGGCCCCAAGTTGCGTGTAGCCTCGACCGTTCATGGACGAATTCGATCTGGTCGTCATCGGCGGAGGCGCGGCGGGCGAGAAGGGCGCCGTGCAGGCCGCCTGGTTCGACAAGTCGGTGGCGCTGGTGGAGAAGGAGCCCTTCCACGGCGGCGCGATGGTGAACACCGGCACCCTGCCCTCCAAGACGCTGCGCGAGACGGCGCTCTACCTCTCGGGCCTGCGCCAGCGCGGGCTGCACGGCGTCGACCTGACGCTCAAGCGCGAGGCCACGGTGCACGACTTGTTGCACCACCTGGACGGCGTCTTGGCCGCCGAGCGCCGGCGCATCGCGCACAACCTCGAGCGCCACGGGGTGACGCAGTTGTTCGGCGCCGCGCGCTTCGTCGACCCGCACACCCTCGAGGTGGCGTCGAAGGACGGGCCGACCCGGATCCGCGCCAGGAACGTGCTCATCGCCACCGGCAGCGCGCCGAACCGGCCGCCGTCGTTCCCCTTCGAGCACCCGCGCGTCTACGACTCCGACGAGCTGGTGCGGGTGAACGAAGTGCC
Organism: Archangiaceae bacterium; assembly: GCA_037443525.1. GTDB lineage: Bacteria > Myxococcota > Myxococcia > Myxococcales > Myxococcaceae > JBBIOE01. The sequence goes on along the minus strand of JBBIOE010000064.1, from coordinate 13,528 downwards.
CAAGCGCCTGGTGGTGGTGGGCGGCGGCGTCATCGGCTGCGAGTACGCCTGCCTCTTCGCCACGCTGGGCACCAAGGTCACCATCGTCGAGGCCAGAGGCAGCGTCATGGGCTTCCTCGACGGGGAGATCGTCGCCCGCCTCACCGGGGACATGAAGCGCCTCGGCGTCGACTTCCACTTCAACGCTCAAGTGACGACCTGCGACGCCTCCGACGCGTCGGTGCGGCTCGTGCTCGACACCGGCGCGCGGCTCGACGCCGAGGCGGTGCTGGTCTGCGCGGGCCGGCAGGCGAACACCGCCACGCTGGGCCTGGAGCACGCCGGGCTCGTCGCGGGCAAGCGCGGGCAGCTCGACGTGGACGCGCGCTTCCGCACCAAGGTCGCGCACATCGCCGCGGCGGGCGACGTCGTCGGCGCGCCCAGCCTGGCCTCGGTCTCGATGGAGCAGGCCCGCGTCGCCGTCGTCCACCTCTTCGACCTCGGCTACAAGACGCGCGTCGCGAACCTCTTCCCCACCGGCATCTTCACCATCCCCGAGGTCTCGATGGCCGGGGAGACCGAGGAGAGCCTGAAGCAGCAGGGCGTCGACTACGTGAAGGGCGTGGCCCAGCTCGAGCAGAACGCGCGCGGGCTCATCATCGGAGACACCGGCGTGCTGAAGCTGTTGTTCCGCCGCGAGGACCTCAAGCTGCTCGGCGTGCACTGCCTGGGCGAGAGCGCGACCGAGCTGGTGCACCTGGGCCTGTCGGCGCTTCTGGCCGGCGCGACGGCCGAGCACTTCATCGAGCTGTGCTTCAACTACCCGTCGCTCTCCGAGGCGTACAAGTACGCGACCTACGACGCGATGGGGCGGCGGGCGCTGGCCGGCTGAAGCTCACGGGCAGGTGAACGAGCCGTCGGAGTTCATCCCGCAGCGCCCGTTGGGCACGCTCGCGCAGTACCAGTGGCCGTTGCTGCCGAAGCGGCAGTTGTAGCCGCACGACTGGCGGCCATCGCTGCCCATGTGGCACCGCGGCGGCTCCTGGCCGGGCGAGGCGGAGGTGGCGACGGTGGAGCAGGTGACGTGACCGTTGGAGCCCATGGCGCAGACGCCGTCGGGGGTGTTGGCGCAGGCCATCACGCCATCGGAGCCCATGCGGCAGTTGTAGCCGCAGGCCTGCCGGCCGTCGGAGCCCATGCGGCACTCGGTCTCGCGCGGGCGCGCCGGCGCGGCCTCGGGCCGGGCCACCGGAGCGGGCGGGAAGAGGGCGGCGGCGCGCGCCTCGGCGCGGGCCCTGAGCTCGGGCCTGACGTTCGGCTCTCGCGAGGCGGCGTACTCGCGGTAGTGCCAGGCGGCGGCGTCGCGCTTGCCCTGGCCGTCCTCCGCGGCGGCGAGCCCGTAGCGCGCGTCGACGAGGGCGGCGTTCAGGCGCAGGGCATAGGCGCAGTCGGCCTCGGCGGTGGCGTAGCGGGCGAGGCTGAGCTGCGCGGTGCAGCGGGCGGCGTAGAGCTCGGCCACCGCGGGGTGCTCGGCCGCGAGCGCGTTCAAGGCGACGGTCGCGCTGTGGAAGTCGCCCTGGGTGAGCTGCGCCACCGCGTCTTTGTACGCGCGGCGGGAGGCCTCGGGCATCTCCACCAGGCTGTGGGCCAAAGGCATCGGCGGCGGCGGGGCGGCGGGCGTCTGGCCGGCGACGAGGCACACCAGCACGAGGGGCAGAGTCATGGCGCGCCACCTGCCTCATACCGAGCAGCGGGACAAGAGCTCTCGTGGGGATTTGGGGTCGAAGCCCGGCCCGCTGCTCGTTCTTCCCACCGCGCCCGACGTTGGGCACCATGCGCGGCATGAAGCGGAGCCTTCACGCCGGAATCGTGGTCTTCCTGCTGCTCACCGCCGCGCCGGCCTTCGCCGGCAAGGTGAAGTTCATCGAGGTGGTCGACCCCAACGCGCTGAGCTCGCCCAGGGCGATGCTGGCGGCGCTGGAGCCGATGAAGCCTGGGCCGGCGCGCGACGCGCTGATGCTCCAGCTGGACACCAAGCTGCGCGAGAAGGGGGCGCCGCTCGACGACCCCGAGCAGCTCGACGCGCTCGCCGGCCTGATGTTCCAGCGCATCCTCGAGGACATGGCGGCGCCGGGCGAGGTGTGGACCTGGGAGGGTGACGACGCGCCGCGCGGCGACGTGCTCATCCGCGAGAAGCTCCTCCTCTTCCCCGGTCGCGTCAGCTCGGAGTTCAAGAAGGACATCACCGTCACTCCGAAGGGCAAGCGCATCGATCGCTCCTACGCGGACACGGCGTGCAAGGTGACGGTGCAGCCGGCCAAGAGCGAGCCCGAGTGGAACGGCTGGGTGGAGACCAAGGGCTGGGGCGCGGCGATGCACGAGGTGAAGTGGATGGACGACGTGGCGCGGGTCGCGGTCACCGTGACGGCGCCGGGCAAGGCGGGCATGCCGGGCCCCAAGCACCAGCGGCCGGCGTGGATCGGCTACTTCAAGCGCCCGAAGAAGAGCGAGCCGTGGACGGTGGGGCTCTTCGCGCCCACCCAGGCCAAGGAGCAGAAGGCCGCCGAGGCGAACGTGTCGTCGCTCGACGCCAAGGTGCAGGCCACGGAGCAGCACAAGAAGCTGGTGCTGGCGCTGCGCATGGAGGACGTGCGGATGATTCCGCCCACGCGCACCGCGCTCACGCCGCACGAGGCCAACTGGTTCTCGCTCAAGGGGCTCACCGGCTCCCCGGTGGACGCGAAGACGCAAGGCTGGCTCGAGCCCTACCGCGCCGACGTCTCGCCGATGGTGCGCGCGGCGGCGGTGGTGAAGCTGCTCGAGCTCGGCGGCAAGGCGAAAGGCGGGGAGCTCGCCGACATCCTGGTGAACGTCAGGCTCACCCAGGTGGTCGCCGATGCGCAGGCGCTGCTCGACGCGATGCTCGACGCCGGAGACGCCGCGCTCACCGACGAGCAGAAGGGCTCGCTCGCCCAGCTCGCCGGCGCCGGTGAGGTGCGCAGCCTCCCCGACGTGGTGCGGGTGAAGAGCCAGGGCAAGGTGACCTACTTCCGCAAGGCGCCGTATGGCTGGGAAGAAGTGAAGCGGAAGTAGCCGGGGGCGCCGGGGCACATCGCATGCAGCCTTCCACCTGGGCTCGGAGTCCTGGTGGAGGTTCGCGATGACCGTCGACACCCTCAAGAGCTACTACGACATGGCCTGGCCCATCATCAGCGGCATCCTGCTCGGCGCGCTCATCCTCGTCGGCGGGTGGCTCGTCTCCAAATGGGTAGGCCGCCTCGTGCGCAGGGTGTGCATCAAGGCCAACGTCGACGAGGCGCTCACGCGCTTCTTCGCCGGCCTGGCCCGCTACACGGTGATCGCCGCGTCCTTCATCGCCGCGCTCGGAGCGGTCGGCGTGCAGACCGCCTCGCTCCTCGCCGTGCTCGCCACCGCGGGCCTGGCCATCGGCCTCGCGCTGCAGGGCAGCCTCTCCAACTTCGCGGCCGGCGTGATGCTGCTCTTCTTCCGGCCGATCCGCCTGGGCGACGTGGTGAAGGCGGCTGGTGAGACCGGCGAGGTGAAGGACATCGGGCTGTTCGCCACCACGCTGCTCACCGCCAACAACGAGCTCATCATCGTCCCCAACACCGGCGTCACCGGCGCCAACATCACCAACTACACGCGGCTCGGCACGCGCCGCTCGGCCATTCCGGTGAGCATCGCCTACGGCACCCACCTGGCGCGCGCGCAGGAGGTGCTGCTCCGGGCCGCGACGAGCTGCGGCCAGGTGCTCGCCAGCCCCGCGCCGGCGGTGGCGGTGACGGGCTTCGCCGCCTCCTCGCTCGAGCTGACCGTGGTGGTGTGGAGCAAGTCCCAGGACTACGGCGACGTGCAGGACCAGGTGCGCCGCGCCGTCTACGAGGCCCTCGGCCGCGAGCACTTCGACGTCCCGTTCCCCCGGTCCATCGTGGAGCAGGTCGCGCACGCGCACGCGTGAGGCTTCCACTCGCGATGAGCCGCTGCACTCCGCCGAGGCCCGTCGAGCGCGCCTCGGGACCGTGGGTGGCGTACGCTGGCCCGTGCGATGGCGGCAGCCGAGCCTGAGATCTCCGTCTGCGCGACGCACCGCGCGCCGAGCGTGGGCCCCTGCTCCCGCTGCGGCGCCTTCGTGTGCCCCGCCTGCAAGGTGCTCGCGAAGCGCCCCGTGCTCTGCCGCCCTTGCGGCGAGTTGCAACGACCGCTCGACGTTCGCGCCGGCCGGGCCCGCGCGCTCGCCCGGGCGAGCTGGCTGTGCGTCTTCTTCGCGATCGCGTCCGGGGCCATCTTCCGAGGCGGGCACCTGGCGCTCCTGAAGGCGCTGCTCGTCGTCCTGCTCCCGCTGGTGGGCCTCGCGTGTGGAGTCGCGGCGCTGCTGGTTCGTCGGGGGACCCAGGCCTCGGGTGTGTTGCCCGGCGCCATCGTCGGGTTGGCCCTGAACGGCCTGATGCTGGCGATGTTCCTCGCCGGCGTGGTGGCCGCGGTGGTGGTGGCCGCTTCCCGGTAGCGCCTCAGCGCGCCGTCTTCCGCGCCCCGAGGCCGTAGCCGATGAGCGACACGGTGGGGTGAATCACCAGCGCCACCACGAAGCTCGCGGCGACGAAGGACGCCGACGGCCGCACCCACCAGGCGATGAGCGGCCAGGCCCCGATGAGCAGGTCCACCTGGTCCCAGACGTAGAAGAGCGCCGCGAGCGGCCCGGAGGTCGTCTTCCCCGGCGCGATGCCCAGCTGCCGCTTCACGAAGGAGTTGGGCAGCTCTCCCGCCATCGCTCCCACGGCCATCAGCCCTCCGAAGAGGAGCGGGTTCACCTGCCGGTAGTCGAACACCGCCAGGTCGCCCACCACGTCCACCAGCACGAAGCGCTGCAGCGCCACCGCCGGCACCGCGCCCACGATGGCCACCACCACGCCCCGCCAGGTCTTCGAGTCGCCGAAGAGTCGCTTCCCGCGGAAGGTCCGCCCGCCGTCGATGGGGCGCTTGAGGGGCTTCCACAACTCGTATCGCAGCACCACCGCCGACCACGCCGCCCCGACCAGCAGCGGGAGGAGCAGGTAGAGCACCTGCGCCGCGGTGAAGAGGAGCTTCGACACCTCTCAGCGTAAGCGCCGCGCGGGGCCTCGCACGTGGCGCGAATTGTCTGCGCGGTCGCGGCTCATCGCGGGCATCAGGGGGACGGAATTCGGAAACCCTTCGACTCCGCTCAGGGTGAACGGCAAGTCGCTCCGTTCGGACTGAGCTCGTCGAAGTCCGTCCTCGGCAGCTCGGCTCCCTTCGACTCCGCTCAGGGCGACCGGGCGGTGAGCGCGGTCGGCCACCGCCGCGTCCCCACCCGAAGCTCGAACCGGTCTCCCTCCTCCGCGAGGTAGGGCTCGAGCTGGAACTGCGCGTCGCGGGTGAAGCGGGCCCGCGCCTTCCCGCCCTTCACCTTCACCGTGAGCGCGCCGTCTTCGTCCAGGGCCAAAGACTCGGCGTCGAGCCACTCCGCGGTTCGATCCGACAGCCGCACCGCGAGCCTCTCTCCCTCGCCCACGTCGACGCCCGCCACCGCGAAGGCGCAGGCCTCGACCTCCACCAGCGCCCAGTCGTTCCCGAAGGAGAGCACCACCCGGCCGTCGTCCCGCACCGAGAGCCCGCGGTTGAAGGCCTCGACGATGTTGGGGTGCTCGATGGGCTCGCCGTCGTGCCACCAGCGCAAGGACCGATCGAGCCTGAGCCCGCTCGCCTCGCGCGTGTGGCGGTGCTCGCTCACTGCCACCCGCGGATGAGCTCCGTGTACCCGCGGAAGCCGACCGCGCCCCAGAAGTTCGCCGCCACCGACAGCGCCACCAGCGCCAGCACCAGCGGCTGCCTGAGCCGCCACCCGCCGAGCACCAAGAGCACCACCAGGTACGGCGTGTAGTCGATGGAGAAGCGGAACCCGAACTGGGCGTAGCCGGTGTTCTGGTAGAGCAGGCCCGGCACCACGCACGCCAAGAGGGTGCCCAGCACCGGCACCAGGAGCCGCGGCGCCGACGGGTCCTTCACCCACTGCCAGGCCAGGTAACCGAACAGGCCCAAGCAGCCGAACAGGACCACCCACGCGCCCGCGTCGCGATGACCGATCGGAGGTTCCGGGGGCACCCCAGGCACCACGGGCGGCGGCGGCAGCTCCGGAAACACCGACGAGACGAACAGCGTGAACGCCATCGCCGCGAGCGCCCCGTAGGTCAGCTTCTCCTTCGTGCGCGGCGTCACCATCAGGGCGAGCAGGGGCAGGGTGATGAACAGCGACATCCCCCATGGGTTGTAGGCGAGCCGGAGCGGCGACGTGGAGAGCTGGGGCAGCGTCAGGAACGCGGCGTCGAGGTTGCGCAGCAGGTAGTGGAGGTTGAACAGCCCGTAGAAGTCGATGTCTAGATTCACCCGGTTCACGTAGAAGAACCGGTGGCCGAACTCGGTGATGCTACCGAAGCGCGACCAGTTCATCACCATCGCGGTGACGGCCAGGGGTGCGGCGCCGATGGCGAAGCCCTTGAACGGCTCGAGCTTCTTCCGGGGATCGTTGAAGAAGGCCTTGAGTTGCTCCACGCGGTGGCCCTTGTCGGGCGCGATGGCCTCCAGCGCGAAGAACACGCCGGTGAAGAAGAGCGGCGTGCGCGTGAGCACCGCCATCGAATAGAAGAGCCCCGCGAGCATGGGCCGGCGTGCGCCCACCGCGTTGCGCAGGTAGAGCGCGGTCAAGCCCACGCCCATCACCTCCGCCGAGAACCAGACCTCGCCGCGAATCGCCGCGTAGAAGAAGAGCGTGCCGAAGCCGAGCACCAGCGCGAGCCCCGCGTCCTCCACGATGGTGCGGCCCGTGCCCTCGTGTTCCCGGAAGAGCCTGAGCGTCGAGTAGAAGAGCGCCACCGCCAGCGCCGCGATGATGACGCCGAACGAGGTGTCGTTGAGCTGGTACCCGTGGATGGCGACGAAGGGCAGCATCACCGCCGAGGGGAAGGCCGGGAAGCTCGAGTACCAGGTGTCGCTCGCCAGCCGCGGCGGGGTGCAGCGCGTCGGCACGCCGTTCACGCTCCGCACGCAGGCCCAGTCCTCCGGGTACTCAGCCTCGAGCACGTCCTGGTCGATGCTCTGCCGCCCGTCGAGCCACGCCTTCGCCTGGTAGACGAAGTGCGGCGCGCCGCTCTGCCTCAGGAAGCGCTGGCCGCTGAACATCGCGAACACCACGAAGCAGCCCACGAAGAGCAAGATCTCCACGCGGTAGGCCTGCGCCCACAGGCGGAGCGCGAGGCTGAACGTGCCACCATGCACGGGACCCGCCGGAGCGGCGGCCTTGGCTTCGGTCGGAGCGGCTTTGCTCATGTGAGGCTCCCCTCCTGCACGGTCCGGCGCAGCAGGTCCAGCGCGGAGTGCGCGGCGAAGGCCCTCACCCGCTGACGGTCGCCGTGGAACCAGTGGCGCACCACCGTGGCGCCCGTCGGTCCCGAGAGCCCGATGAAGACCGTGCCCACCGGCGTCTTCTCGTCGCCGCCGCCGGGCCCCGCGAGGCCGGTGACCGAGAGGCCGAAGGTGGTGCCGGCGCGCGCGCGAATGCCCTCGGCCATGGCCAGCGCGGTCTCCTCCGAGACGGCGCCGTGGGTGGCGAGGATCTGGGCGGGGACGCCGGCGAAGCGCTCCTTCAGCGCCTCGGTGTAGACGATGGCGCCGCCCACGAAGCTCGTGCTCGCGCCGGGCACGTCGGTGAGCTGGGCGCCGATGAGCCCGCCGGTGCAGCTCTCGGCGACCGAGAGCGTGGTCTGCTTCGCCGCGAGCGCGGCCAGCACCACCGAGGCCATGGTCTCGTCGTCGGCGGCGAAGACGTGCGCGCCGAGGACCGCGCGGCTGTCGGCCTCGGCGGCCTGCACCGCGGCCAACGCCTCGGCCTGGCTCGGCGCCTCGGCGAGGAGCTTCAAGTGGTTCTCGGGCGCGTGGGTGCGGAAGCCGAAGGTGACGCGCGGGTGCTGGGCGAAGAGCGGGCGCACGCGCTGGTCCAGGTGCGACTCCGGCAGGTCGACGGTCTTGAGCAGGCGCAGCACCCGCACCCGGCGGGGGCCCATCGCCTCGACGAGCGCGAGGATGCGGGGCAGCACCTGGTGCTCGACCAGGTGCCGGTACTCGCGCGGCACCCCGGGGACGAAGACGAGGCGGCAGCTCCCGCGCTGCTGAATGAACATCGGGGCGCTGCCCTCGGCGTTGAGCACCACCTCCGCGCCGCGCGGCACCAGGGCCGGCCGGCGGTTGTTGGGGGTGAGCGCGACGCCGCGGGCCTTGAAGCGGGCCTCGATGTGCGCGAGGGCCTCGGGGCTCTCCACGAGGTCCACGCCCGCGGCGGTCGCGGCGCACTCGGCGGTGAAGTCGTCGGCGGTGGGGCCGAGGCCGCCGGAGACGAGCACCAGGTCGCAGCGCGCCGCCGCCGCGTCGAGCGCCTCGATGATGTCCTCGCGCACGTCGCCCACCACCACCGAGCGCCGCACCGTCAGCCCCGCGCGCTCGAGCAGCTGCCGCTGGAAGAAGGTGCTGTTGGTGTCGGCGGTGAGGCCGGTGAGGAGCTCGTCGCCGGTGCAGACGGTCTCGATGCGCACGGGGCGGACCCTACCGTTGGGCCGGAACGGAGTCGAAGGGGCCGAACACCGGGTCTCAATCACGTAAGTTCCCCTCTCGATGCGTTCCGAGGTCTCGCTCGATCGCCTGCACGGCTGCCTCCTCGGCGTGGCGGTTGGCGACGCGCTCGGGCTGCCGATGGAGGGCCTCTCTCCGAAGACCGTCGCCCGGCGCTTCGGCGCGCTCGACCGCTTCCACCTCGTGGGCTCGACCGGCTTCGTCTCCGACGACACGGAGCAGGCGGCGCTCTTGGCCCAGGCGCTGGTGGAGGGCGATGACGACGACGCGGTGGTGCGGCGCTTCCGCTGGCATCTGCGCTGGTGGTTCGCGCGGCTGCCCTTCGGCATCGGGCTGGCGACCTTGCGCTCGTGCCTCAAGCTGTGGCTCGGGCGCTCGCGCTCGGGCGTGTCGTCGGGAGGCAACGGCGCGGCGATGCGCGCGGGCATCTTGGGCGCGGCGGTGGTCGATCCGGCACGGCGTCGGGCGCTCGGCGCGCGCCTCGCCGAGGTGACGCACACCCACCCGCTGGCGGTGGAGGGCGCGCTCTACGTCTCCGAGTTGGCGGCGCTGTGCGTCGCGTCCCCCTCGGAGCGTTCGCGCCGCGAGCTGGTGGGACAGGCGCTGGCCGTCGTCACCCTGCCGGCGCTCCGGGACGCGGTGACCCGAGCGCTCGCCGCGCCTCCCGAGCCCGAGGCCGCCGCCCGCGAGCTGGGCTCGACCGGCTTCGTGGTGCACTCGGTGGGGCTGTCCACCTGGGCCTTCCTCCACGGCACCTCGGTGCACGACTCGCTCGTCCGCGTCATCAAGGCCGGCGGCGACACCGACACCCACGGCGCCATCGTCGGCGGGTGGACCGGCGCGCTGCACGGCGTGGCGGCGATTCCCCAGGCGCTGGCGTCACGTCTCGCGGCGGGCCCCTTCGGCGCCAAGCACCTCGAGGGCCTGGCGTCGGCGCTCGCGGGGAAGTCATCGCTGCCGAGCTGGTCCGCGATGGCCGCGCTCCTGCGCAACCTCGCGCTCTACCCGGTGGTGCTCGCGCACGGCTTCCGGCGGCTCATCCCCTTCGGCTGAGCGCGGGCTACAGAATCTCCTCGTCGTCGACTTCGCCCTCGTCGTCGCCCTCGTCCTCATCCACCGTGTCGAGGAGCACCGCGATGACGCCCGCCTTCGTCACCTTGAGCTTCCGGGTGATGATGAACGGCGCCTCGATGAGGCCGGAGAGCAGGTACAGCCCGAAGTACGCGACCAGCACCCACGCCGGGTGCGTCAGCACCGCCACCGCCACGCCCAGCCCCAGCACCGCCAGCCCCGTCCCGATGGCCTTCGGCGTCGGCTTCACGTCCTTGAAGGTCCGGTAGCGCACCGTCGAGACCATCAAGAGCGACAAGAACAGCGTCACCACCAGAACCGGCCAGCGCCACTCGTCCGCCAGCGGGCCGCCGCGCGCGAACTGGTGGGCGATGATCATCGCGATCACCCCGCAGGCCGCGAACGGAATCGGCATGCCCACGAAGTAGTGCGACGCGCCGCCGTGCGAGGACTTGAGCGCCAGCACGTTGAAGCGCGCGAGCCGCAAGGCCCCGCAGGCCGCGAAGCCGAACGCCACCATCACGCCCAAGACGCCCAGGCCCGAGAGCGCCCACCGGTACACCAGCAGCGCCGGCGCGGCGCCGAAGCTGATCACGTCCGCCAGGCTGTCCAGCTCCATGCCGAACTGCGACTGCGTCTTCGTCAGCCGCGCCACCCGGCCGTCGAACCCGTCGAAGAACATGGCGAAGAAGATGGCCAACGCCGCCTGATAGAGTTGGGAGGGGCTGGCCTCTCCACCCGACAAGGTCATTGCGTAAAACCCGCAAAAGATGGACGAGACCGTGAAGAGGTTGGGGAGCACGAACATCAAATCGCGCAATCGCATGCCCGCCGCACCATACCAATTGTCACGATGATCAGCGCGCTCGTCGTCATCCTCCTGGTCGGGCTCGTCCTGCTCGCGGTCATCGCGGCGGTGGCGCCGGGCTACTTCCGGCTCGACGGCCAACGCCCCACCCGCCACCTGGTCACCACCCGCGACGGCTGGACGCTGGCCGTCTGGCATCGACCGGCCGAACATCGCCGCTTCGCCGAGCCGGTCGTCCTGTGCCACGGGCTGGGGAACAACCATTCCATCGTGGAATTTCTCGAGGACGCGAGCCTCGCCGCCTCGCTCTCCCGGCGTGGGTTCGAGTGCTACACGCTCGATCTCCGCGGCGCGGGCGACAGCCGCGTCCCCGACCTCGGGCCCTTCGACGCCACCTTCGACGACCACCTGCACTTCGATCTCCCCGCCGCGCTGGACTTCATCCGCGGGCACGCGAACCAGAAGAAGGTGTTGTGGGTCGGCCACTCCATGGGCGGGCTGTTGGGCCTCGCCTACGCCGGCACCCGGCCGGACCACGACTTCGCCGGACTCGTCACCGTCGGCTCGCCGGTCTTCTTCCACCTGCACTGGGCGGTGACCAGGAGCCTCACCTTCGCCAAGTGGCTGGCCGCCGACGGGCGCTTCCCGCTGCCGCCGCTCGCCGCCCTCGGCACGCTCCTGGCCGGCCGCCTCCCTCCGCCCCGCGCCGCCAGCCCCACCGCGAACCTGAAGAACATCGCGCCCGCCGCTCAGCGCATGCTGCTCGCGCGCTCCTTCGCGCCCCTGTGGCGCGGCGTGCTGGCACAGCTCGAGGACTGGGTGGAGCACGACGCCTTCCGCTCGGTCGACCGCTCCGTCGACTACCGAGCGGGCGTCTCCCGCCTCACCCTGCCGGTGTTCGTCATCGGGGGCACCGTCGATGGGCTGGCGCCGCCCAAGGTCACCCGCGAGTACTTCGAGCTGCTCACCACGAAGGACAAGGAGCTGGTGCTCCTCGGGCGCGAGGGCGGCCAGGAGCTGGACTACGGCCACGGCGACCTGATGGTGGGGAAGAACGCCCGCCACGAGGTCTACCCCCGCATCGGCGACTGGCTCGAGAAGCGCGCCACGCTCCTCGACGGCGCGCGAGCCGTGCTCGAGCCCGAGGCGCAAGCCCCCGCGGCGCTCTGAGAGAGCTCACCAGGTCGACCGAGCTGCGAAACCAGGCACCGTTCAGTCCGAGCGGAGTAGAGGACCTCGGCTGCACCGATCGAATTCCGGAGGCTCGCCGGCTCTCGACGAGCTCAGCCTGCACGGAGGACGCTCGATGATCGCTCAGGCGCTGGGCCTCGGCCGGGTGCGGTGCGCCGCCGAGTCGAGCATCAGCAGCTCGCCGATGTTCTCAGGCGTGAGCATGCCGAGCACCGCGCCGTGCTCGCCTTGAGCCTCGTTGCGTTGAGCCCGCACTCCGTGGCCACCGCGCGCACCCCGACGCTCCGGGAGACCGCCACCGCCTCCCGCCACAGCGTCTCGGGCATCGCCGACAGCTGCGTCCTTGTCTGGCGCCAACGTTCGATGTTGGCGCTCAGCCGCGCCAGTGCTGCTGCGTTCGCTCCCCGCGCCTCGTCCACCATGCGCTGCCCTCCGGTCGGAGGTCGGCGGGTACTCGGTGATGGGCGGGGGGTTCACGCACCCTTGCCGGGTGCGGCTCCGATGCCGATCACGCAGCGAGCGCGACATGACGAACGAGGGGCGCGAGCGTGAGTTTCAGAACGTCGCCAAGCTGCGGCTCAACGTGCTCTTCGCTGGCAGCACCGAGGGCGCCCACCGCGCGTGCGTCCTGCTGGGCATCATCGCGACCTGCCGCACGGTCGGCGTGCCCGTGCAGGCGTACCTCACCTGGGCCTTCGAGCGCCTCGGCACCCACCGCGACGTCTTCGGGCTGCCACTCGAGGCCATGACGCCCGCGGCCTTCATGCAGACCCTCGGCTGAAACGCCTCCGCGCGCACCGTCTCACGCTTCGGCTCGGCCTTCATCCCGCCGTCGCTGATCGATCACACCGCGAAGCTGACCGAAAACATCTACCGCCGCGCCGCGCTCGGCGAACTCACGCCAAGGGCGGCTGAGCCGGTCGCCAACGTCGAGCCTCACGAGGTCAACAACCGCCCTCGCCGGACGGGTACCGAACTCTTGCCCATGACAGCCAGCAAAGGGAAGCCGCTCCCACGAGTGCGAAGGCGAGGGAGAGGAGGCCGCAGACCGGTTGAAATGACCACACAACATGGTGCGATCCGCTGCTCGACAATAGAACTCCACGAAGCGCTCCGTTGACTCGAATTACTTCAGTCTTCACTCCGTTCACGGTCGCAGACCAGCCTGGGTCGAAGCCGTCGGAAATCACCAGCAAGCAAGAAGAGTCTGCTTCGAAATCAACTTCGACGGAATTCGCATGCAGCCTAGCCGCCTTTATTCGACCGACAGAGCGAGGGGCAGCGCTACGCAAGCTCGTCAACGCCTCAGGCAGTGCAACTTCCGAGGGCGACTCTACCCACGCCTCGCCACGGAGTCGCTCGACGAACGCCGACTGACTTTCGTCGCTGGTCGCTCCGGCGAGCGCAGAGCTGATAGCTTGCACGGCCTCCTCGGGTCGCTGGACCACGTTCACCCGTGCCACGCCGAATACGCGAGGGAACGCCTCCGTGTTCCTCCAAAGCTGAACACCATCGACGGTACCCATGGATTCCAGCCCGCGATGGAATACGGCCGCAGCATCCGGTGCAATCGGCCCCACCAACATTCGCACGCCGAGAAGATCGTGAATCGGCCTGTGGGCGAAGAACTCTCTAGAAAGCGTTCCAGGTGGACCGGTGTAGAACGGTGACGCTCCGAGCGTCGTCAACCCAGAGTTGAACGAAGCCGCTTCGCGGCAGAGGTGACGTTGGAGGCGTGACGATCGCGGAGGAAACGCGGTCAGGAACTCGGCGCACTCGGGGGAGTCGCCCAGCCTTGTGGAACCGAGACGCCGGTTGGCC